>NZ_JBVJIN010000081.1:0-21404 GCF_055586285.1 Actinokineospora sp. NPDC051303
AGACGGGTGGGGAGCCTTCGGCCCCACGACCACGGCAAGTTTAGGGATCTTCCTTCACCCCCAAAGAAACCACTCCACCCCATCGAGCACCGGGCAGCGTCAGTACGGCCTGACAGCAGAGCGGGTTTGCTGCTCGACCCCATCGAGCGCTGGGCAGCGTAGGTGGGCCAGCAGAAAGACCGGTTTGTCCCTCTGCCCCACCGAACACTGGGCGAGCCCAGGCTCGGCCTGGCAGGTGAGCGGGAGCGCGACCAAGCCGACAAGAGCACCCGGACCGCCCCGACCAAGTCCTCAACGACCCCACTGCGGCTGCTTTCGCCGCCCCGAAACCCCCACAAACAAAACCCCGCCCACCCTGGGGGCTGACCCCGCTCCAGTCTATCGCCGCAGGTCAGCGCGGGGAAGAGGGCCGCCGCGCCTGTGGATAACTCGCCGGGGGAAAGGGGCGACACGCCGGGGTGTTCCCCCGAAAGAGGTCACGAGCGAGGCGAGACCCGGACACGACAAAACCGGCGCCTGCGCCCCCAAGGGGGACGCAAAACGCCGGTTCGCGGCTTGTCAGGGGCCTTAGCCGCGCACGACCTTGCCTGCCTTGAGGCAGGAGGTGCACACGTTCAGGCGCTTGCGCTGTGAGACGCCCAGGCGGGCGTGCACAGTCTGGATGTTCGGGTTCCACCGGCGGTTGGTGCGCCGGTTCGAGTGCGAGACCGACTTGCCGAAGCCTGGCCCCTTGCCACAGACGTCGCACACGGCAGCCACGTCAGACACTCCTTCAGGTTGGCGGAGCCCACTCACACAAGCGATATGCGGGTGGACGCACGTACGAGGGCCCAGGGCACACCCGGGCGGTCTGCACAGGGTAACCGGTCGCCGTAGCGTGCTCCAAACCGGGGCCGTCGGGGGTCGCTAGTCTCCCCCGATACCGATGGACGAGGTGGAGGGCCTGTGCTCAACGCGCTGGACGCGGGCGAGGTGCGGCGGTGGGCCGCGGCGTGCGTGCGGGCGCTGGACGCGCACCGCTCGGCCATCGATCGGATCAACGTGTTTCCGGTGGCCGATGGGGACACGGGGTCCAATCTGCTGTCCACGCTGCGGGCGGCGTTGGCGGCGCTGGTGGCCGCGCCCGCCGGGGAGCATGCCGGGCAGGCGTTCGGGGTGTTGGCGAAGGGGGCGCTGGCGGGGGCGCGGGGCAACTCGGGGGTGATTGTCTCGCAGGTGTTGCGGGGGATGGCCGAGGTGCTGCGCGAGCGGGCGGTGGTGACCGGGCCGGATCTGCGGGCGGCTCTGCGGCGGGGGGCCGAGTTGGCCGCGGCGGCGGTGTCCGAGCCGGTGGCGGGGACGATGCTCAGTGTTCTCGACGCGGCGGCCACGGCGGGCGAGGGGGGATTGCCGGAGGTGACGCGGGCGGCGGCCACGGCGGGCGACGGGGGGCTGCCGGAGGTGACGCGGGCGGCGGCGAGGGCGGCCGCGGAGGCGTTGGGGCGGACGCCAGCGCAGCTCGCGGTGTTGGCCGAGGCGGGGGTTGTGGACGCGGGCGGGCGCGGGATCGTGGTGCTTCTCGACGCGTTGGCCGATGTGGTGGCGCAGCGGCCCGCCGGGGTGGGCGCCGCGGCAGCCCACGACGACGGGCCGGTGGCGGGGGTGTCGCGGGAGGCCGGGTCGGACCTGTTCGCCTATGAGGTCATGTATCTGCTCGGGGAGTCCACCGAGGACGCGGCGAGCGCGTTGCGTGAGCGGCTGGTGGGGTTGGGGGACTGTGTGTCCGTCGTCAGCGACGGGGACGGGCTGTGGACTGTCCACGTGCACTGCAACGACGTGGGGGCCGCGATCGAGGCGGGGATCGAGGTGGGCAGGCCGAGGCGGATCAGGGTGGCGCGGTTCGCGGACGCGCCGTCGGACGCCGCGGACCGGTTCGTCCGGGACCGCGCTGTCGTCGCGGCGGTGCGTGGCGATGAGCTGGCAGAGCTGTTCGCGGCGGAAGGGGTCGCGGTGCTGCGGGCCGACGACGCAGAGCCGCCAACGGCCTACGACCTGCTGCGGGTGATCACCGGGACCGGCGCGGCGCACGTGACGGTGCTGCCCGGGGACGCCGGGCTGACCGCGATCGCCGACGAGGCCGCGATCCGGGCGGTGGCCGCGGGCCAGGACGCGGTGGTGGTGCCGTGCGCGTCCCCGGTGCAGGCGCTGGCCGCGATCGCCGTGCACGACCCGCGCAGGCGCGCGGGCGACGACGTGGTCGCCATGGCCGAGGCCGCCGCGGCGACCCGGCGCGGCGAGGTCGTGGTGGCCGAGCAGGACGCCATCACCTGGATCGGCCCGTGCCGCGCGCGGGACGTGCTGGGCTTCGCCGACGGCGAGGTGGTTCTCATCGAGCCGGGCCCGCCCACGGCCGAGGCCCTGGCGCGCGCCGCGTGCGGGGTGGTCGAGCGGATGCTGGCCGCGGGCGGGGAGCTGGTGACCGCGCTGCTGGGGCGCGACGCGCCCGACGAGGTGCCCGAGGCGCTGGCGGAGTTCCTGCGCCGCGAGCGGCCCGACGCCGACCTGGCCGTCTACCGGGGCGGACAGTCCGACTCGGTGGTGGTGCTCGGCCTGGAGTGAGCCACCGTCGGTGGGTGCCGACATAATCGGGGCGTCCAGATTTGGCACGGCGGGGAGAGTGATGGCAGCGCTGAGCGACCGGCTCGACCGGGTGGTGGGCAAGAAGTCCGCGGACGCGCTCGCCGCCGCGTTCAAGCTGGAGACCGCGGGTGACCTGCTGCGCCACTACCCGCGCCGGTACGCCGAACGCGGGCAGCTCACCGACATCGCGGGCCTTGAGGTCGGCGAGCACGTCACGGTGATGGCGAAGGTCGTCTCGGTCAACAAGCGGCAGATGAAGACCAAGCGCGGCACGCTGATCGAGGTCGCCCTGACCGATGGCAAGCGGTCGTTGGAGTGCGCGTTCTTCAACCAGCCCTGGCACATGGACAAGCTCAAGCCGGGCCTGAGCGCGTTGTTCGCGGGCAAGGTCACCGCGTTCCGGCAGAAGCTGCAACTGGCCAACCCGGACTACCAGCTGCTCGACGGCGACGCGGAAACCGGTGCGGTGGAAGAGTTCGCGGGCGGTCTCATCCCGGTCTACCCGGCGTCGGCGAAGATCCAGTCGTGGCAGATCGCGCAGTGCGTGCAGCAGACACTGGACATGCTGGACGAGATCGAGGACCCGTTTCCCGACGAGCTTCGGCTGAAGCTGGGCCTGGTCGAGTACGACACGGCGGTGCGCGCCATCCACCGGCCCGCCGAGTGGGCCGACCTGGAGATCGCCCGGACCCGGCTCAAGTGGGACGAGGCGCTGGCCGTGCAGCTCGCCCTTGCCCAGCGCCGCAAGGCTTCCGCCGCCCGGCCCGCGCCCGCGTGCCCCCCGAAGCACGGCGGGATCTTGGACGCCTTCGACAAGCGGCTGCCGTTCACGTTGACCCAGGGCCAGGTGGAGGTCGGCGCCGCCGTCGCGCGCGACCTGGCGGGCGAGCACCCGATGAACCGGCTGCTCCAGGGCGAAGTGGGTTCCGGCAAGACGATCGTGGCGCTGCGGGCGATGCTCCAGGTGGTCGACTCGGGCAGGCAGGCGGCGCTGCTGGCGCCGACGGAGGTGCTGGCGTCCCAGCACGCGCGGTCGCTGTCGGACATGCTGGGCGACCTCGGGCAAGCTGGAGAGTTGGGGGCCGCGGAGAACGCCACCCGGGTCACGCTGCTCACCGGTTCTCTCTCGGCGCCGCAACGCAAACAGGCGATGCTCGACGCGGTGAGCGGCGCGGCGGGCATCGTGGTCGGCACGCACGCGCTGATCCAGGACAAGGTCTCCTTCGCCGACCTGGGTTTCGTCGTGGTCGACGAGCAGCACCGCTTCGGCGTCGAGCAGCGCGACGCCCTGCGCGCCAGGGCTGGTGAGAACGTGAGCCCGCACGTGCTGGTGATGACCGCGACGCCGATCCCCCGCACCGTCGCCATGACCGTCTACGGCGATCTGGAAACCTCGTCGCTGCGCGAGCTTCCGGCTGGCCGCTCGCCGATCTCCACGAATGTCGTTCCGGTGTCGGAGAAACCGGCGTGGCTCGACCGCGTGTGGCAGCGGGTCCGCGAGGAGATCGCCAAGGGGCACCAGGCTTACGTCGTCTGCCCCCGCATCGGCGACGAGGACTCCCCCGACTCCCCCAGCGGCGGCGACGACGGCCGCAGGCCCCCGCTGGCGGTCGCCGAGGTGGCCCCCATGCTCGCCGAGGGGCCGTTGTCCGGCCTGCGCGTGGGAATCCTGCACGGCCGGTTGGCGACGGACGAGAAAGACCGCGTCATGCGGGCGTTCGCCGCGGCGGAGATCGACGTCCTGGTCGCCACCACGGTGGTCGAGGTCGGCGTGAACGTCCCCAACGCGACGGTCATGGTCATCATGGACGCCGACCGCTTCGGCATGAGCCAGCTCCACCAGCTCCGCGGCCGCGTCGGCCGAGGCTCGGCGCCGGGCCTGTGCCTGCTGGTCACCGAGGCCATCGGCGGCACCTCCACCCGAGACCGCCTCGACGCGGTCGCCGCCACCCTCGACGGCTTCGAACTGGCCCGCCAGGACCTGGAGCTGCGCCGCGAGGGCGACATCCTCGGCGCCACCCAGTCCGGCTCCCGCTCCGGCCTGAAAATGCTGTCCCTGCTCCGCGACGAAGACATCATCGCCAACGCCCGCACCGTCGCCCAAGCCCTCGTCGCCGACGACCCCGACCTCCGCGCTTTCCCCGGCCTGGCGGGCATGGTCGGCCAACTGGTGGACGACGAACGCGCCGAATACCTGGAAAAAGTCTAGATGCCCACCACGCCGCGAATCGGCGCCCGCGTCCTCCTGCTCGACCCGGCCAATCGCGTGCTGCTCATCCACGCCCTCGACCCCGCGGACCCCGCCCACCACTGGTGGGAACTCCCCGGCGGCGGCCTCGAACCCGGCGAGACCCGCACCGAGGCCGCGCTTCGCGAAGTAGCGGAGGAAACCGGTTTCCAGCTCACGACACTGGGCCGCGAACTGTGGGTAGGCGAAACCCGTTTCCACTACCAGGGCCACGACCACCACCGCGTCGACCACGTCTTCCTCGGCCGAACCCACACCACAACACCCCAACTCCCCCGCACCCCCACCGAGAACGAGAAGGCCGGAGTCGTCGAACACCGCTGGTGGTCCGCCCCCGATTTGCACCGGTGCCCCGACAAACTCGTCCCCGCCACCCTCCCCACCCTGCTCGGCGATTTGTTGGCGGGCCGCATGGGCGACACTCCCCTGACCCTGCACAGCTGACTATTCAAAGTTCCAGAAGTGCGCGTTGCCCGACGCTGCCGCAACGGATGGATCTTCGCGAACTCCGGTTTGCCGCACCCGCGCCTGCCCGTCACCCGATCCCAGAGAATCCCGCCGCTGTCCCGATCCGCCACGATCTCATCGGCATAGGCCGATCCCGGCACCGCTCGGCCGTTCCACCACGCCCGGAAGGCGCAGCCAACAACGCATTTACCGGAAAGAGCGCCTTCGGCGCTTCCGACTCCCCCGGTTTCGGGCAATTCGATCTGGCAGGTGAAATCTCCATCCGTCCGCATGGGCAGCCAATAGATCACTCAAATCCGACAGAAAGGAGAAGACTTCTGCCGCCCGAACACAGGGCATTGACCGTTCGACTTCCGCGCACCTTGCGTGCATACCGCGCGCCAACAACAGCTTGACCAGGAATAACAAGGGATACAGTACGCTGGGAGCGAAGACAACGCCGGAGGTGAGCGCGCGATGGGGAAGCGACGAGAGTTCGCGAACGCGCGACGCGCCGATGACGAACTGGCGGCGCTGGAACTATTGCATCGGGTCACTTCCAGCGATGTCAGCGAGGAAACGCTGACGCAGTTGGAGTTGGTGGTAGACGACCTCGCGATGGCGTATCCACTCACCCGACCTGAGGAACTGCTTAAGCGGCTTCGCAAGTACCTCGCCTATGTGAATACCCTGCTGGACAGCCGCACAACGCTCGCGGGCCGTCATCGACTCGTTGTGGTGGGCGCGTGGCTGTCGTTGCTCGCCGCGACAGTGCATATCGACCTGAACCAGGGTGGGGCCGCGACGGCCCGGCTGCGGGTGGCGGCCGGGTTGGCGAAGCACGCTGGGCACAACGAGATTCGGGCGTGGTGTTACGAGACGCATGCGTGGCGGGTGCTCACTGAAGGGCGGTTTTCGGAGGCGATCGGGCTCACCCACGCCGCGCAGGCGTTGGCGCCTGCCGGGAGTGGGGTCGAGGTGCAGGCGGCGGCGCAGGAAGGGCGGGCGTGGGCGCGGTTGAAGCGGCCGAAGGAGGCATACCGGGTAATCGGGCGGGTGGACAAGCTGGTGTCGCCCCTCCAACGGCCGGAACAGCCGGAGCACCACTACCGGTACGACCCCACCAAGTTCGTCGCCTATCTGGCCACGACGCTCGCCTGGATTGGCGATCCGGAGGCTGAGCGGTTCGCCCGGGAGACCATCACGCGGTTGACGCCCAGTGAGGACGGCGGGAAGTGGCCCCGGCGGGTCGCCTCGGCGAACCTCGATCTGGCGCTCACGTTGGTGGCGAACGACCGGCTTGATGAGGCCTGTCACGCCGCCGCGCAAGCCCTTCACTCCGGGCGGGTGGTGCCCTCGAACCACTGGCGGGCGGCGGAAGTCGTCGCGGCTGTGGAAGCGCGCGGCCTGCCGGAAGCCATCGAGCTGCGGGAAGCGTATGAAGGGCTGCCGCGGACCTAGGGGAGCTTCCAGTCCACCGGTTCGGCGCCCTGTTCCACCAGGAGCGCGTTGGCGCGGCTGAACGGGCGGGAGCCGAAGAAGCCCGCGTGCGCCGACAGCGGGCTCGGGTGAGCCGACTCGATGGCTGGGACCGAGCCGAGCAGGGGGCGCAGGTTGCGGGCGTTGCGGCCCCACAGGATCGCCACCAGTGGGCCGCCGCGAGCCGCGAGGGCGCGGATGGCCTGCTCGGTGACTTCCTCCCAGCCCTTGCCCTGGTGGGAGTTCGACCTGCCCGGCTCGACGGTGAGGGCCCTGTTGAGCAGCAGGACGCCGTTTTCCGCCCAGGGCGTCAGGTCTCCGTTGGACGGCAACGGGTGCCCCAGGTCGTCGCAGTACTCCTTGTAGATGTTGACCAAACTCTTCGGGATCGGGCGGACGTCGGGGGCCACCGAGAACGACAGGCCGACGGCGTGTCCCGGGGTGGGGTACGGGTCCTGGCCGACGATCAGGACGCGGACGTCGGCGAAGGGCTGTTTGAACGCCCGCAACACGTTCTCGCCCGCGGGCAGGTAGCGCCTGCCCGCGGCGATCTCGGCGCGCAGGAACTCGCCCATCGCGGCGATCTTGTCGGCGGCCGGCTCCAGCGCCTGCGCCCACCCGGATTCGACGATCTCGGTCAACGGTCGTGCCACGCCGGTAAACCCTACTCAGTCGAGCCTGCGCAGCCCCGACCGGTACACCGCGATGTTCTCCACGTACTTGGCCACGATCCCCGACGTCATGTCTTCTGGCACCACATGGCCTTCGCGGACCTTCGCCGGGATGCCCAGGGCCATCGAACGGGCCGGAATGAAGCCGTTGAACGACACCACGCCGCCCGCGCCGAGGATGGCGCCGTCCTCGACCACCGAGCCGTTGAGCAGCACCGAGCCTGAGGCGATCATGCAGCGGTCGCCGACGGTGGCCCCCTCGATGTGGACGTTGTGGCCGATGACGCAGTCCACGCCGACGCGGACCGGGTGGAACTCGGTGCAGTGCACGACCGTGCCGTCCTGGACGCTGGTGCGGGCACCGATCTCGATGCTGCCGTAGTCGCCGCGCAGCACCGCCTGCGGCCACACCGACGCGAACGCGCCCAGCGTGACGTTCCCGATGACGGTGGCGTCCGGGTGGACGTAGGCGTCGGGGTGGATGTCGGGCGTCAGGTCGCCGAGGGCGTAGACGGGCACGTGATCTCCTCGCTGGTGAGCAACTTGCCGAGGTGGTAAGCCTCGTCGGCGTCGGCGTAGTGGCCGAACGGGGTGATGGGGGTGTATCCGGCGGACTCGTACAGGGCGATGGCCTCCGGCTGCCGCAGGCCCGTCTCCAGGATGAGCCGCCGGTGGCCCGAGGCGCGCGCGGCGCGTTCGAGTTCGGCGAGCATGGCGCGGGCGAGGCCGCGGCCGCGCAGGGCTGGGGTGACGTAGAGGCGCTTCATCTCCGCGTCGCCGCCGTCGTGGCCGCGCCACCCGCCGGTGGCCACCGGGGTCCCGTCGAGGTAGCCGACGAGGAACAGGCCCCGGGGCGGGGCGAACTCGGCGGCGTCGACGGGGGTCTCGTCAACGCCGCCGTAGCGGATCACGTACTCCTGTTGGACCTCGTCGATGAGCCGGGCCGAGTCGGGGTGGTCGTACCGGCGGACTTCGATGCGCACGCCCCGATTGTCGCTCACCCGATCCAGTGAATCGCCCGCCCGCCTCAGCGCCAGTGCTGCCAGCCCGCGGGCCCCGCGTACGGGCCGCCGTCGACGGTGACGCCGGTGCCCCTGGTGACGGTCCCGATGGTGCGCCAGCCCGGGGGCACGCCCGCCGGGTCGGGGAAGGTGGCGGCCAGCGCGTGGTCCTCGCCGCCGGTGAGGACCCAGTGCCGGGGGTCGCCGCCGAGCGCGGAGGCGACGTCGATCAGCCGCTGGTGCACCTCGATGAGGTCGGTGCGCACGTCGATCGCCACATTGGACGCCGCGCAGATGTGCCCGAGGTCGGCGAGCAGGCCATCGGAGACGTCGATCATCGCGGTGGCCCCGGCGTCGGCGGCCTGGGGACCGGCGGCATAAGGCGGCTCCGGGGAGCGGTGCGCGCCGACAACGCTGACCGGGGAGCGGAAACCGCGCCCGAGGACCGCGAGACCGGCCGCGCTGAAGCCGAGCTGACCGGCCACCGCGACCACGTCGCCGGGCATCGCGCCGCCGCGGGTGACCGGCGCGCGGCCCCGCAGGTCGCCTAAGGCGGTGATCGAAATCACAAGGGTTCCGGACTCGGCGAGGTCGCCGCCGACGACGCCGACACGGGCGCGGGCGGCCTCGTGCCACATGCCCTTGGACAGCTCGTCCACGACCTCGGCCGCGGTCGTGGACGGGCACGCGATGCCCACCAGGACCGCCGTGGGGACCGCGCCCATCGCCGCGACGTCGGCCAGGTTCACCGCGACGGCCTTGCGGCCCACCTGCTCCGGGCTCGACCAGTCGAACCGGAAGTGGACGCCCTCGACCAGCACATCCGTGCTGGCCACGACCCGTCCGTCGGACGCGGCGACCACCGCGGCGTCGTCGCCGGGCCCGAGCAGCGTGCCCTTGGGCTGGGGCCTGCTCTCGGTGATCCGCTTGATGAGGTTGAACTCACCCACGTCGGCCACGGTCTCCGCGCCCTGGGGCGTGTCCGGTCTCACGACTTCCTCCGATCGCCGAACTCTGTCGAACCCCCGCGGATCGCCAACTGGGGTACGTTGCTGGACACGTTCCTA
Source organism: Actinokineospora sp. NPDC051303 (assembly GCF_055586285.1). NCBI lineage: Bacteria > Bacillati > Actinomycetota > Actinomycetes > Pseudonocardiales > Pseudonocardiaceae > Actinokineospora > Actinokineospora sp. NPDC051303. The sequence goes on from NZ_JBVJIN010000081.1 coordinate 9,533, forward strand.
CATCTTGGGGACTCCTAGCCGCGAAGGGGCGCGCCGTGGTCCACGCATACATCCTTATCCAGACCGAGGTCGGCAAGGCCGCCGCGGTCGCGGCCGAGATCGGCGCAATCGCAGGGGTCACCACCGCGGAGGATGTCACCGGGCCCTACGACGTCATCGTGCGGGCCGAGGCCGACAACGTCGACCTGCTCGGCCAGCTCGTCGTGGCGCGCATCCAGAACGTGGACGGCATCACACGGACGCTGACCTGCCCGGTTGTCCACCTCTGAGCCGTGGTCTAGTGGGGGACGTGAGCGACCAGCCCCAGACCGGCCCGTCGCGCGCCGCGGTGATCACCGCAGCCGTCCTCGTCGGCGCGCTGGCGGTGGGCATCGTCGTGGCGAGCAGGCTGCTTCCCGAGTCCCCGGACAACCCCGAGTCCGGGCCGGTCGGCCTGGTGCCGGTCGAGGCCCCCGCCGCGGGTTCGCCCGAGTGCGGCGCGCTGGTCGCCGCGCTGCCCGCGACGCTGCCCAGCGGCGGCTCGACGCTGGACCGGCTCCCGATTGTCGAACCCGCCCCGGTCGGCGCCCTGGCCTGGGGCGACGCCGCCGGGAACCGGGTGGTGCTGCGCTGCGGGCTGGGCAAGCCGCCGGAGCTGACCCCGACCGCGGCGCTGCGGCAGGTGTCGGGCGTGCAGTGGCTGCCCATCGAGGGCGATGGGTCGGCGACGTGGTTCGCGGTCGACCGGGGCGTCTACGTGGCGCTGACCCTGCCGTCGACGGTGGGCACCGGTCCACTTCAGACGGTGTCCGAAGTGGTCGGCCAGACTCTGGCCGCGCAGCCGGTCCGGCCTTAGCGCAGACCGGTTCCCCTGGCCAGGGCGGTGTCGATCAGGACTCCCAACAGGGTCGAATAGTCCACACCGGACACTTCCCACATCTTCGGGTAGGCCGAGGTCGGGGTGAAGCCGGGCATTGTGTTGACCTCGTTGACGGTCAGCGTGCCGTCCTCGCCGACGAAGAAGTCGACCCGGGCCAGACCCTGGCAGTCCAGGGCGTGGAAAGCGTCGACGGCCATGGCGCGCAGGCGTTCGGACACCTCGTCGGGGAGCTTGGCGGGGATGTCGAGCGTGCACACGTCATCGAGGTACTTGGCGTCGAAGTCGTACCAGTCGATTCCTTCGACCAGCCGCACCTCGGCGGGCTGGGAGGCGCGCACGCTGCCATCCGGGAACTCCAGCACGCCGCACTCGACCTCGCGGCCGACAACGGCGGCCTCGACCAGTACCTTCGGGTCGATCTCGCGGGCGTGCGCGATGGCGGCGGCCAGGTCGTCCCAGGAGGTCACCCGGGTGATGCCGGTGGACGAGCCCGCGCGCGAGGGCTTCACGAACACCGGCAGGCCAAGGTAGTCGCGCTCGGCCTCGGTCAGCGTGGCCTGGCCGCGGCGGGGCTCGACATACCGGCCGACGGGCAGGCCCTCGGCGGCGAGCAGCTTCTTGGTGAAGCCCTTGTCCATCGCCACCGCGCTCGCCAGCACGCCGGGCCCGACGTAGGGCACGCCCACCATCTCCAGCAGCCCCTGGATGGTGCCGTCTTCGCCGTAAGCGCCGTGCAGCACCGGGAAAACAAGGTCCACACCGGACAGGACCTCGCCCGCCCGGCCCTGCTCCAGCACGACCAGACTCGCCGAGGCCGGGTCGGCGGGCAGGGTCAGCGCGGTGCCGGAGGTGACGCTGGGCAGGGCGCGGCCCTGGATGCCCAGCTCCCGGGGGTCGGACGGGCCCAGCACCCATCCGCCCTCCCGAGTGATGCCGACCGGCAGGATCTCGAACCGCTCCGGATCCAGGTTGGCGAGCACGCTCGCCGCCGACACACAGGACACCGAGTGCTCGGTGCTGCGCCCGCCGAAGACGACAGCGACACGGATCTTTGAGCTGGTCATGGGGCCCGACCCTACCCGGATGCGCCGACCCGTCCGGTGAAGACCTCAAGCAGCTGCGGAATGGCGTCGTGGAGCTGCTTTCTTGAACACGCCGCATACCCGAGGGCGATGCCGAACCAGGTCGGTTTGCCGCAGTGGTGGCGGGCGAGGCCGTCGAGGACGAGGCCGCGCGCGCGGGCCCGCTCGATCAGGTCGCGCTCGGTCTCGGCGGAATCCAGCGGCACCACCAGATGCGCGCCCGCGTCGTCGCCGATGACCGCGACGCCGCCGTCCGTCAGCGCCCGCACCAGCAGGGCGCGCCGCTCGGACAGCTCGCGGCGCAGCTTGCGCAGATGCCTGCCCAGGTCGCCGTTGCGGGCCAGCTCCACCACGACGAGCTGTCCCGCCGCGGACGGACTGGCCCCAGTTGATTCGCGGTGCTCCAAGACGGCGGACACCACCGCGGGCGGAGCCACCATCCAGCCCGCGCCCAGCGTCGGGGTCAGGATCTTGCTCGTGGTTCCCAGGTGCACCACCACATCCGGGGCGAGCGCGGCGAGCAGCGGCAGCGGCGCCACGTCGTAGCGCAGCTCGCCGTCGTAGTCGTCCTCGATGACCAGCCAGCCCTCGCGGCGGGCCCGCTCGACCAGCTCGACCCGCCTGCCCGCCGACATCCGCCTGCCCAGCGGGTACTGGTGCGCTGGCGAGCAGTAGACGGCCTTCGCCCCGGCGGGCACGGCGTCGAGCAGCAGGCCGTTGGCGTCGACCGGGATCGGCACCACCCGCAGCCCGGCGGCGCGCATGGTCTCCACCGCCCGCTGGTAGCCCGGGTCCTCCACGGCCACCGTGTCGCCCTGGCGCAGGACCGTCGCCGCCAACTCGGCCACCGCCGCCGTCGTGCCGCCGGTCGCCAGCACCGACTCGCCCTCGCCGGACTCGTCGAACTCGGCCCGCACCCGCAGCCCCCGGTGCCGCAGCAGGTGCTCGGCGACGACCGCGCGGTAGGCGGGCAGGCCCGCGCGCTGGTGGCGCAGCATCGGGGCGGCTTCCGCGGCGCCCCGCCACGCCCGCCGCCACGCGGACCGGTCGATGCCGCCCGCCCACGGCGAACCCGGGCGCAGGTCCACTGCGGCTTCGTCCTCGGCGGCTGGCTTGGCGCGGCGCGGCCGGGCCGTGGGCGACCCGGGCGGCGCGGTCGTGACGTAGGTGCCCGAACCGTGCTTGCCCGCGATCCAGCCCTCGGCGTGCAGTTGCTCGTACGCGGCGGCGGTGACGGTCCGGCTCACCTTGAGCTGGGCCGCGAGCGCGCGGGTGGACGGCAGCCGGTCACCGCTGCGCAACCGGCCGTCCGCGGCGGCCGTGCGCAGCTCCTCGGCGAGCTGCACAGCCAGCGGGGTCGCAGACCGACGGTCCAGGGTGACCGGCAGCGCGGGACTCTCCGACACCAGTGGCCTCCTGAAATCGTGTCGCTGTGGACCTGTCAGCATGCCACTCGGAGGAGCGAAGGTGAAAGCCGTGACCGAGACGCGCTCCGCTGAATCCCTGTCCCCCACCGACCGCAGCACGATCCGCCGCGGCGCCAAGCGCGCGGTGACCGACCGCGCGGCGCTGTGGGCGGTTCTGGACGCCGGCCTGGTGTGCCACCTGTCCACAGTGGTCGATGGGGCGCCGCTGGTGCTGCCCACCGGGTACGGGCGCGACGGCGACACCCTCTATTTGCACGGCTCGACCGGGGCGCGGAGCCTGCGCACGGCGGCTGACGGTGTCGAGGTGTGCGTGGCGGTGACGCTGCTCGACGGCGTGGTTTACGCCCGGTCGGTGTTCAACCACTCGATGAACTATCGGTCGGCGGTGATCCACGGGACGGCGAGGCCGGTGGTCGAGCCGTCGGCGAAACTGCGGGCGCTGCGGGTGCTTACCGAGCACTTGGCGCCGGGGTCGTGGGAGCACGCTCGGGAGCCGAACGCGAAGGAACTCGCGGCTACGGCGGTGTTGGCTGTGGACCTTGCCGAGGCCGCGGTGAAGGTTCGGGTGGGTGGGCCGGTCGATGACGCGGAGGATGTGGCTGCTGGCGCGGCTTGGGCGGGGGTTCTGCCGGTGCGGACCGTGTGGGGTGCGCCATCACCGGATGACGCCCTGGTGGGGGCGCCGGTTCCGGAGCACGTCACGCGGCGGGCTCGGGGCCGGTGAGGGGGTCGAAGCGGTAGTGGCCCATCGGGGGGCGGGCGGCGCGGTAGACGTGGATGCTGACCGCCGGGTCCGGGGAGACGTTGCGGACCTGGTGGACGTAGCCGGGGGCGAAGACTCGGGACTGGCCCTGGACTAGGTGGTGTAGGGCCACGGCCGGCTTGTTGCGGGTCGCCACGCGTTCGGTTAGGGAACCGGAGACGATGGTGAAAGCGCCGGTGGCCAGGCCGTGGTCGTGGAGGTCGGTGCCCTGGCCGGGGAGCCAGCTCATCAGCCAGACCTCTTGGTCGTCGGTCTTGGCTATGAGGGCGGCGAAGCGCTCGGTGGGGTCGTAGCGGAGCAGGTGGCGCCAGGTCGCGCGATCGGCGGCGTAGTCGCGGGCGATCAGCGCGGGGTGGGCGGTGGTGGGGATGGTGGTGAGGGCGACGGTGTTGGGGGGCACAGCGAACATGGGGGTGGGCTCTCTTCGGGATTCGCGGGCACAGGGCGGCGGATCTACCGACAGAGACAGAGCGCGCTGGCGACACGGCTGAGGTCGATGTGACCTCGGCGGTCGGTCATGGCGCGCAGGAGCATGGTGCTAGTCGAGCATTTCGCTGCTCTGGGGTCAAGCTGTTCATATGGTGGGACGGTGGCTGCGGCTGTCCGTCTGCTCGATGGGGTGGGGTGGTCCCGGGCTTCGTGGGGTCCGCTCGATGGGGTGGAGTGGTTTCTTTGGGGCCCCTACGAAGGAAGATCCCGTCGTGGGAAAGACGGGTGGGGAGCCTTCGGCCCCACGACCACGGCAAGTTTAGGGATCTTCCTTCACCCCCAAAGAAACCACTCCACCCCATCGAGCACTGGGCGAGCGTCGGTGCGGCTTTGTGGGGGGCGGGTTCGCTGCTCTTTGCTCTGCCCCATCGAGCATCTGGCGGCTTGGGGACTGTTAGTGGGTGTCCGGTTCGTCTGGGGACAGGGCTGCCAAGACGTCGGGGATGAGGTCTTGGGGGTCTTCGCAGCCGCAGGAGAAGCGGAGTAGGCCTGGTGGGACTGGGTCGCCCCAGCGGGCTCGGCGGTCTGCGGAGGAGTGGAGGCCGCCGAAGCTTGTTGCTGATGTGACCAGGCGGGAGATGGTGAGGAAGGAGTCCACCTCTGCCGCTGATTCCAGCTCGAAGGTGAGGACGCCGCCGAAGCGGCGCATTTGCTTTGTGGCGATTGGGTGGGCTGGGTCGGTTGGGGAGCCGGGCCAGCGGAGGTTGTGGACCTTGGGGTGGGTGCTGAGGGCCCTGTGGAGGGCTTCGGCGTTTTCTGCTTGGCGAGCCAGTCTCAGGTCGAGGGTTCCCAGGCCCCGGTGGGCTAGCCACGTTTCGAATGGGCCTGGTACGGCTCCGCTGGCTGTGCGTTCTGCTCTTAGGCGGGTGGCCAGGGTGGGGTTTGTGGTGGTGATGTGGCCTAGGACCACGTCGCTGTGGCCTGCTAGGGCCTTGGTGTCGCTGGCCAGGGTCACATCCGCGCCCAAGGCGAGTGGGCGTTGGCCGAGGGGGGTGGCTGTGGTGTTGTCTACGGCTACCAGGGCGCCCGTTTGGTGGGCCAGGGTGGTGATCGCGGCTATGTCGCAGACGTCCAAGCCGGGGTTGGAGGGGGTTTCCAACAGCACTAGTCGGGCGTTCGCGACGGTTTCGGCTGTCCACTTTCCGGCTGTTGGCACCTCGTGGACTTCGAGGTTCAGGGCGGTTAGGTGTTCTCGGACGTAAGAGCGGGCCAGGTAGTAGCCGTCCGAGGGCAGCACGACCTTGTCGCCTGGGCCCAGGACTGTGCGCAGGAGTGCGGAGATCGCGGCCATGCCTGACGAATAGACAACGCACTCGCCGCCGTCTAGGTCGCCTAGGGCGGATTCGAGGGCGCGCCAGGTGGGGTTTGTTGCGCGGCCGTAGAAGTCGCCGGAGTCGGATAGGTGGAACTGGGCGGCTAGGACCGGCTGGGGTGGGACGGGGGTGCCGGGGGTGGGGGGCGGGGCGCCCGCGTGGACGCAGCGGGTGCCGTCGCCGAAGTCGGGGGTGGTCATCGTTCTGGCTTTGTCTTGCGGCCGATGAGTTCACCGGCCATCTCTCGGGGGTCGAAGCCGTCGTGGCACACGCGGTGGACCACCTCGGTGATGGGCATCTCCACGCCGTGGCGCATGGCCAGTTCGCGGATGGCCGAACAGGACTTCACGCCCTCGGCGACCTGGCCGTGGACGGCGGCCTGAGCCTGGGCCATGGACTCGCCTCGGCCCAGTCTCGCGCCGAAGGTCCGGTTGCGGGACAGGGGGGACGAGCAGGTGGCCACCAAGTCGCCCAAGCCAGCCAGGCCCGCGAAGGTCATGGGGTCGGCGCCCAAAGCCGCGCCCAGGCGGCTGGTCTCGGCCAAGCCTCGGGTGATCAAGGTGGCCAGGGTGTTCGCGCCGAAGCCGAGGCCGTCGGCCATGCCGCAGGACAGGGCGATGACGTTCTTGCAGGCGCCGCCGATCTCGCAGCCGATGACGTCGGTGATGGTGTACGGGCGGAAGTAGCCGGTGGTGCAGGCCCGCTGCACGGCGACCGCGCGGTCGTGGTCGCGGCAGGCGATGACGGTGGCGGTCGGCTGCTCCTCGGCGATCTCCCGGGCCAGATTGGGGCCGGACACGACCGCGATCCGGTCGTCGGGGACGCCGGTCACCTCGGCGACGACCTCGCTCATCCGGCGCAGCGAGCCCCGCTCGATGCCCTTGGCCAGGCTGACCAGAGTCGCCTCCGGCGCCAGCAGGCTGCGCCACGCGGTCAGGTTGTGGCGCAGGCTCTGGCTCGGCACGGCCAGCACGACCGTGTCCGCGCCGTCGAGAGCGAGGCGCGGGTCGGAGGTGGCGGCCAGGGTGTCCGGGAGGCGGATTCCCGGCAGGTAATCGGCGTTCTCCCGGTCCCGGGTGACGGCGTCGGCGACGTCGCGGCGGCGCGCCCAGAGGGTGACCGGCTGCCCGGCGTCGGCGAGCACCTTGGCGAACGCGGTGCCCCAGGAGCCCGCCCCGAGCACGGTGATCTTGCCAGCGGCGGCCATGTCAGCTCGCGACCTCGTCGGGGCCCCGCTTGGCGCCCTGCCGGGCCGGGGGCACGAAGAACCCGGCAGGCTCGGGCTCCTGTCTGATCTCGGCGAGCATCCGGCGGATCTCGGCCATCAGCAGGTCGGTGACCTCGCGCAGCAACGCGTTCGTCACCGGCTGCCCCCGGTAGGCCGACAGGTCGACCGGGTCGCCGACGACCGTGACAACCTCCTTGCGCGGCAGCGGGTGGAACTTCTTCGTGTAGCCGTCCCAGATGTGGTTCGTGCCCCAGCGCGCGGCGGGGATGACCGGCACGTCGTTCTCCAGCGCGAGCCGGGCGACGCCGGTGCGGGCGCGCATCGGCCAGCCGTCCGGGTCCTTGCTGATGGTGCCCTCCGGGTAGATCACCACGACCTTCCCCGTCCGCAACGCCTCGTGCGCCGCGCTGAGGCTGTGTCTGGCCTCCGACGAGCCGCGGTAGACCGGGATGCCGCCGGAACCCGCGAGGATCTTGCCGAACACCGGGACGCGGAACAGGCTGTCTTTGGCCATGAAGCGCGGGACCCGCTTGTGGCGGTGCACGAACACCGCGTCGTTGGGCGGGTCGAGATGGGAGACGTGGTTCATCACCAGCAGCACCGGACCCGTCGCGGGCAGTTTCTCCCCGCCGCGATAGGTGCGTTTGCCCAGCCAGGTCATCGGGTAGAAGGCGACCGCCGCCGCGCCGACCCAGAACCCGCCCTTCTCGCGCTTGCCCAACTGCTCCTCCTCTTCGCGCAACCGTGGGCAGTGAGTCTTCCTGGCCACCCGGGCGCGGGTCCATACGGGGTGGTGTCAGCGCTGGCCGGCAGTATCGGAGCGGTGGTGGACCTCGTGGTGCCCGTCAAGCACCTGGACCGGGCGAAGTCGCGGTTGCGTGGCGCGGTGGGCGGCGGCCCGGCCGGTCACCGCGACCTGGTGCTGGCGGTGGTGCTCGACACCGTCGCCGCCGCGCTCGCCGCGCCCGGGGTGCGGCGGCTACTGGTGGTGTGCGAGGACGAGCGGGTGGCCCGCGCCCTGGCCCCGACCGCGGCCGAATGCGTGGACGAGCGCGGCCTCGCCGGGCTCAACGCCGCGCTGCGCTTCGGCACGGCGACGCTCCGTGCAGGTGACGCCCTGTCGGTCGTCGGCGCGCTACAAGCCGACCTGCCCGCCCTGACGCCAGCCGCGCTCGCCGCCGCGGTGGCCGAGGCCGACGGGCGGCGCGCGTTCGTCGCCGACCGGCCCGGCACCGGCACGACGCTGCTGCTGTCCGCGCCCGGCGGGCCGCTCGCCCCCCGCTTCGGGCCGGGCTCGGCGAGCGCCCACGCCCACTCCGCCGTCCGCGTCGGCGACGACCTCGCCCGCCTGCGCTGCGACGTCGACACGCCCGAGGACCTGGCGCACGCGCGCGCTCTCGGCCTCGGAGCCAACACCGCCCGGCTCACCCACACGGCCTGCGGAACGCCCCAGAACACGCTGTAGATCACAGGAAAGTTCACGGTGGCGTAGGCCGGGGAACGCGCGGTTGACGCGTCTCTGCTGGACAATGAGGGTGTGAGCACGGAAAGCACGCACCACCAAGCCCCCGCCCCCGACGCGCCGCCGCCGCCGACCTCGCCGCCGGAAGCCACTCCGGAGCCACGCAGCGTCCCGTTCGCGCCACCGGCGGTGACCCCGGCGGCGGCCGTGACGGACCTGCCCGACGACCGCTACCTCAACCGCGAACTGTCCTGGTTGGACTTCAACGCCCGGGTGCTCGCGCTCGCGGAGGACTCGTCGCAGCCGCTGCTGGAGCGGGCGAAGTTCCTGGCCATCTTCGCCTCGAACCTGGACGAGTTCTACATGGTGCGCGTCGCGGGCCTCAAGCGCCGGAACGAGACTGGGCTGTCGGTGCGCAGCGCGGACGGGCTCACCCCGCGCGAGCAGTTGGGCCACATCTCCAAGCGCAACCAGGAACTCGTCGCCCAGCACTCGCGCGCCTTCTCCGAGCGGGTCCGCCCCGAACTCGCCGACCGCGGCATCAAGATCGCCACATGGGACGAGGTCACCGACGACGACCGCAGGCGGTTGTCGATCTACTTCCGCGACCAGGTCTTCCCAGTTCTCACTCCGCTCGCGGTCGACCCGGCGCACCCGTTTCCCTACATCTCCGGGCTGTCCCTGAACCTCGCGGTGACGGTGCGCGACCCGGAGGGCGGCACCGAGCGGTTCGCCCGGGTCAAGGTCCCCGACAACGTGCCGCGCCTGGTGCCCATCGACCGCAGCGCCGACGAGCAGGTGGCCGTCTTCCTGCCGATGGAGGAGCTGATCGCGGCGCACCTGAACGCGTTGTTCGCCGGGATGCAGGTCATCGAGGTGCACGCGTTCCGGGTCACCCGCAACGCCGACCTCGAAGTCGAAGAGGACCGCGACGAAGACCTGTTGCAGGCCCTGGAACGGGAACTGGCGCAGCGCCGGTTCGGACCGTCGGTGCGCCTTGAGGTGTCCGACGACATGAGCGAGCACATGCTCGAACTGCTGCTGCGCGAACTGGAGGTGCACCCCAACGACGTGGTCGTCGTGCAGGGCCTGCTCGACCTGTCGTGCCTGTGGCAGATCTACGGCGTGGACCGCAAAGAGCTCAAGGACCCGCCGTTCGTCCCCGCCACCCACCCGGCGTTCGCCGAGCGGGAGACGCCCAAGAGCGTGTTCGCGACACTGCGCGAGGGCGACGTGCTGGTGCACCACCCGTACGACTCGTTCTCCACCAGCGTGCAGCGGTTCGTGCAGCAGGCCGCGAGCGACCCGCAGGTGCTGGCCATCAAGCAGACGCTGTACCGCACCTCCGGCGACTCCCCCATTGTCGACGCGCTCATCGACGCGGCCGAGGCGGGCAAGCAGGTCGTCGTCCTGGTGGAACTGAAAGCGCGTTTCGACGAGCAGGCCAACATCAAGTGGGCGCGGGCGCTGGAGAAGGCGGGCGTGCACGTGGTGTACGGCTTGGTGGGCCTCAAAACGCACTGCAAGACCTCGCTCGTGGTCCGCCAGGAAGGCTCCACGATCCGGCGCTACTGCCACATCGGCACCGGCAACTACAACCCGAAGACCGCGCGGCTGTACGAGGACGTCGGCCTGCTCACCGCCGAGCCCGCGATCGGCGCGGACCTCACCGACCTGTTCAACGTCCTGACCGGCTACGCCCGGCAGGACGAGTACCGCAGCCTGCTCGTGGCCCCCTACGGCGTGCGGCGCGGCATCGTCGAACGCATCGAAGGCGAAGTCGAGCACCTGCGCGCCGGGCGGCCCGCGCGAATCCGCATCAAGGTGAACTCCCTCGTGGACGAACAGGTCATCGACGCGCTCTACCGCGCCTCGCAGGCCGGGGTGCCGGTCGAGGTGGTGGTGCGCGGGATCTGCGCGCTCAAGCCGGGAATCCCGGGGCTCAGCGAGAACATCCAGGTCCGCTCCATCCTGGGGCGGTTCCTTGAGCACTCGCGGATCTTCCACTTCGCGGGCGCCGGGGAACACTGGATCGGCAGCGCGGACATGATGCACCGCAACCTCGACCGGCGCGTCGAAGTCCAGGTCCGGGTCACCGACCCCCGGCTCACCGCGCAACTGGACGAGATCTTCGACTCCGCGCTGGACCCGTGCACCCGGTGCTGGATCCTGTCCCCCAAGGGCGAGTGGGAACCCTCGCCCGCGGACGGCTCACAGGTCCGCGACCACCAGGCGGGGATGCTCGCCCGACACCGCGCCCTCAGCTAGCCGTGGCGCGGCACATCGCCGCCGCGGGCGCGGTCCTGTGGCGGCGCGGGGAGAACACGATCGAGACAGCCATCGTCCACCGCCCCCGCTACGACGACTGGAGCCTGCCCAAGGGAAAACTCGACCCCGGCGAGTCGGCGCACGCCGCGGCGGTGCGGGAAGTGGCTGAGGAGACCGGTTTCGCGGCTGTGCTGGGCCGGTCTCTCGGGCAGGTGCACTACGTGGTCGGGGAAAGCGCCAAAACGGTCTCCTACTTCGCCGCCCGCGCGGCAGGGGGTTCCTTCGAGCCCAACGACGAGGTCGACGTCCTGCGCTGGGTACCCGTGTCCGACGCGGTTCACCTGCTGACCTATCCGCACGATCGGGTGGTGTTGGCGCGCTTCGCCGCTTTACCCGCTGAGACGGGGACGTTGCTCGTGGTTCGGCACGCGCACGCGGGCAAGAAGGACCGCTGGCACGGGCCGGATTCGGAGCGTCCGCTGTCGCCTACTGGGCTGCGGGAGCGGGAGGCGCTGACGCGGCTGCTGCCGCTGTTCGGGCCTTCTCGGGTGTTGGCGGCGCCGAAGGTGCGGTGCGTGGACACTGTGGGGCCGTTGGCGGGGCTGTTGGGCATTTCGGTGGAAGTGGAGCCCGCGCTGGCGGAGCAGGCGCCGGAGGGGGCCGCGGTGGAGTTGCTGCGGGGGGTTGTGGGGGCGGGGGAGGTTGCGGTGGCGTGCAGTCAGGGGGGTGTGATTCCGGGGGCGTTGGTGGGGCTGGCGGCGGGGTCTGGTGTGGAGTTGGGGGAGGTTCGGAGTCGGAAGGGCAGTGTTTGGGTGCTGTCGTTCGATGGTGGGGGGCTTGTGGCTGCTGACTATGTCGAGTCGCCTTGAGGTCGCTTGTGCGGGTGTGCTCGATGGGGTGGAGTGGTTTCTTTGGGGCCCCTACGAAGGAAGATCCCGTCGTGGGAAAGACGGGTGGGGAGCCTACGGCCCCACGACCACG
>NZ_JBVJIN010000082.1:0-5684 GCF_055586285.1 Actinokineospora sp. NPDC051303
TCACCGGACCTGCCACCACCCGACCCGACCTCGGTCGGCGCCCCGAGCGGCGTGCTCTACGGCTTCAACGTCGGCTCCCAGGGGCTCGTCCACCACGACCGGTTCGCACTCGACAACCACAACAGCGTGATCCTCGGCCGCTCCGGCGCCGGCAAGAGCTATCTGGTGAAGCTGGAGTTGTTGCGGTCGTTGTACCGCGGGATCGAGATCCACGTCATCGACCCCGAAGACGAATACGCCCGACTGGCCGCCGCGGTCGGCGGAACCCACCTCCACCTCGGCGCCGAACAGGTCCGCCTCAACCCCCTCGATCTGCCGATCCACACCCGCCCCGACGGGCGCCGCACCGCACCCCGCGACGCACTCATCCGCCGGTCACTGTTCCTGCACACCGTCATCTCGGTACTACTCGGCACGGAACTGGCCGCGACCGAACGGGCAGCGCTGGACCGGGCGATCACCGCCACCTACCAACGCGTGGGAATCACCTCGGACCCGCGGACCTGGACCCGCCCGGCACCGCTGCTGGCCGACCTCGCCCAAGTCCTCGCCGGAACCGGTGACCCCGCCGGGGTCGAACTCTCGGCCCGGCTGCACCCGTACGTCACCGGCGCATTCTCCGGCCTGTTCTCCGGACCCACCTCCACCCGCCCGGAAGGGCACCTGGTGGTGTTCTCACTACGGGACCTCGCCGACGAACTCAAACCCATCGGCACGCTGCTCACCCTCGACGCGGTCTGGCGGCAGGTCTCCAACCCCGCCATCCGCAAACCCCGCCTGGTCGTGGTCGACGAGGCATGGCTGCTGATGAAGGAACCCGCCGGTGCCGAGTTCCTGTTCCGCATGGCCAAAGCGAGCCGCAAGCAATGGGCCGGCCTCACAGTCGCCACCCAGGACACCGCCGACGTCCTGGGCACGGACCTCGGCAAAGCCGTCGTAGCCAACGCCGCGACGCAGATCCTGCTACGCCAAGCCTCCCAGGCGATCGACGAGATCACCCGCACCTTCGACCTGTCCATGGGCGAACGCCAATTCCTGCTCTCCGCCGACCGCGGCCAAGGTCTGCTCAGCACCGGCACACAGCGGGTGGCGTTCCAGTCCATCGGCTCACCGGTCGAGCACGAGTTGGTCACGTCCAACCCCGCAGAAATCGCCGCATATTCCGATACCTCATCGGGAATCGAAACCTCTTTCGTCGAACTCGGCGTAGACGACGCCAGAATCACGGACTCGTTCGACGACGGCGACGCGTCGCAGATCGAACTCGACGCCGCCTGACCACTCCGCCACAGGCGCCAATCCGTCCACGCCGAATCGCACCCAAGGGATATCCATGTCTACGTCACCGCCCATTTCCGCCACCGCTGACCGGCCCGCTCGGTTGCTCACGCAAAACAGCGAAATGCGCCAGATCGGCGTGTGGAACTGGTCGCTGCCCGCCTGGGCAGGCCGCTTGGCCGACGGCCGCACCTACAACACCTGCCCCAGCGCCGGAATCTGCGCCCAGGCGTGCTACGCCCGACACGGCACCTACACCTGGCCCGTCGTCCGCGCCAAACACCAGGCCAACCTCATGTACGTCCTCGACGACCTGACCGGCTGGCAGGATGCGATGGCCGCCGAACTCGGCGCGACCAAGTTCCGCGGCGCCTGGATCAGAATCCACGACAGCGGCGATTTCTTCACCGACGCATACCTTCAGGCATGGCTGACCATTTGCCGGGCTCGACCTGACACGAATTTCTACGCCTACACCAAAGAAGTGTCCCGATTCCGGGCCCTTGTCGAGCCTGACCCGCCGCCGAATTTCCTGTGGGTCTACTCCTATGGCGGGACACAAGACGCCGCGCTGAATCCCGCCGTCGACCGGATCGCGGATGTGTTTCCGGATGAGTCCGCGATCGCCGAGGCGGGCTGGGCCTCGCAAGAGGCCAGCGATCTGCTCGCGGTCCTGGGCCCACGGCTGGTCGGTGTGCCTGCCAACCGCATCCCGGCCTACCTCAAGCGGCTGGCCGGGCGCCGGTTCTCCGAGTGGCAAGCCGAAGCCACCGCCGAACGCACAGCCCGCCGAGCCCGCAGGCACCTGCGGCTAGTCGTCGACAACACCCGCCCCGACCACAGCCGGCAGCCCACGGCCGAGCCCAGCCCGGTGCTCGGCGACCGGCCACGGGTGGCCTGACCTCAACTCGCGCCCATCTCGACTGCTTCCGTGGAAGGTTCCCGATGTCCTGGCCAATCACTGCCACATCCCTCTCCGCCCTCGTTCCCGCGCGTGTCGAGCATGCCGTGGACGTGCTCGCCTCCCCCGCCGAGGACTACTTGCGTGATCCGCTCGGCGCGTTCCGGAACGTGCTCGGTTACCTGCGCGACCTCGCCTTGACGTGGGGTCCGATTGTCGGGCCGGTGCTCGTGGTCGCCGTCACCGCTGCGGTCCTCGCGCGGCGCCGGTGGCGGCGCCGCTTCCACCAGCGCCTGGCCACCGATGCCCGCCTGGTCACTGTGCTCGCGCCGCCGACGGTCGACCCGTCCGGGGCGATCACCATGTGGTCCAACCTGGTCGGCCTGCTGCGGCCGGGCTGGAAGCGCCGCTTCGGTGGGCAGCCGCACCTGGCCTTCGAGTTGACCTTCACCGACGACGGTGTGCAGATCCGCCTGTGGGTGCCCGGCTTGGTGCCGCCGGGCATGGTCGAGCGCGCGATCGAGGCCGCCTGGCCCGGCGCGCACACCCGCACCACCCCCGCCACGCCCCCGATCCCGACTACCGCGGCGGCGGGTCGGCGAGTCGAAGCGGTCGGCGGCGAGCTGCGGCTGGCCCGCTCGGAAGCACTGCCCATCCGCACCGAGCATCCAGCCGACCCGATCCGCGCCATGCTCGGCGCACCGGTCGGGCTCGGCCCACACGAACGCGCCTGCGTGCAGATCCTCGCCCGCCCCGTCGCAGGCCACCGCGTCACCAAAGCCCGCCGCGCCGCCCGACGCGTGCACGCGGGCGGGTCGGTCCACTTGGTCGGGCGACTGCTCGACGCCATCACACCGGGCAAGACACCCAAGCCATCGACCAGCACACGAATACCAGGACTGGATCGGCAGACCAGCCTGGAGCACGCCGCCCAGGACCGCGCCGTGGTCGAGAAGCTACGGGCGAACCAGTTCGAGACCCGCATCCGCTACGCCGTGGCCACCACCGTCCCCGAGGACGCCGCCAAGGGTGAGGTCCAGGCGGTGCGGGAGGTCCTGAGGGGACGCGGGCACGCGATCGCCAGCGCGTTCGCCGCCTACTCCGAACACAACTACTACCGCCGCGTCCGGCTGCGCCGTAAACCGGTGAAGACGCTGGCCGAACGCCGTCTCGGCGCAGGCGATCTGCTCTCGATCCCGGAACTGGCCGCGGTCGCGCACCTGCCCGTCGACGAGTCCGCCCCCGGCCTGCAGCGGGCCGGAGCGAAAGCCGTGCCGCCCCCGCCGGGCATCCCCACGACCGGCGAGCAGATCAAACCGCTCGGGCTGTCGGACTCCGGGCACTCCCGCCCGGTCGGGCTGCGCGTCGCCGACGCCCGCCACCACCTGCACATCCTCGGCGCCACCGGTAGCGGCAAATCCGAGCTGATGGCCCGGATGATCCTCGCGGACGCCGAAGCAGGCCGCGGCGTCGTCGTGATCGACCCCAAGGGCGACCTCGTCTCCGACATCCTCATGCGCCTGCCCGAGGCACTCGGCGAGAAAGTCGTCCTCTTCGACGCCGACTCCCGCGCCCGCCCACCAGTGCTCAACCCCCTGGAAGGAGCCGACAAAGCCCGCGCCGTCGACAACCTCGTCAGCATCTTCTCCCGGATCTACGCCTCCTCCTGGGGACCACGCACCGACGACATCCTCCGCGCCGGACTGCTCACCCTCACCGCGATGCCCGGCACACCCACCCTGATCGACCTGCCCAAACTCCTGACCACCACCGCGTTCCGCGAACGCGCCCTCACCCACGTCCACGACGACGTGCTGCGTGGATTCTGGTCCTGGTACGACGACCTGTCCGACGCCAACCGCGCACAAGTGATCGCACCGCTCATGAACAAAATCCGCGGCTTCCTGCTGCGCCCCTTCGTCCGCGCCGCCATCGCAGGCGGAACCTCCACAGTGGACATGGACCACGTCCTCAACACCGGCGGAATCTGCCTCGTGCGCATCGCCCGCGACGCCCTCGGCCTGGACACCGCGAGGCTCGTAGGGTCCATCGTCGTCGCCCGCACCTGGCAAGCCGCCACCCGACGCGCCCGCCTCCCCCAACGCGCACGCCGCGACGCAGGACTCTACATCGACGAATGCCACAACTTCCTCAACATGCCCATCCCGCTGGAAGACATGCTCGCCGAATTCCGCGCCTACGGGCTGGCCATCATCCTCGCCCACCAATACCTCGCCCAACTCACCAAAGAACTCGAAGAAGGCATCTCCACCAACGCCCGCAACAAAACCTTCTTCTCCGCCTCACCCGAAGACGCCAAACGCCTCGCCCGCCACACCCAACCCCGCCTGTCCGAACACGACCTCGCCCACCTCGGCAAATACCACGCCGCCGTGCGGCTCGTGGTCGACGGCGAGGAAGCGCAGCCGTTCACCGTGAAAACCGAGAAGCTGCCGCCCGCGATACCCGGACGCGCCAAAGCAATCCGCAGGGCCGCCAGGGTCAACACCCGCCCACCCGTCACAGGCACCAACGCCGCAACGAGCCACACCAGCCAGCCCACCGCGGACCCCCGCCGCGCGGCCTGACCCGCCGGACTCGCACTCCCACAACACATCCAGACTCACCCCCGCACGCAACTTCCACTCCGCTGCTCCCGCACGCGTAGCCCCGACCGGCCCCCATTCCGGCCCACTGACGAAGCAGCAGAATCACCACCAAGCCCTAGTCCTCCAGAAAGAGCACCGACCACAAGAACCCGCTCTGAGACGTGAGCGCGACACCCCAGCGGGGACTCCCGACAACCATCCCCAGGGGCGAGAGACAACTCCACATCAACTCACATCGAGGAGAAGCCGAGTCGATCGCCAAGCTGGCGGGGCGTTGCACCGAGAACTGTGAGCCCGTACCCGAAGCCACTCGCGTACCGACGTGCTACTTACCTTCCAACCACCGGAGAACACGCAGCGATTGGTCCAGCTCCGCCGAATGCACAGCCGGTCGCTTCTCAGCGAGTCGGCGGCGGATGGTGACCGCTTCGGTGATGGCTTCGAGGGCTTCCTCACGTTGTCCGAGACCGCCCAGGCGCAGCGAGAGGTTGTTCAGGCTGGTGGCCAGGTTGGGGAGGAAGGCGTCGGGGCGGTTGGTGGCGAGTTGGCGGCGGATGGTGACCGCTTCGGTGATGGCTTCGAGGGCTTCCTCACGTTGTCCGAGATCACCCAGGCGCAGCGAGAGGTTGTTCAGGCTGGTGGCCAGGTCGGGGAGGAAAGTGTCGGGGCGGTTGGTGGCGAGTTGGCGGCGGATGGTGACCGCTTCGGTGATGACTTCGAGGGCTTCCTCACGTTGTCCGAGATCACCCAGGCGCAGCGAGAGGTTGTTCAGGCTCATGGCCAGGTCGGGGAGGAAGGCGTCGGGGCGGTTGGTGGCGAGTTGGCGATAGATACCGGTTGCTTCGGTGATGGCTTCGAGGGCTTCCTCATGTTGTCCGAGACCGCCCAGGTGCGCT
>NZ_JBVJIN010000082.1:5781-21127 GCF_055586285.1 Actinokineospora sp. NPDC051303
GAGTTGGCGATAGATACCGGTTGCTTCGGTGATGGCTTCGAGGGCTTCCTCATGTTGTCCGAGACCGCCCAGGTGCGCTGAGAGGTTGTTCAGGCTGGTGGCCAGGTCGGGGAGGAAGGCGTCGGGGCGGTTGGTGGCGAGTTGGCGATAGATACCGGTTGCTTCGGTGATGGCTTCGAGGGCTTCCTCACGTTGTCCGAGATCACCCAGGCGCAGCGAGAGGTTGTTCAGGCTCATGGCCAGGTTAGGGAGGAAGGCGTCTGGGTTGTTGTCGCTGCGCTCGCGGTGGTGGTTGACGAGTCGGTGGGTCAGGGTGGTGGCGAGGTCGGCGAGTCGGTGGCTGGTCTGTGGTAGCGCGTCGGTGAGGTTTTCCACGAGGCGGATCGCGGTGGTGGGTGCGGTGGCCACCGTCTGTAGCGCGGTGAGCAGCGGGACGGGGTGTTCTGTGCTGGTGGTGAGGGTGATGGCGGCCGGGGCGAGTGTCTGCGGGTTTGTGGTGACCAGTGTGGTGATGTGCTGGGCGAGTCGGTCATTGGCGGGGTGGTGGGCGGTGGCGCGGGTGAGGACGGTGAGCAGTTGGGTGGCTTGTTCGGGTGAGGCGATGGGGGCGAGTCGGTGGGTGAGGTCGTGGGGGCCGAGGGTGTGGTTCGTGGCGAAGTGTTCGGCCAGTCGGTCGGGTTGCAGTTGGGCGAAGACCCGGTCGGTGGTCTCGGTCGGGAACAGGGCCGCGAGGACCGCGCGGAACGAGGACAGGACGTTGGCGGGTTGGTCGGAGAGTTCGGGGATGGTGGCGCGGAAGATGTGGTCGGCCTCGGCCGCGGTGGTCGGTGCGGCGAGCGTGGTCGCGGCGACGACGCTGTCGATGAGGTCGATGAACCCGGCGAGCGCGGGTTTGGTCGCCGCGAGGCGTGACCAGTAGCGCCGCTCGTGTGTGAGGACTCGTCCCTCCACGGTCGCCCCGGCGCCAGGTGGGGTGGGCATCGCGGTGTCGAGCAGGTCGGCCAGCGCGGTCATCTGGAGGGTGACCGGGTGAGCCATGCCGACGCCGCCTGCGCTGGTGGCGGTGACACCCTTGGCGATGTCGTCCCACGGGAACCGCTCGAACCCCGCGATGCCCGGTAGCCGCGTCGCGTAGGCGGTGACCGCCTGCCGGTACGCGGTGTCCGCAGCCGCTGTCGAGCCTGCCTGGGGCAGGTCGCCGAGCCGGTGTTCGGCAGCGGTCGCGAGCCGGTCGGCGACCAGGTCGTCGCCGAGGGGCAGGTCCTCCCACCACGTCCCGCGGGTGCGGGCGAGCATGACGACCTTGACGCTGCGGTCGCCGGTCAACGCCGACAGCACGGCGCGGACCTGCTCGGCGCGGCTCTCGGCGTAGTCCAGGACGATCACCATGGGCAGGGCGACATCGCGCACCGCCGCCGCCAGCTGCTCGGACGCGGCGTCCGTGCTGGGCCAGAACATCGACCACCGGGCTGGGAGTTCATGGCCGAGCTGTGCGGCCAGACGGGTCTTGCCCTGCCCGGCCGGGCCGTGCACCAGCCACACCCCCGGGCCCGGGCGGTCGATCCACGCAAGCAACTCGGCCAGCAGGTCGGGGCGGGGCTGCCACGGCGCGATCTCGTTGCGTGCCACCAGCAGCGCAGACGGCGTGGTGATCTCTCCGGTCGGCACAGCCGCCATCGTTGCCACCTCGACCGGATCCAACCGGTCTTGCGGGCAGCCCAGCGCCTCCCGAAAGCCCGGATCGGCCCACAGCACATACGCCGGGACGGCCACCAGCTCACCATGCCGGGCATGGGCGGGATCGACCGCGACCACGCCGATGATCAGACCGTTGCTGAACACCGGGGCGCCCGACATGCCCGCCCACGGCGACCCCGACGGCAAGCTCGCGTATGGGTGGGCGTCGAGGCTGATCGTGTACTGGTTGCCCACCAACCGGTCACCCGGATTGACCCTGCCCGCCGCCTGCCGCGCCTCCGCGGGCATCCCCTCCCGCTGAACCCCGTCCGGCAGACCCCACGTCCAACACGGCACACCCGGCCGCCGTGTCACCAACCGGCCCCACCGCCACCACCCGCCCGCGCCCAACGCCGACTCCGGGACAGCGACCACCGCCGCGTCATTCCGGCCTCCCGGCTCACCGGCCCAGGCGACCACACCCTCGACCACCACCTCGGGACGCAACGGGCGGAACAGCGTCACCCGCGACCCGGCAGGCCCGGTCACGTGCGCCGAGGTCACCACCGTTCCCGCGCCCACCACATACCCCGAGCCGGGACCGTCAGGACCCAGCACACACACGACGCGGTCGGCATCCACCCCCGGGATCAGCCCTCGACCCGGTCCACCGCGGCCCCCGACACGCGGCCGGTGCGGCCGTGGATCCGCAGATCCTGCCCGTCCGCGTCCTGCGGCTTCAACGTCACCTTCACCCTGTGCGTCCGCCCCCGCGACACCCCGCCCTCCGCGTCGGCCGACACCACCCACGCCTTGAACCCGGACTTCACCTTCGCGTCCGCCTTCAACTCCACACCGAACTCCAATTCGATCGGCCCCACCACGAACCCCACACCCGACTCGCCCACCCTGGCCGCCGCGTCGATCAACTCGTCCCGCAACGCCGCCACCGCATCCGCCAACTCGATCTCCATGACCCTACGATCGCAGACAGCGACCTCATCGTGACAGCCCCCACCAACCACGTGCCGCCACAGCACCAGGTCCGAAGCCGAAGACCCAACAACGCCACTCGGCCAGCCGACTGAAGGCGAGATCGCGGCTCCAACCAAGGCCGACGTTGGTTCAGGCGTGACGGTGGCCGATGGGTCCCTTCCGCGGCAAGGGCCCGGCGTCAGTAATGCGCGCGCCCCGACGAAGCGCCACGACGCCGTTTGTACCAATCACCAGACCTTCCGCAAGCCACATTCCTCTCAAATGCGTCCTTGCGCCCCATCCCGCTGATCACATCCAGCAAGGCGCCGTCGTAGAACTGCGCCGCACCTGGCCAACCAACCAAAAGGACAGCGCCCTTTTGCGGTGCGACGCCAATCGCAATTCCACTCGTTTCATTGGGAGGTACCTATCCATGATTTCGAATCCCACGCCTCAGAGGGCATTGCGCGGGCACATGCCCCAACGCCCCACGCCACGGGCGGCCACCACCGGGGAGCACCACGCCCGGCTCGCCGGGCGGCTCACCCTCCGGGACCGGTGGCTGGCCCGGATGCTGCACGAGCACAAGGTCTTCACCACCCAGCAGATCGTCGAACTCTGCTATCCGACCATGCGCGCGGCCAACCACCGCCTGCTCGACCTGTTCAAGTGGCGCGTCGTCGACCGCTTCCAGCCGTTCGTCAGCTCCGGCACCGCCCCGATGCACTACGTGCTCGACATCGCCGGAGCGGTCGCCCTAGCCTATGAGAACGGTCTCGCCCCCAAGCAACTCGGCTACCGCCACGAAGACGCCATCGGCATCGCCCACTCCCTGCGCCTGGCGCACACCGTGGGCGTCAATGGCTTCTTCACCGCCCTCGTCGCACTCAGCCGAGCGCCAGGCGCCCGCGGCCGACTGACCACGTGGTGGTCCGAGCTGCGCTGCGGGCGCCTCTTCGGCGACATGGTCCGCCCCGACGCCTACGGCCGTTGGCGCGAAGACGGCCACCAGATCGAGTTCTTCCTCGAATTCGACTTCGGCACCGAAGACCTCGGCAAGCTCGGCCGCAAGCTCCACGGCTACGAAAAACTCGCCACCGCAACAGGCATCACCACACCCGTCCTGGTCTGGCTGCCCACCCACCGCCGCGAAACCACCGCGCGCCGCGCACTCGCCGACGCGCTGTCCCAGTTGGACCGCCCGGCGCTCGTGCCGGTGGCCACCAGCGCCGCGGACGTCGCGGGCGCGGCAGGCGACAACAACCCCTCCGTCGCCCGATGGCTGCCGATCTTCGGCCCGGCAACGCGCTGCCCCGGCCGACTAGGGCTCGCCGAACTCGCCCAACTCTGGCCGCACACCGACCCGCCCAGCGCGGCACCGCCCTCGACTGCCGTCCCAGCGCAGCAGACATCCGCGGAACTCACCGCGCCCGACCCGTTCCCGCCACCCGTACCAGCCAGCCGCTTCCGGAGGTGACCCGTGAAGATCGCCACCGCCGCCGTTTCGGCCGTCATCACCATCCTGATGCTCATCGGCGGGATCGGCCAAGCCGTCGTCAATGCCCTCTTCGGCAGCAGCAGCAAGCCCAGCCAGGAAGCACTCGCCGACATCCCCGCTGACTACCTCGCCCTCTACCGGCAAGCCACGAGCGTATGCCCCGGCCTGGACTGGTCAATCCTCGCCGCCATCGGCAAGATCGAAACCAACCACGGCCGTTCAACACTGCCCGGTGTCTCCAGCGGGGAAAACTCCGCAGGCGCCGGTGGACCCATGCAGTTCCTCCAGGCCACATTCGACGGCGTCATCGCCCGCCACCCATTGCCGGCAGGCGGCGCCACACCACGATCCCGGTACAACCCGCATGACGCGATCCACGCCGCGGCGTACTACCTCTGCGACTCGGGAGGACCCAAGGACCTTCGCAAGGCGATCTTCGCCTACAACCACGCCGACTGGTACGTCAACGACGTTCTCGCACAGGCCAAGAAATACGGCGACGCCATGGTTGGCGCCGGCGACTGCAAGAACATCCAGGCGTCGACACCCGCGGCCATCATGGCGATCAATTTCGCCTGCGGCCAACTTGGGCTGCCCTACCAGTGGGGTGGCAACGGCCCAGCCCAGGGCGACAAAGGCTTCGACTGCTCCGGCTTGACCACGGCCGCCTACAACGCAGCCGGAATCTCGTTGCCACGGACGGCCCAGACCCAGTACAACACCGGCCCACTGGTGCCCGCCGGGCAACCACTGCTGCCCGGAGACCTGCTCTTCTACGGCACGCCGAGCAACGTCCACCACGTCGGACTGTACGTCGGCGCAGGCAAAATGGTGCACGCGCCCGACTTTGGACAACCCATCCAGGTCAGCGCGTACCGCTGGAACGGGGACGACTACCTCGCGGCGAGCCGCCCAGTTGGCGATCCTCGTGTAGGTTCCCATGCTTGATTGCGCCTTCTCGCTGATTTTGCGCCTATCTTGCGCTTGCGCAAGGTTGGTGAGAATCGAGCCGCTGGATCGGCTGTCGGTGGTTACCCCGTTCGTGTCTGATGGCTGGGCTGTCGGGGTGACAGGTCGCTTGTCGGTTGGCGTGAACGAGACATAGTGGGTGCGCTATGTGTCGCGGTAGCGACGGCAGGCTTGTGGACAGGTCTCACTGCGAACGGCGGATGAGCTCCCGGCTAGAGGCTCGCGTTGACTTCTGCCGTCATCAAGGGCTTTTCCTTGGCCAGACGGAAACCGATCGAGGCGATTACGGCGCCGGGGATGGCGATGGCGGCACACATGACCAGGCCGCGGATCACGGCCTGCTGAGAAGCATCGGCCCCACCGATCGAGAAGGCGGCGACGATGGCCTGAGTCAGGGTGATTAGGGCTGTGCCGACGAGTAGGTAACCGACGATGACCAGGAGCCTGCCGAAGCGGTCGCGCCAGCCGCGTCGGCGCGCGCCTCGCCAGAGGTAGCGGCCGGTGGTCATGACCGTGCAGCCGACGATGACAGCGGCGAAGCCGTTGACGAACGGTTCCATATCCCGGCCGGCCTGTGGTCCGATGCCGAGGTCGTTCACGTTCGGGCCATCCGTGGGAATCGCGCTGACGGCGGCGAGAACCCCGTACACCATCACCGCGATGCCGCCGATGATCAGGATCAGGCCGGCAAACAGGAACAGGACATTGGGTGCGGGTCTGACCTGCACGGGTGGTGGCGGCGTCGGCAACATCGTGTGCCTCCGTTCCGAGGATGCCGCGGGCCAACGGCGGACAAAGTTCGGCCCTTGCTGGTACGTCGCATCGGCCTAGCTGAGCGGGGGGGGGGGGGGGGCGGGGGGGGGGGGGGGGGGGGGGGGGGGGGGGGGGGCGGGGGGGGCCCCCCCCCCCCCCCCACCCCACCCCCCCCCCCCCCCCCCCCGCCCCCCCCCCCCCCCCCCCCCCTCCCCCCCCCCCCCCCCCCCCTCACCGCGAAGGGCGCTTGAGCTCCCACACCACTTTCACGCCGGCCACCCAAGGTCAACACGTCCTGCGGTGGGTTGCGGCGCGCCATCCAGGAAAGGTCATGCGAATGGCCCTGCCCTGGACGCCCCCCGTTACCGCCAGCAGGCCCCGAACCGGGAGAAAGTGCAAAACTAATGAGAACCATGAAGCGCGAAACCGATGAGAAACTTCAGGTCCACCCAGCTCACGCGAAGATCGGACGAAAACGATCCTGAGAACCTACACCTCGTGTGTAGTTTCCGCGCAAGAATGACAGTTTCCGCGTGCGGATGATAGTTGTCCGGTCCTTTGATCAGGTACCGACGGAAAGAGTGCCCGGGCCGGTTCGCTCAGGTCTTATCGGGGAGCGCCACTACTCGGGTGTAGGTTCGGCTTCTCCGCTGACGAATGACCATGGTGGGTCCACCAGGCTTCGTCGCTGCGGCGCTCAGGATTCGTCGCTGTCGTCGCCTTCGAGGAGCTTGTAGACGTTGCTGCGTTGCATGCCGACTTCCTTGGAGATCCTCAAACGGGGTACTCCGGCTGCGTCCGCGGCGAGCACCGCCTTACGGCGCTTCTTGCGGGCCTCTCGCTGCTTTGCGAGCAACCCGTTGATCTTCTCTTCGAGTTCGGCCTGCTGAGTGCGGGCGGCTTCCAGTTCCTTCTTGACCCCTTCGACTTCGGCCCGGCTGGTCCGAAGTTGAAGGACTTCCTCGGGGTCGCTCATCGGGGAGCCTCTCTCGCGTGTCGTCGTGTCATACGAGACGACCTATCGTGGTCTGCGTATGCCTATCACACATGTCTATCATCCTGTTTGCGCGGACACAGCGAGGGTGACATCAGGTTGGGTTGAGTGGCTCGCCGATGCTTGCGACTGGTTTGGTGCCACGGAGCGGTCGGCTAGCCACCGACGTGCTTCTTGTGGTCCCCGAGCCAGCAGTGACGGCCGACTTCGGCGAGGTCGGCTTGGCGCTGCCGCCAGTCGGGCATCCACAGGCTCATGCGGCGTTGCCAGGCGGTTCCGTGAGGGCGACCGCCTGGCCTCGTCGCGTGGGCCTGCTCGTGCACCAGCACGTACTCGATGAGCCGCATCGGCAGGCCGAACACGGCCCAGTGCAGTGTCGTGGTGTGCTTCGGCGGTCCCTCGTAGATGCCCCAGCGGCGTCGTCCGAGGTCGCGAACTGCGTAGTTCAGGCCGGTGATGTGGCCATCCAGTTCGTACTGGCGTCCTTCACGCTTTACCCAGGCGAGTCCGACCTGCTGGTACAGCCCGATCACTGCCCGGCGGACCAGCTCTGGTCGCTGTCTCCGCGCGGACAGGACGCCGTCGGACGTGATCACAGGTAGCTGCTCGATGCCCGCGGGCGCGGCGTCGACGAGGTGGAGCCAGTAGCGCCTGCCGAGCAGGTCGAACTCCTCGCCGTCAACGAATTCCTTGGCAGGGTGATCCGGGGCCAGCCGCGTGGCGATGTCGACCTTCTCGGTGATCCAGCCGCGTTTACTGTCGACAAACCGCGCCACCTGTTCCGGGGCGGCTGTCGGCGGGATCAGCACGGCGACACTGCCTCCCGGGTTGACCTGGATGCCGGTCTTGCGTCGTCGTGGACGGATGGCCACCTCGACCTGCCACTCGGGTGGCAGGTCGAGGGCGGCTATAGCGGCTTGGAAGGCGTCGGGGCCGCTCATCGCACTCCTTCCTGGTAGTTGATGTGCTCGACTGAGCTGGCCACGGTGGCGGCGCCGGTGCGCAGCAGTTCGTTGACGCCATTCGAGGTCACGGAGTGGATCGGTCCCGGTATGCCGTAGACCCGGCGGCCGAGTTTGCCAGCGGCTCGGGCGACGGCGAGGGCGCCGCTGCGCGGCCCGGCTTCGACGATGACGGTCGCCGCGGTGAGAGCGGCCAGCAGCCTGCACCGCGCGTGGAACCGGATGCGGGTTGGCAACGTGCCGATGGGGTATTCGCTGACCAGCGATCCGCCCTGCTCGATGATGGTCTGGTAGAGCTGGGCGTGCTGGTGCGGATGGGTCCGGTCGATGCCGTTGGCGAGCACGACGATCGTCCGGCCGTCGGCGGCCAGTGCGCCGCGGTGCGCTTGTTCGTCCACGCCGAGGCCGCCGCCGCTGACGATGGTCACCCCGGCGCGGGCGAGGTCGTAGCCGAGGTCAGCGGCGACCGTGTTTCCGTACGCCGTGGAGGCGCGTGCGCCCGTGACGGTGACGGCGGTGCCGGTGAGTTCGGCCAAGGAGCCGTTGCCGCGCACCCACAGCGCGAGCGGGACGCCGAGGCCGGCCAGGCCGATCAGCCGTCCGTCCGGCCAGTCGTCGTCTTCGGGCGTGAGCAGCCGCGCCGTGCCGCTGTCGAGGGCCCGCAGGTCGTCGTCGATCCGGGCGTCAGGGCGGGTGGCCTCGTTGAGCACGGCGGCGGGGGCGGTGCCGTGCCGGATCCGCGCGACGGCGTCGACCGGGCCGTGGACGGCGACGTAGTGGTGAACCGCGGGTGCGGGTGGTTCGGCCGCGCGCAGGAGAAACAGCCGGGCGCGCAGTTCGTCGTGTGAAGGCATGGTTCAACTCCTCGATGGGTAGGGCTTGCTCGGGTCCGTGGGCTTGGCAGGTGCGGTTGACGGGCCCGGCTAGGGCTCGGTGTGGTCGTGCAGCGGGATGGGCAGGCTGTGGCCGATCAGCTCGCGCCAGCGGGAGTCGCTGGTGTGCAGGTGGGCGCCGGAGGCCATGAACCGCTTGCCGGGTGGAGCGTCGGCTGGTCGGGCGACGTAGCGGCCGTGCTGGAACAGCAGGTAGACGCCCGGTGCGTCGTCGGTGGGTTCGGAGATCCGGGCGAAGGCGGGCAGCGTCCGTTCTTCCCCGACGCCGAGGATCGTGACGTAGCGGACGCGGGAGGACAGGCCCTGGTTGGGGCAGTGGATCGGGCCGGTCAGGATCTCCGCGCGCAGCCCTTTCCGGACGACCGGAACCTCGATGACGCCGTCCCCGAATCCGGGGATCTGGTCGAGTTCCGTGACGCCCCACGGTGTCTCGGTGTAGGCAGCCAGCAGCCGGTAGGCCGGACCGTGGTCGGCGCCATAGCGCACGGCCGCTTTGGCCTCGGCGGGCAGCCGGGCCAACACCGTCTCGCGCAAGCGACGTGTCCAAGCGTGCGCCTCGCTGGTGTGCCAGCCGATCGTGCCGCTGGTCTGGTACTCGTAGCACTCCAGCAGGCACAGCACGGCGACCGGATGCAACGCGCGATCGGTCAAAGTCGCGGCGTAGTCCGGCGGCTCTCTGTTCTCCTGCTCGGCGTCGCGGTGGGGCCGGTGCTGCTGACGCAGCATCTGGCCGACCGGAATGGGATCGTCGAAGACGCCGATCAGGCCGAATTGCAGCCCGGCGTTGACGAGTCCGTCGATATGCGCAGCGTGCAGGTCGAACCGAGACATGGCGATATCCCTTCAAGAGATCAGAAATTCGGTCTCCTCGTTTTTGATCACCGCGAGGTCGACAAGTCGGGGGGCTTCTTCGGGTCGGGCGGTCGGGTTGGTGAGTACGCGGAAGATTCCGGCGGTGGATTCTGTGCCCATGCCGTACGGCCGGACGCAGGGCATCAGGCCGCGAGGTCTGGCGGTTGTTCAAGTAGTAGTCGTCTACGACGATGTCGTTTCAGGGCAGCCGATCGACGTAGGTCGACTGCGTTGGTCAGAAGATGCTGGGCAGGTGCCAGGTGATGGGCCGGATACGCAGGGGCCGCGTGCCGGCGTAGGAGGCGGCGAGGTTGCCGTGGTCGGTGATCACTTGGTAGCCAGTGAGCCACACGGCGAACCACGGTTCGGCAGCGGCGCCTTGGCGGGCTGTCGCATCGGGTGCCGGCAGCATGGTGATGTCCAAGCGGGGCAGGGATGAGCGGTAGTGATCCAGGCGTCCGCTGATCATGGGGCAGGACTCGCTTGTGTAGGTGGCGCACCAGGGGTGTAGCGCGGGTTCGCTCGTGCATTGCTGCGGGAGGTCGGACAGTCGCATCATCAGCACGGCGCGGTGCTCCAGCGGACGGCCGCATACGCCGCACCACCGGTTGAGCAAGGCGCGGCCCATTCGATCGCGGTCGACCGAGCCGAAGAGGTATCGGCCGTCGGCCGTGCGGGGCGTGATCCAGGGCACGACCAGTCCGCCCACGGTCGGGAGGTGCTGGAGTGACAAGGGAATCGGGGGCACAGGGAGGTCGGTCATGATCCTTTCTCCTGTCTCCATGGGGTTTGTCTCGTCGCGCACGCACGCGAAGGCCCGTGCGCGACGGTTGAAGGTGGGAATGACGGCGACGCGGATGCCTGCGTCGAGCCCGACTGCGAGCTGTCAGGCCGCACACGGTCCGGTGTCGCGTGTGTGCCTGTTGGCGTGGCTGCCGGTGCGGAGTTCGAGCCGCACGGTTTGGTTGTGGCAGCGGTACAAGGCGCGCGGGTCGAGCCAGTCGGTGGCCCGGTGGTCGTCTGGCGCGAGGCCGACGGCGGTGGGAACACCGAGGTCGGGATCGGTGTCGGTGAACAACGTGCCGGCACCAAGCGTGATCTCCTCGCCAGCTGTCGGCGTGGTGGGCGCTAGGGCCCGCGCGATGTCGCCGCAGTGGCCAGAGCGACGTGTCTCGACCACGACGGCGACGAGGCGCCCAGGTCGGTCGACGGGTGCGTTCTCGAACGAGACGTAGTCCTCGGCGTCCGGGCCGGTGAGCAGGAACACGGTGCCGTAACGGTCGGTCTGGTGCTCGAACCTCGGCCACGACAGTTGCCCCTGGCCGAGCTCGATCGTGGCTGTCTCCTCGCTGTGTTCCGCTGTTGCGGCTTGTTCGGCGGCGATGATGATCTCGCCCATGGACAGGTCGTTGCGGAACCGGTGCCCGATCTCGGCTTCCAGTTCGGCATACTCGGCGGCCAGTGACGGACGTAGTTGTGCGGCGCGCATGAGATCCGCTCGGCTGCCGAGCACGCAGAGCGAGCACGACAGGCGGGTCATGCCCTGGTCGTAGGCCGGGTGGTACGGCACGCCGGATGCCCGAATTCGTTGCCATACCTGGGTTTCGCTCCAGTCGTGGATCGGAAGCCAGGTGTCGACAGTGCGTCGACCGCTGCTGGCGGCCTCGTCACGGCTCAGGCGGGCCTTCTTCAGTCGTGCCCGCGACTCCTGGGCGCGTAGGCCCATGCAGTTCAGCACGTGGGCCGGACGGCCCAGGTCGCCGAGCTCGGTGACCAGTTGCGTGATGAGTTTCCTTGCGGGGCCTCGCTTCTGATCCGAAGTGCAGTAGCGAGCCGAGGCGGAAGGCCAGCGACCGCGGCGGCGAACTTGGTCGAGGAGCAGTCCTTGCTCGCGGAGGCGTTGTTCGTAGCGCACCCCGTAGTGCTCGGCCTGTTTGCGGGCGAGTTCGCTGGTGCCGGGCCACTCGACGTGGCCGAGCGCGCAGTGCAGGACCGTGATGCGATCGAGGACTCCCGCGGCCTCGGCGAGGGTGCAGACCTCGTCGAGCATTGCTTGTGAGTCCTTCCCGCCGCTGCTGTTGACGAGGATGACGTCATAGGCGGCGAGGTCCGGCATTTCGGTGGTTGACGCGTGCATGAGTCACCTCTTCATCAACGTGACGCGATGAAATGTCCTGAGTGGACGATCAGTGGAGTCGTTCGGCTATTACGCGAATGGCGCGAGCGCCGGCCGACGCTCGCGCGATCGGTGTGTCAGCCCTCGAACGTGACGTCGTCCTGAACGCAGATGCGCAGTGGAACCGTGCTGTCCTTGTCGTTGCGCAGCAGCCACGACTCGGTGTCGTCGAGATCGATCGACACTCGGACCTGACGGCTGGCCGGGTCGACGTAGAGCGCGACGTAGACTCCGGCGACGGTGATCGTCGGCCGCTCGTCCTCGTTCGTCATCGGCTCGAAGGTGGCTGCACGGTTGGCCGTATCGGCGACGCTGGACAGATCGGTGTTGACGGTGCTGTTCATGATGATCTCCTCGGACGGCGGACAGCGGGCGGCCGTCATCGCCGGCCCGCGCGGACGCGGACCGGTGTGGCGTGGGTGTGCGGGTGGGGTGGTCCGGCCGCGTGGCCGGGGGAACTGCGGCCTGGTGCTAGCGGGCGGCGTCTGGGCCGCGCTGCGCCGTGGTGATGTCGCGGTGATCCGTGCTGCGGTAGCTGGTGTCGCGGTCGCTCGTGGGCGTCCAGCCCAGTGCGGCCAACAGCGGCCGGACACCGGCCCACCAGCCACCAGGAAACCGCCGGAAGAGCCATTCCTCGG
Source organism: Actinokineospora sp. NPDC051303 (assembly GCF_055586285.1). NCBI lineage: Bacteria > Bacillati > Actinomycetota > Actinomycetes > Pseudonocardiales > Pseudonocardiaceae > Actinokineospora > Actinokineospora sp. NPDC051303. Next base: position 18,169 of record NZ_JBVJIN010000082.1, read on the forward strand.
CGGTGTAACGGTCTAGCTCGGCAGTGGGCCGCGGGATCACGATCGAGATGGGACGTAAGGTGAACATGTCGATCGTGATCACGAGAGCACGGAAGGTGCCACCGGACGCGGTGCCGACCATGGTGGCGCTGGGTGCTGCGTTGATCAGCGTGGCGTGGTAGCGGGTGGCGTCACCGGGGACCCACCACGCCCAGCGCGGGCGTTCCGCAGGGACGTCGATCTCGGCGATGAGTTGCCGGGCATCGTGAATGTCATTGGTAGTCATAGCGGTTCGAGCTCCTTCGGATGTGTATCAGCCCATGCAGCGCGATGCCCTCTCCATGGCGAGTTGGTGCTGGGGAGGGCATCGCGCCGATGTGCGTAGCTGGTTGCCGGAGTGGTCAGGTGTGGCGGTGTCGCCGGATGGCGTGGTCGACGGCGTTGGTGATCGTGTCGTCGTTGGTCTGCGCGCTCGCGTGCTGGTAGAGCGGCCAGGACCAGACGCAGTCGCGGCCGTCGCAGTAGATGCGGACGTTCCCGTCGTCGTTTTCCTGGAATACCAAGGGAAGGCGGTGCCACTCGGGCTCCGGTCGCTGGGACGCGCTGGCTGATGTGGTGCGGCGCGAGCCGTCTTGAAATCCCACGTCGACCCCACGCTCGGCGAGGTGCTGCACGACGTGGCTGACGAGGTCTTGCGCGTTGACCTTGCCGACGGCCGAGCCGGGCCGGGCGGGATCTTCGAGGTAGTTGTAAACCAGGTCTTCCAGCGTTTCGACCAGAATCATCGGCAGGGGTCCTCTCGTGGGAAGCGGATAGGTGCGTAGGCAGGGACGCGTTCCAGCCAGACACAGGCACAGTTGGCCCGCTACTTGTATTCGCGCTTCCACCTGGCTTCGACCTTGGGCGCCAGTTCGGCGCGCAGGTCGTCCTCGGTGCGGCCGTGCTTCGCGGCCAGCGCGGCGAGGATGAGCCGAGCGTCCTCCTGGTACTCGGCGATGGTGTCTCGGTGGTGGGCGATGCTTGCCCTGGTCAGATACCGGGCGTAGGCCAAGGCGTCCACGTAGGAGCGACGGGCGGTGAACTCGGTGTCGATCTGCCCATACCCCTTGGTGCGCAGGGGTGTTCCATCCGGGGCGGTGATCGCTTTGGCGGCTTTGGCCTTCGCGCGTTCGGCTTTCTCCGCTTCCCGCGCGAGTTGCTCGGGGGTCTTGATCCGGCTGGGCCGGTTGCGGACGTCGACCGGCGCGCTGGGGTAGCACTCGGTGCACGCGGCCTTGCCGGCCTGCTCGACGATCTCGGTCTCGTCGTGCCCGGAAAGGTGGGTGAGCCAGGCGAACCGGGTGGAGGGGAAGCAGGTGCGGCAGGCGGTGGTGCGATGGACGTGGCCGCCGGTGTTGAGGACCAGCCAGGCGCGGGTCCAGCCGCCCCGACGCTCGAACTCCGCATCGAGGGGGCGCGCGGCGGCCTCGCACTCAACGATGGTCTGGCGAGCCTGCTCGATCCGGGGCCGCAACTCGGTTGCGTACTCGGCCATGCCGTCGTTCACCAGACGCTGGACGCGGGCGGTGAGCCCGTTGACGGTGTCGGTGGCCTTGGCATGCTCGATACCGAGCCGGGCGAGCTCTTCGTCGATCTCGGACGGGGTTGCGGTCGTGGGGTCGTCGATAGGCATGGTGTTCACCTCGGAACGGGTTCGGGCCAGGCCGTGTCGGCCAAGCGGGGAGAAGGGAAGGCGTCGCCGGTGTGCCAGGCCCGGATGGCGGGGGCGAATTCGCTGGTGACGGCGCGATCAAGGTGGCGGATGTCGATCGTGGTCCGGCCGTGGCGGCGGGCGTCGGCCCACAGGCCGAAAACCTTGGTGAGGCTGTCGGCCAGCAGCGCGGCAAGATGGTGGCCGAGTAGTCCTCGGCGACCGCGGCCAACAGGTCGGCCATCTCGGTCAGCGGCATGCCAGCTGGCTGACCGGCAGCGTAACCACGTTCTCGGGTCCGAGCTCCGCGCGCAGAGCGTCGAAAGTGGGCCTCTCGTGCGACGCGGTGCCGGTCGTCGTGCAGGGCGGGTGGGTGTCGTCGCGGAAGAACCTGGCGGTCGTGGTGTCTCCATTCTTGATCGGTCACCCGTGCGGTCGTCCGCTTCCAAATCATTCACGCGCGGCGCTACGGCAATCGAAATGACCGTGGATTCGGTAGCGTGGATTGGTCACGCGGGTTTGGCGTACGTCCCCTCTTGGTTACGAACCCAGTTCTGCACGTCGATCGGTTGCACTTTTCTGAACGTCTCGCCTGTGATGTTGCGTCGTTGCTCGTTGTTGCGGATGTGGAACGCCCGTATTCCCACTATGGCCGCGATGCGCAGGACGTAGGTGGCGAAGTCGTTCGCGTAGCCTTGTTCGGCAGTCACGGTCACCAGTCCTTTGTCGATCTTGCGCAGTGTTCGGACCATCGCCTCCGCGCGTCGCAACTCGACACGATGTGGTGCGTATCCATGCTGGAATCCCCACGCGTGCGTGTTGCCGCGGTCGACGTACGCGGAGACCACGAAGTCCGCCAGCGCGATCTCGTCGGGTGTCCCGTCGTCGCGCGGGTTGAGCAGTTCGCCCTGATCGTTCTGATAGACCACGCGGGCGACGAGTTGGCGGATGCCGTACGCCTCCTCGATGTCGAGCAGCAGTCCGTATATGTGTGATTGCGCCATGATGGATTCCTTCCGGTGAGGTCGGCGACCTCCCGTGTGTGGGTCGTGGAAGGTCGTGTTCGCACCCGAGACTTGTAGGTCCGAGGGGTTGCTTGTCAGCTACGCGGTTCAGGGGTTTCGGGCTCGGCAGGTGTGGGTGTGCCAGCGGAGCAGGCCGCCGGTGGTGGGCGGGTGATCGCCGGTGCTGTGGCCGGTGGTCTCGTGGGTGAGGCAGACGAACTGGGCTCGCGGGTTGCCGGTGAGGTGGACCAGGTCGCAGCCCCTGCTGCGGAGGACGGCGCGGATG
>NZ_JBVJIN010000083.1:0-21030 GCF_055586285.1 Actinokineospora sp. NPDC051303
GCCGAAGGCTCCCCACCCGTCTTTCCCACGACGGGATCTTCCTTCGTAGGGGCCCCAAAGAAACCACTCCACCCCATCGAGCGGACCCACCAACCTACGCTCCACGGAAACCGCGCGAACGCCAAGGGGGCGCCCAGCCGAAGCCAGACGCCCCCAAGAACCCAAGGAACGAAGCGATCTACCGACCAGCACCAGACTTGGCCGGAGTCCCGTTGGACTGAGCCTTGCCCGCGGTCTCCGTCTTGACCTTGCCCATCGTCTCTGCGAAGTGCTTCTTCGCCTCTTCCAGGATCGCGAAGGTGTTCGTGACCTGCTCCGCGACCCGGCGCTCGAAGGCGTCGGCCTTCTCGTGCTTCTCCGTGGCGTCAACCAGTTTGGCCTCAGCGTCGGTGAGCAGCTTCGCCGCGCGCTTCTCCGCGGTTTCTCGCTGCGCCGCGAGTTCGCTCTCCGTCTTGCTCCGCTGGGCGGCAAGCGCGCGTTCGGTTTCGGCCTTCTGGCGTTCGGCGTCGGCGACCAGCTTCGCGGCAGCCTTCTCCGCGGTTTCCCGCTGCGCCGCGAGTTCGGTCTCGGTCTTGGTCCGCTGGGCGGCGAGTGCGCGTTCGGTTTCGGCCTTCTGGCGTTCGGCGTCGGCGACCAGCTTCGCGGCAGCCTTCTCGGCGGTCTCCCGCTGCGCCGCGATCTCGGCGTCGGCCTTGGCGCGGGCCGCGGCGAGGGCCTTCTCCGTGTCGGAGGTTTGCGCGGCGAGGGTGGCTTCGACGTCGGCGGTCTTGTCCGCCAGGGTGCGTTCGACTTCCCGGGTGCGGGCGGTGAGCGCGGTCTCGACCTCTTCGGTTCGCTTGGCCAGGGCGGCTTCCGCGTCGGCGCGCTTGGCGGCCAGTTCGCGGTCGGCCTGGTCTTCCGCGTCGGCGCGCTTGCGGGCGGACTCGGCGTCGAGCTGCTCGCGGACCCGCAGGGCCTCGGCGTCGAGCTGGTCGCGGTGCGCGGCGGCGTCGTCGTAGAGCTGGGCGATGCGCGCCTCGTTCGCCTTGGTCTGGCGTTCGATCTCGGCGCGGGCGTCGGCCATGAGCTTCTTGTGCTCGGCGGCCAGGGTGGCGCGCATGGACTCGTACTCGGAGTCCAGCTCGGCGTGGTTGCGCGTGTAGTCGGCCTCAAGCTGCTTACGCCGCTCTTCGAGGTCGAGGATCATCTTGTCGTGCTTGGCCTTGAGGTCCTTGGCGTAGGCGTTGGCCTCGGCGCGCACGGCCGCGGCCGCCTCGTCGGCCTGGCTCGCCGTCTTCGCCGCGTACGCCTCGGCGTTGAGCCGGGTCTGCGCGGCGTAGTCGTCGGCTGCGGTGCTGGTCGACGCGGCGTAGCTGTCGGCGTCCTTGCGGGTCGCCGCCGAGTACGCCTCGGCCTCCGAGCGGGTCGACTTGCCGTACTCGTCGGCCTGCCGCTTGAACTCGGCGATCTCCTCTTCGGCGAGCTGCATCATCAACCGGACGCGCTCGGTCATGCCCTCAGTGCTGTTGGGGTTGGCGCTGATCCGGTTGAGGCGGGTGGTCGTCTCCAGCAGCTGCTGCTGGAGCGAGCCGAGTGACTTGGTCAGCTCGGCGACCTTCGACGCTGCTTCGTCGCGACCCTTGGTCGCGTGGCGCAGGTCGTAGGTGAGGCGGGTGACCCGTTCATTCACCTGGCGGGGGTTGTACCCGCGGAGAACGGTGTCGAAGTGCGGAAGACGGTCAGCGGTGGACTCGGCGTCACCAGAGGGCATTGCCTCACTTTAGTATGTCGCTCTCTGGAGTGAACCAAGGGGGATAGGTTAATTCTCTGTATTGAGGTTTGCCCCTAGTGTCCCTCTGTCGTGGGCATTCCCGGGCTGCAACATGCAGGCGTGCGCATCCGTCTTCGCTGGCGGAATCTCGCGACGACCACCTCCTCTGTGGACACGTCTTGATCTTCGCCGACGGGCGTGGTGATGCTCGGTTCCGACTGCGGGCGACGGGCGCGCCGTGCCCGCGATCGGGCACGGCGCTAACGACATAACAGCCGACAGTCGAACGCGACGGAAAAACGAAGTGACCGACTGCGGTTAACGGCCACGCTTCGTCACGATCGCGATCATGACCGTTCCGGGACGCGTCGCGGTCGAACGCCAAACACGAACTCGTCTCCGGTTATCCGGCCGGGTCGACCACGCCGCGCGTTCCCCGCCCGAGGCCGGTAGCCGTTCGGCCGGTGGTGTGGGTGCGCGGAGCGTGAGATCGTGGGGTGCGGCAGACCGGGCGAGGCGCGCGCAAACAGTACGCGCGGACTTGTTCGTATAGCAGGAAAAACGCCCGTCGCGAGCGAGCGGACCAGGAGAAGTATCGATCAGGATGGCGTCCGTCACGTGGGACGATGCTCCCGACTGGCGAGACATTCACGGTAACCTCCTGCAACCGACTCTGAGGTAGCAGGAGGTAACCGGGCATGTTCCGCAAGGTGCTCGTCGCCAACCGAGGCGAGATCGCCATCCGGGCGTTCCGGGCCGGGTATGAACTCGGCCTCGGCACGGTCGCCGTCTTCCCCTATGAGGACCGCAACTCCCAGCACCGGATGAAGGCCGACGAGGCGTACGAGATCGGTGAGCCCGGCCACCCGGTGCGCGCCTATCTCTCCGTCGAGGAGATCGTCAAGGCCGCCAAGAAGGCAGGCGCCGACGCCGTTTACCCGGGGTACGGCTTCCTGTCCGAGAACCCGGAACTCGCCACGGCGTGCGCCGAGGCGGGCATCACCTTCGTCGGCCCCACGGCCGAGATCCTGGAGCTGACCGGCAACAAGGCGCGGGCCATCGCCGCGGCGCAGGAGGCCGGGCTGCCGGTGCTGCGCTCGTCGCAGCCCTCGACCGACGTCGACGCGCTGCTCGCCGCGGCCGACGACATCGGCTTCCCGATCTTCGTCAAGGCCGTCGCTGGCGGCGGCGGGCGCGGCATGCGCCGCGTCGAGGAGCCCAAGGCGCTGCGCGAGTCGCTGGAGGCGGCGATGCGCGAGGCCGAGTCGGCCTTCGGCGACGCCACCGTGTTCCTAGAGCAGGCCGTGCTGGACCCGCGCCACATCGAGGTGCAGATCCTCGCCGACGGCGTGGGCAACGTGATCCACCTCTACGAGCGGGACTGCTCTTTGCAGCGCCGCCACCAGAAGGTCATCGAGATCGCGCCCGCGCCCAACCTCCCCGAGGAGCTGCGCGACCGGATCTGCGCCGACGCGGTGAAGTTCGCCCGGCACATCGGCTACCGCAACGCGGGCACCGTCGAGTTCCTGCTCGACACGCGGGGCAACCACGTGTTCATCGAGATGAACCCGCGCATCCAGGTCGAGCACACGGTCACTGAGGAGGTCACCGACGTCGACCTCGTGCAGTCGCAGCTGCGCATCGCGGGCGGCGAGACGCTGGCCGACCTCGGCCTGAGCCAGGACGACATCTACCTGCGCGGCGCCGCCCTCCAGTGCCGCATCACCACCGAGGACCCGGCCAACGGGTTCCGCCCCGACACCGGCATGATCAGCGCCTACCGCTCCCCGGGCGGCAGCGGCATCCGGCTCGACGGCGGCACCGCCGCGGGCGCCGAGGTCAGCGCGCACTTCGACTCCATGCTGGTCAAGCTGACCTGCCGGGGCCGCGACTTCACCGCCGCCGTGCGCAGGGCCCGGCGGGCCGTCGCCGAGTTCCGCATCCGCGGCGTCGCGTCGAACATCCCGTTCCTCCAGGCCGTCCTGGTCGACCCCGACTTCGTCGAGGGCCGGGTCACCACGGCGTTCATCGAGCAGCGCCCGCACCTGCTGACCGCGCGGCACTCCGCCGACCGAGGCACCCGCCTGCTGACCTACCTCGCCGACGTGACGGTGAACAAGCCGCACGGCGACCGGCCGAAGGTGATCGACCCGCGCGAGAAGCTGCCCCCGATCGACCTGGCCGCCGAGCCGCCCGCGGGCACCAAGCAGAAGCTGGACGAACTCGGCCCGGAGGGCTTCGCCCGCTGGATGCGCGAGAACAAGCGGGTCGGGGTCACCGACACCACCTTCCGCGACGCGCACCAGTCGCTGCTGGCCACCCGGGTGCGCACCAAGGACCTGCTCGCCGTCGCCCCGCACGTCGCGCGGACGACCCCGGAGCTGTTCTCGGTGGAGTGCTGGGGCGGCGCGACCTACGATGTGGCGCTGCGCTTCCTCGCCGAGGACCCGTGGGAGCGGCTGGCCGCGCTGCGCGAGGCGGTGCCGAACATCTGCCTGCAGATGCTCCTGCGCGGCCGCAACACCGTCGGCTACACCCCGTACCCGACGGAGGTGACCGACGCGTTCGTCAAGGAGGCCACGGCCACCGGCATCGACATCTTCCGGATCTTCGACGCGCTCAACGACGTCGAGCAGATGCGGCCAGCGATCGAGGCCGTGCGCGAGACCGGGAAGTCCATCGCCGAGGTCGCCCTCTGCTACACCGCCGACCTGTCCGACCCGGCCGAGAAGCTCTACACCCTCGACTACTACCTGCGGCTGGCCGAGCAGATCGTCAACGCGGGCGCGCACGTGCTCGCGGTGAAGGACATGGCGGGCCTGCTGCGCCCGCCCGCCGCCGCGAAGCTGATCACGGCGCTGCGCCGGGAGTTCGACCTCCCGGTCCACCTGCACACCCACGACACCGCCGGTGGCCAGCTCGCCACCTACCTGGCGGCCATCCAGTCCGGTGTGGACGCCGTGGACGGCGCCGTCGCGTCGATGTCGGGCACCACGTCGCAGCCGTCGCTGTCGGCGATCGTGGCCGCCACCGACCACAGCGACCGCGAGACCGGCCTGTCGTTGCAGGCGGTGTCGGACCTGGAGCCGTACTGGGAGATCGTGCGCCGGGTCTACCGGCCGTTCGAGGCGGGCCTCCCGTCGCCAACAGGCCGGGTCTACCACCACGAGATCCCCGGCGGCCAGCTGTCGAACCTGCGCACCCAGGCCGTCGCCCTCGGCCTCGGCGACCGGTTCGAGGAGATCGAGACCATGTACGCCGCGGCCGACCGGATGCTCGGGCGGCTGGTGAAGGTCACGCCGTCGTCCAAGGTCGTCGGCGACCTCGCCCTGCACCTGGTCGGCGCGGGCGTCGACCCCAAGGAGTTCGAGGCGGAGCCGGGCCGCTTCGACGTGCCCGACTCGGTGATCGGCTTCCTGCACGGCGAGCTGGGCGACCCGGCGGGCGGCTGGCCGGAGCCCTTCCGCAGCAAGGCGCTCAAGGGCCGGGCGGCCCCCAAGGGCGTCGCGGAGCTGACCGAGGACGACCGCAAGGGCCTGGCGACCGCGCGCCGCGCGACGCTCAACCGGCTGCTGTTCCCCGGCCCCACCCGGGAGTTCCAGGCCCACCGCGACCAGTTCGGCGACACCAGCGTGCTGGCCAGCAAGGACTTCTTCTTCGGCCTCCAGCAGGGCAAGGAGTACGCGGTCTCGCTGGACAAGGGCGTCACGCTCCTCATCGAGCTGGAAGCCATCGGCGAGGCAGACGAGCGCGGCATGCGCACCGTCATGGCCACGCTCAACGGCCAGCTCCGCCCGATCCAGGTGCGCGACCGCTCGGTCGCCTCGGCGCTGCCGGTCGCGGAGAAGGCCGACCGCGCCAACAACAACCACGTCGCCGCCCCGTTCGCGGGCGTGGTCACCCTCGCGGTGGCCGAGGGCGACCAGGTCGAGGCGGGCGCGACCGTGGCCACCATCGAGGCCATGAAGATGGAGGCCGCGATCACCGCGCCCAAGGCGGGCACGGTGTCCCGGCTGGCGATCGGCTCGGTGCAGCAGGTCGAGGGCGGTGACCTCCTGGTCGTGCTCGCCTGAGCCGTCTCCGCCCCCTGAGCGACCCGAAGGGCCCGTTTCCGCTGCGGAAACGGGCCCTTCGGCTATCAATGGGACCTAAACCACATGGACTACGCGACGAGTGCGCGCGGTGGCGGTCGGTTGTCGCCGATATCTCCGCGAAAGTACGTACACCACTGGCCTTTTCGGCGAAGATCGGCAAAGAAACAGCAGGTCAGAGCCCTAGAGCGGGTATTGATCGTGGAACGGGGCCTCGGCGGAAGTGGACAATCTCGACCCTGGGGGGCGGGGCCGTCCGCTCCCAGCCCGCGAACGTGCCACCTGGGGGTGGGCTGGGCGACGGGCGGCCCCGGGGGAAACCGCCTTAGGGTGACCGGGTGGTCCCAGGAGGGGAGAGACTCGGCAACCTGCCCGTCCCGGTCGCGGCGTTCGTCGGCCGGGCCGCCGAGCTGCGCTCGATTCCCGCCCGGCTGCGGGAAACCCGGATGCTCACCATCCACGGCCCCGGCGGCGTCGGCAAGACGCAGCTCGCCCTGCGGCTGGGCCGCCACCTCGCCGAGGACAACCCCGGCGGCCTCTGGTTCGCCGACCTCACCGCCGTCAGCGAACCGGCCCTGCTGGTCACCCACGTCGCCGACGCCATCGGCGTGCGCGACCAGTCCGCCCGCCCGGTCCTCGACGCCCTGGTCGACTTCTTCCGCGACCGGCCCGCGCTGCTGGTGCTCGACAACTGCGAGCATGTCGCCGCCGCCGTCGCCGACCTCGCGACCGTCCTGCTCGACGCCGCGCCCCGGCTGCGTGTGGTCGCCACCAGCAGGCTCGCGCCGCTGCACATCCCCGAGGAGCGGCTGCACCGGCTCGACCCGCTGCCCGTGCCGCCCGACGAGCGGACCACCCTGGACGACGTGCTGGCCAACGACGCCGTCCGGCTCCTGCTCGACCGCGCGGCGGCGGCCACCCCGTCCTTCGAGGTCACCGCGGACAACCAGGACGACGTCGTGCGGCTGGTCCGCAGGCTCGACGGCCTGCCGCTGGCCATCACCCTGGCCGCGGCCCGGCTGCGCACGCTGACCGTGACCCAGCTCGTGGACCGGCTCGACCGCGCCTTCTCCGTGCTGGCCGCCGACACCCGCGCCCTCGCCCCGCACCACCGCACCCTCTCGGCGGTCATCGACTGGAGCCACCAGCTCTGCGACGAGAACGAACGGCTGGTCTGGGAGCGCTGCTCGGTGTTCGAGGCGGGCTTCGACCTCGACGCGGCCGAAGCCGTGTGCGCGGGCGGCCCGATCGCCCGCGAGCAGGTGCTCGACCTGGTCGACGGCCTCATCCAGAAGTCGATCCTGGTCGTCGGGGCCGACGGCAACCTCGCCCGCTACCGGATGATGGAGACCACCCGCCAGTACGGCGCGGCGCGGCTGGCCGAACGCGGCGAAACCGACGCCGTCCGCGAACGGCACCTGGCCCACTACCACTCGCTCACCGAACTCGCGGTGCGCCAGTGGTTCGCCCCCGGGCAGCGGGAACTGGACTGGCTGCGCCGCGTGCAGGCCGAACTCCCCAACGTCCGCGCCGCCATGCGGCACGCGGCCGACGCGGGCGGCGACCGCGCCATCCAGGGCCTGGGCATCGCGGTCAGCCTGGGCGCGCTGCGCGTCTGGTTCTTCCGCGGCCCCTTCCGCGAGGGCTACTACTGGCTGCGCCGCCTCCTCGACGCGCAACCACCCTGGTCGCCCCGCGAACTGCGGGTGGAAGCCTTAGCCCGGGCCTGCTGGATCGCGGTGTGCATGGGCGACCACGCCCGCGCCGACGCCGTCATCGCTGAATGCCGCGCCCTCGACCCCCACCACCCCGCGGTCGTCGTGGTCGAAGGCTGCCGCCGAATGATCATCCACAGCGACTCCGCCGCCGTCCACCAACTCGCCAGGGCCCGCCGCGCGCTCATCGCGGCGGGCCACACCGGCGACGGCCACATGGCCGGGATGCTCTGGGGCATGGCCATGGCGTTCTTCGGCACCCCCGCCGAAGCGCAGCAGGTGAGCCGCGAGATAGACGAGGAAGCCCGCTCCCACCGCGCGCTGTGGGCGCTGACGTGGACCAGGTGGGTGCGCGGCCTCACCGAACTGCGGTACGGCTCCCCGGCCGCGGCGCTGGCCCTGTTCCGGGAGTCCCTGGCCCACCAGGTCGACCTGGCCGACAACTGGGGCTCCGCCTGGAGCGCCCACGGCGTCGCCTGGGCCCTGGCCGCGGGCGGCAAGACCACCGAAGCCGCCCACGTCCTCGGCGCCGTCCGAACCCTGCGCGTGGTCACCGGCATCCAGATCGCCAACCTCGGCCCCTTCGCCGACCAACACGTCGCCACCGAGCGAACCTGCCTGCGCGCCCTGGGCACCGAGGCCTACCGAACGGCCTTCGAAAAAGGCGCCGCCCTCTCCGTCACCGACGGCTACGCCCTGGCCCTGGGCATGGACTTCCCCGACCCCACCCCCGACCCCTGGCACCCCCTCACCGCCCGCGAACGCGAAGTCGCCGAACTGGCGGCGGAGGGGTTGAGCAACCGCGAGATCGCCGAAAAGCTGAACATCGGCATCCGCACGGTGGAGACCCACGTCCGCCGGTTGCTGCCCAAGTTGGGCCTACGCCGCCGCGCCCAACTGGGCCACTGGGCCGCCAAGGCCGCGGCCTTCCCGCCTTCCTGAGCCGCATTACACGCTTTGGCCGACTTCCGCAGCCGTCCATCCACATAGCCCCGAGCTATCCACAGCTTTCGCGGTGCCCTTCCCTCACCGCCCAGAGCCGATAGACTGGAGCGGGGCGGCCCCCCGGGGAGGGTGGGGTTTGCCGACGCGCGCGAGGGTGATCAAGTCCGACAGTGCAGGTGCTAGAGCACCCGCATGAGCGGGGAAGACTGGGTCTGGTCGCACTGGTCGGGGTGCGGGTCGGGAACACCCCCGCGTGCGGGGGAAAGCGAGATCGCCGACAACCGGGGCGCGGGGAACACCCCCGCGTGCGCGGGGACGACCACGCGGCGGAGCTGCGTGAGGCGCTGAGCAAGGGAGCACCCCCGCGTGCGCGGGGACGACCGCAGGCAGGCGATCGGGCGCACCGTGGACCAGGGAACACCCCCGCGTGCGCGGGGACGACAGCATGCGGGCGATCCGCTCGTTGCTGTGGCCGGGAACACCCCCGCGTGCGCGGGGACGACACTTGTTGACCTGCATGTTTGTGGAGGGAAACGGTGTTTTGAATTCACTTTCTCGCTGGCGGGCGCTCCTAGGTGCTCAGGACCATCAAGCGTCGGGCCACCGGGAGTCGGTGGTCAGGACTGTCAGGCGCTGGGTGGCTCGGGTGAGGGCGACGTAAAGGGTTCGCGGGCCGGTGGTCGATTCGCGGATTAGTTCGCCGGGTTCGACCAGGACCACGGCGTCGTACTCCAGGCCCTTGGACTCCAAGCCGTCCACCACCCGGAGGCGGTCTTCGGACAGGCCAAGGACCGCGCCGCGCATTTCGCCCACTCGGCTGGTCGCGGTGATGATGCCAACCGTGCCGTCCACCTGCCCCAGTAGCTCGGTCGCCGCCGTCAACGCGCCCGGGGTCAGGTCCGGTTCCGCGCAGACCCGCACCACAGGGTCGATCCCCGTGCTGCGGACCGCGTGCGGCAACTGGTCGGCGGTGGCCACGTCGGTCACCACGCGCCCGGCCAAGTCGAAGATTTCCGCGGAGTTCCGGTAGTTGGTGCGCAGCGCGAACCGGCGGTGCTGGGTGCGGGGGCCGCCGAACGCCGCTGTCTGGGCCTGTCGGGCTTCCGCGGGGTCCGGCCAGGAGCTCTGCACGGGGTCGCCGACCACGGTCCAGCTCGCGTACTTTCCGCGCCGCCCAACCATCCGCCACTGCATGGGGGACAGGTCCTGGGCCTCGTCCACCACGATGTGCGAGTACTCGTCGTAGTCGTCGGGGCGGTGGTAGCCGGGGCCGGTTTGGCGTTCCGACCAGGTGCGCAGCTCCGCCGATGACGTGTCGGCCTTGCGGGTTCGGCGCTTCGGGGGTTTGCCGAGCAGCACGCGCAGCTCGTCCAGCAGGGCGACGTCGGCGACGGACGGGCCCGCCGCCGGATCGGCCCAGGAGTCGGCGAGCAGGTCGACTTCGGCGCGGGTCAGGACGCGGCCGGACGCGCGGGCGAGGCGCCTGCGGTCCGAGAGGCTGTGCAGGACCTCGGCGGGGGTGAGTAGCTGCCACCAGACGACCACGAACCGGTGGAAGTCGATGCGCTCGCCGAGTTCGGTGATCAGCTCGGCCCGTTTGACGGGAAAGTCCTCATAGGAGTCCGCCTTGCGCCACAGCGCCTCCAGCAGCGCCTCGGCCGCGTCGACGCGGGACTGGTTCGGCGGTTTGCGGCCGTTGTGGACGGCGTTGCGCACGGCGGCGAGCTCGCGCGCGTCGAGTTTGAGGACTTCGCCCTTGTAGACGATGCGCAGCTCGGTGGGGGCGTCCGCGGGGGCTTCCCGGATGGCCTTCTTCAGGACCCGCCGCATTCGCAGCGACCCCTTGACCGCGGCCACCGGAGCCGGGTCGACGCGGGTCGCCTTGACCCCGTCGAGGATGTCGCTGAGCGAGCGCAGCTCCACGCTGTCCTCGCCCATCGACGGCAGGACCCGGGAGATGTAGGAGGTGAACGCGGGGGACGGGCCGACGACGAGCACGCCGGAGCCGCCCATCCGCCGCCGGTCGCGGTAGAGCAGGTACGCGACGCGGTGCAGCGCCACGGCGGTCTTGCCGGTGCCGGGGCCGCCGGTGATCTCGGTGACCCCGCGCCACGGGGCGCGGATCGCCTCGTCCTGCTCGCGCTGGATGGTGGCCACGATGTCGCGCATGTTCTCGCCGCGCGCCCGGGTCAGGCTGGCCATCAGCGCGCCCTCGCCGACGACCGGCATGCTGTCCAGCCGGGCCTCGGGCATCAGCAGGTCGTCGTCGATGTCCACGACCGCCTGGCCGGTGGAGCGGATGACCCGGCGCCGGATGACCTCCATCGGCATCTCGGCGGTGGCCTGGTAGAACGGCGCGGCGGCGGGGGCGCGCCAGTCGGTGACCAGGTTGTCGAAGTCGGTGTCGCGCACCCCGAGGCGCCCGACGTACATCGTCTCGCCCTCGGTGGTGTCGAGCCGCCCGAACACCAGCCCCTCGTGCTCGGCGTCGAGCGTGCGCAGGATCTGGTTGGCGTGGCGGACCATGACGTCGCGCTCGAACAGCATCGCGGCCTGCTCGAAGACGGCCTCGTCGCGCGCGCCGTGGGCGAGCTGGTCGCCCCGCGTCCGCATCGCCTCGGCCTCGTCCCGCATCTCCGCCACTCGGGCGTACACGATGTCGACGTGCTTCTGCTCGACCGCGATCTCGGCCTCTCTCACAGAGGTTTCCGACACGCAGCGCTCCCACGGTTGTTCACGGACGGGACAAGCGAGATTACGCGCTTTGCGTCAGGCGGGAATCGGCCGCGTGGCGGATGTGCTCTGCCTCACCCCTGTCCGGGGGTCACACCGGGGGGTCGGGCACCATAAGCCGGTGACCAGGATCGTGGCGGGCGCGGCCGGGGGCCGCCGGATCGCCGTCCCCCCGAAGGGGACCCGCCCCACGTCGGACCGGGTGCGGGAGGCGTTGTTCAGCGCGCTGGAGGCCGCGGCGGGCCTCGACGGGGCGCGGGTGCTCGACCTCTACGCTGGCTCGGGCGCGCTGGGGTTCGAGGCGCTGTCGCGGGGCGCTGTCCTCGCCACGCTGGTCGAGTCGGACCGAGCCGCCGTCGGCGTCCTGCGCGGCAACGCGGCCGCCCTGGGCCTGGCGGGGGTCGACATCCGGGCCGCCAAGGTCGACAAGGTCCTCGCGGGCGCCCCGGACGCGCCCTACGACGTGGTCTTCGCCGATCCGCCCTACGCCCTCGGCGACGCGGAGCTGACCGCGGTCCTCGCTGCGCTCGTCGGCAACGGCTGGACCGCGCCCGGCGCGACGGTCGTCGTGGAGCGCGGCACTCGCTCCGGCGCGCCGGACTGGCCCGCGCCGCTGGCTCCCGTGCGCAGCCGGAAGTACGGGGAGACCCAGTTGCACTGGGCCACGCACGGGCCCGCGTGAGGGCCGCGACAGTCCGCCCGTGATCACCCGGCCTGGCTGCTACGGTCCGGGTTCATGACGCGCGCAGTGTGTCCAGGCTCGTACGACCCGCCCACCAACGGCCACCTCGACATCATCGAGCGCGCCGCCGCGCTGTTCGACGAGGTCGTGGTCGCGGTCATGATCAACAAGAGCAAGCGCGGCCTGTTCACCGTGGACGAGCGGATGGACCTGCTGGCCGAGACCATCGCGCACGTCCCCAACGTCCGGGTGGACTCCTGGCACGGCCTGCTGGTCGACTACTGCGCCCGCAACGACGTCCAGGCCATCGTCAAGGGTTTGCGCGCGGTGAGCGACTTCGACTACGAGCTGCAGATGGCCCAGATGAACCAGGGCCTGACCGGCGTGGAGACGATGTTCATGCCGACCAAGCCGCTCAACAGCTTCCTGTCCAGCTCGCTGGTCAAGGAGGTCGCGACCTACGGCGGCGAGGTCTCCCACCTGCTCCCGCCGAACGTCCACAAGCGACTCGTCCAGCGGCTGGCGGAGAACGCCCGCGCCGCGGAGTCCTAAAGCGGCAGCTTCATGCCGATGTGGCTGGCCACGAAGCCCAGCCGCTGGTAGAAGCGGTGCGCGTCCCGGCGGGAGGCTTCGGTGGTGAGCTGCACCAGCGCCGCGCCCCGCTCCCGCGCCCGCTCGATGGCCCACTCGAACAGCCGCTGCCCGAGGCCGCTGCCGCGCTGGTCGGCCCGGACCCGCACGCCCTCGATCGTGGCGCGGGTCGCCCCGATCCGGGACAGGCCCGCGGTGAAGGTGAGCTGGAGGGTGCCCACGACTTCGCCGTCGGTCTCGGCGACCACGAGCACCTGGTTCGGGTCGGCGTCGATCTCGGCGAACGCCTCGGCGTAGCGCGGGTCGCCGGGCGTCTCGCGGGCGGCGCCGATCGGGTCGTCGGCGAGCATCGCCACGATCGCGGGGACGTCCTCGGCGCGGGCGGCACGGATCTGCACGTCGCCAGCCTGCCATAGCGGGTTCACGACGGTGTCAACGCATGATCACGCGTTGCCCATATGGTCGGAAAATGAGCAACATCACCTTCCGGGGTCTGCGGGGACTGCTCGTCCTGGTCGTCGCCGCGCTCGGCTTCGTCGGCCTGTCCACCGCCGCCCCCGCCGCGACCCCGGCGCCCGCGGCCATCGCCCAGCCCGCCTGCGGCGACACCTCGTCCTACACCCGGGTCGCCCTGTCCAGCCTGCCGTCGCAGGCGACCGACACCTACCGGCTCATCCAGACCGACGGGCCGTTCCCCTATTCCCAGGACGGCACGGTCTTCCAGAACCGCGAGCGCATCCTGCCCGCCTGCCCCTCCGGGTACTACCACGAGTACACCGTGAAGACCCCCGGTTCGAGCACCCGCGGCGCCCGCCGCATCGTGACCGGCGAGGGCGGCGAGTACTTCTACACCGCCGACCACTACGAGAGCTTCCGCCTGATCACTTTCTGATCCTGGGCAGCGCGAGGGCGACCAGGACGGTCACCACGACCCCGCCACCGCCCGCGACCAGGAACGTGGTGGGGGCGTCGGTGGCGTCCAGCAGCAGCCCGCCGCCGAGGTAGGACAGCGCGGCGGCGACGCCGACCGCCCCGTAGAGGTTGCCGAACACCCGCCCCAGCAACTCGGCCGGGACGAGCCGCTGGAGCAGGGTGTTGACCCCGACGTCCATCGCTGCGATGCCCAGCCCGCGGACCGCCTGCACGGTGAACGCGGCTGCGACCGCCCACGCGAGCCCGGTAAGCAGGTTGCCCGCGCTGCTCACCAGGAACCCGCCGACCAGCAGCACGGCCATCGAGGTCCGCTGGGCGAACCGGCTCAGCAGCGCGTATCCGGCGAGCAGGCCCACGCCCACCGCCGCGAGCAGCAGCCCGACCGCCGAGTCCCCGGCGGCGAGGGTGTCCTTGGCCAGCAGCACCAGCGCCACGTCGTCCACGCCGTTGCACAGCACCACCCCGCAGAACCCGAGCGCGATCACCCGGACCGCCGGGGTCCGCGCGATGTAGCCCAGACCCACTCTCGCCTGCGTGAACACGCCGCTTTCCGTCGCCCCGGTAGACGGCGGAATCGGCTTGAGCCTGCCGATGAGCAGCGCCGAGACCGCGAACGTCGCGACATCGGCGATCAGCACACCGCGCAGCCCGAGCACCGGCAGCAGCGCCGCGGCGGCCAGCGGCCCGAGCGCCTCCGCCCCGTTCGTTCCGAACCCCAGCAGCGCGTTCGCGCTCTCCAGGTCGCGCGGCCCCACGACCGAGGGCACCGCCGCCCGGGACGCGGGCAGGAACACCTGGGCGGCCAGCGCGCGGAGCCCGGCCAGCGCCAGCAGCAGCGGCAACGGCGGCAGCGCCAGCGCGATCAGCAGCACCAGCGCGCCCTGGGCCACCTCGCACCAGAGCATGACCCGGCGCAGGTCGAACCGGTCGCCGACGACCCCGGTCAGCGGCCCGAACAGCGACGGCGCGAAGTCCACCACGAGCAGCAGCAGCGCGATGGCCATGGCCTGGCCGGTGGTGTCCGCGACGAACAGCATCAGCGCGACCAGGGTCAGCGAGTCGCCCACGGTCGACACGATCCGCGCCGCCACCAGCGTCCGCGCCTGCCCGTTCGCGCGCAGCAGCGCGGCCCCGCCCCGATTCACCGGCGCAGCCTAGGGACGCGCCCGCCCGGCGAGTAGCGAATATCCGGACACCGCAAGCGGACACGCCCACCCAGGTCCACCCCCACGACCAGGTGAACGGGCAGAATCATCGGCCGGGAGCCTGTCGCGCCCGTTCTCGGCGACCGGCGGAGGAGGAGCTGTGTACAAGGTCTTCGAGGCCATCGATGAGCTGGTGACCATCCTGGAGGAGGCGCGGGGCGTTCCGATGACCTCGGGCTGCGTCGTGCCCAGGGGCGACGTCCTCGAACTGCTCGACGAGGTCCGCGACGCGCTGCCCGCCGAGATCGATGACGCCCAGGACGTGCTCGACCGCAAGGACGAGATCGTCGGCGCCGCCGAGCACCAGGCCGAGCAGACCCTGAGCAAGGCCACCCTGGACGCGGAGAAGACCCTCGCCGAGGCCCGCGCGCATGCCGAGCGGATGGTCGCCGAGGCCACCGCGCACGCCGACCGGCTCGTCGCCGACGCCCAGCACGAGGCCGACCGGCTCGTCGCGGCGGGCCGCGCCGAGTACGACAGCCTCGTCGGCCGCTCGCAGGCCGAGGCCGACCGGATGATCCAGGCGGGCCGCGAGTCCTACGAGCGCGCCGTCGAGGAGGGCCGCTTCGAGCAGGCCCGGCTGGTCTCCCAGACCGAGGTCGTGCAGGCAGCGCACGCCGAGTCCACCCGCATCCTCGACGCCACCGCCGACGAGGCCGCCCGGCAGCGCGCGGAGTGCGACGCCTACGTCGACGGCAAGCTCGCCGAGTTCGAGGACCTGCTCGCGCACACGCTGCGCACGGTCGGCAAGGGCCGCACCCACCTGCGCGGTCCGATGAGCGGCGTCCCGGCTGGCGCGGTGCCCTTCGACTACAACGGCGGCTGATTTTCGGTCCCGGCCGCCCATCGCGTACCCTGTTATGGCTGGCCACGCATAAGCGTCGAGCTGGAACCCCCGCGTGAAGGTTGCTGACCGAACCCACCATGTCCTCCAAGCGCAAGAGCACGGACCGCCCGGTGCTCACCAGTCCCTGGGTCATCGACACCCGGGAGCTCGGCAGGCGGCCCGGGTCGAGCAGGCACGTGCGCCGCACGGCGGCGGCGAACTACGCCCTCGGGCTGGAGGGCGTCATCGCCGTGCCCGTCGGCGCGGAGGTGGACCTCGACGTCCTGCTGGAGTCGGTGGTCGAGGGCGTGCTGGTCTCGGGCACGGCGTCGGGGCCGCTGGCCGGGGAGTGCTCGCGCTGCCTCGACCCGGTCACCGACCAGATCGAAGTCCAGATCACCGAGCTGTTCGCCTACCCGGACAGCGCGACCGACGAGACCACCGACGAGGACGAGGTCAGCAGGCTGGTCGACGACCTCATCGACCTGGAACCGGTCGTCCGCGACGCGGTGGTGCTGGCCCTGCCGCATGTGCCGCTGTGCGCGGAGGACTGCGCCGGACTGTGCTCGGAGTGCGGCGGCAAGTGGGCCGATCTCGGCCCGAAACATAGGCATGAGACCATTGATCCTCGGTGGGCCGCGCTGCAAGAGCGGTTCCAACAGGATGATGGTTGAGACAGCGCAGCTTTCTTGTCACCATCCGATCCTGCTCAACAGCTCGTCAGAGGAGATTCAGTCGTGGCCGTCCCCAAGCGGAAGATGTCGCGTTCTAACACCCGCTCGCGCCGCTCGCAGTGGAAGACCACTGCCGTGCACCTGGTGAGCTGCTCGAACAAGGCCTGCCGCGCGCCCAAGCCGCAGCACATCGCCTGCCCCACCTGTGGCCAGTACGACGGTCGCCAGGTCACGCAGCCCGCGTGACCCAACGGCGGAAGTAGAACCACGGCATGGGGGGTAAGGCGTCCCGAGGCCCCACCTCGGACCCGGAAACGCTGCTCGACGCGCTCGGCGTCCGCTTGGACGCCGAGTTGCTCGTGCTCGCGCTGACTCACCGCTCGTACGCCTACGAGAACGGTGGTCTGCCGCCCAACGAGCGGCTGGAGTTCCTCGGCGACGCGGTGCTCGGACTCGTGGTCACCGACCACCTGTACCGCACGCACCCGGACCTGCCGGAGGGCCAACTCGCGAAGCTGCGCGCCAGCGTGGTCAACATGCACGCCCTCGCGGGCGTCGCCCGAGGTCTCGGCGACGGCGGCCTCGGCGCTCACCTGCTGCTGGGCAAGGGCGAGGAGCTGACCGGCGGCCGGGACAAGGCCAGCATCCTGGCCGACGGCATGGAGGCCGTGATCGGCGCGGTCTACCTCCAGCACGGCATCGACACCGCCCGCGACGTCGTCCACCGGCACTTCGACCCGCTGCTGGCCGAGGCGCCGTTGCGCGGGGCAGGCTTGGACTGGAAGACCAGCCTCCAGGAGCTGACCGCGTCGGCTGGCCTCGGCGTGCCCGAGTACCGGGTGCGGGAAGAGGGCCCGGACCACCGCAAGGAGTTTACCGCCATCGTCGTGGTGAACGGCCAAGGCTACGGCAACGGCGACGGCCGCACGAAGAAGGAAGCCGAGCAGAAGGCGGCTGAGGCGGCCTGGCGCGAGCTGTCGGAGAAGATCAACGCCGAGTCTGCGGACGCGGCTGCCGACAACTCCTGACCCGTGCCGGAACTCCCCGAAGTCGAGGTCGTCCGGCGCGGCCTGCAAGATCATGTCGCGGGGCGGAAGATTTCCCAGGTGGAGGTCTTCCACCCCCGCTCCATCCGCCGCCACCTCCCCGGTGCCTTGGACTTCGCTGGCCGCCTGGTCGGCCGCGAGATGGTGGCGGCCCGCCGCCGGGGCAAGTACCTCTGGGTCGACCTAGGGTCTGGCGAGGCCGTCTTGGCCCACCTGGGCATGAGCGGCCAGATGCTAGTCCAGCCTCCCAGCGCCCCCGACGAGAAGCACCTACGGGTCCGCGTCACCTTCGCCGACGACGGCCCCGAACTCCGCTTCGTGGACCAACGCACCTTCGGCGGCCTGTCGGTAGAGGAAATGGTCGAGATCGACGGCGTTCCCCTCCCGGAGCCCGTAGCCCACATCGCCCGCGACCCCATGGACCCGGCTTTCGATCTCGACGCTGCCGTGCGCGCTATCCGCCGCAAGCGCACTGAGGTCAAACGCGCCCTCCTGGACCAGACCCTCGTGTCGGGAATCGGCAACATCTACGCCGACGAGGCTCTGTGGCGCACCCGCCTGCACTGGGCCCGCCCCACGGACAAACTGCCAGTGGCGAAAGCCCGGGAGTTGCTGTCTGCGGCCACCGATGTGATGAACGAGGCGCTGGAGGTCGGCGGCACCTCGTTCGATGCGTTGTATGTGAACATCAACGGCCAGTCCGGCTACTTTGACCGGTCTCTGGCGGCTTACGGCCAGGAGGGCAAGCCTTGCCCCCGCTGCGCTCGCCCGATCCGGCGGGAGCCGTTTATGAACCGGTCGTCGTTCTCTTGTCCTCGTTGCCAGCCGCATCCACCTGGCTTCTCCGTCTGATGTTGGGCTGGTTCGGGTGGGGCTGGATCGGGTGGAGTGGTTTCTTCGGGGCCCCTATGAAGGAAGATCGCCGTGTGAAAGACGGGTGGGATGCCTTCGGCCTCACACGCGCAGCCAGCTTAGCGATCTTCCTTCTCCCCCGAAGAAACCACTCCACCCGATCCAGCACTTGGCGGGCGTGGGGAACCAAGGCGGTGCCTCGGTTTGCCCCGGGCCACTTGGCCTGGCACTTCGGGTCGCCCAGCGGGTGATGGGGTGGAACGGCACGCGCACCCACCCGCGCCCGGGCCTGTCGGGTGCTAGACGGGGTGGAGCAACACCCCCGGCTAGCCAAGCCTGGCCCTGCCAGGCACCGGGTGAGCGAACGAGCACACGGGCCTACTAGCCGAGCCCGGCTCTGCCGGGTGCCAGAGG
Organism: Actinokineospora sp. NPDC051303; assembly: GCF_055586285.1. Lineage (NCBI taxonomy): Bacteria > Bacillati > Actinomycetota > Actinomycetes > Pseudonocardiales > Pseudonocardiaceae > Actinokineospora > Actinokineospora sp. NPDC051303. The sequence continues at coordinate 18,458 of NZ_JBVJIN010000083.1, forward strand.
GGCGGGGCAAGGAGCAAACCCGCCCTCCTGCCAGGCCGAACCAGTGCCCGCCCGGTGCTCGATGGGGTGGAGTGGTTTCTTTGGGGGTGAAGGAAGATCCCTAAACTTGCCGTGGTCGTGGGGCCGAAGGCTCCCCACCCGTCTTTCCCACGACGGGATCTTCCTTCGTAGGGGCCCCAAAGAAACCACTCCACCCCATCGAGCAAACCCACCAAGCGAGCCCCACAGGAACCCCACCTTGCGCGGTAGTGCGCAATGCGCAATAGTGTCCGTAGCGCGATACCGGGGAGGGTGCGTGGACACGAGTCAGTTGCTCAAGGGAGTGCTGGACTTGGCCGTGCTCGCCGTGCTCAAGGACGAGGACGGCTACGGCTACGACGTGCTCAGGAGACTGCGGCACGGGGGAATGGACGAGGTCGGCGACGCCTCGGTGTATGGGACGCTGCGGCGCTTGTACCGGGCGGGGTATCTCACCTCGTACGTCGTGCCCAGTGATGAAGGGCCGCATCGGAAGTACTACGGGATGAACGACGCGGGCCGGGAGCGGTTGGTCGAGTCGGAGAAGGCTTGGCGGGCCTTCGCTGAGACGTTGGACGGGATTTTGCGGAAAGGGGCGGCGGCGTGAGCGGGGACATCGACACGCGCCCGGAGTTGGCGGACTACCTCAACCGGGTGCGGGCCGCGTTGGCGGATTTGCCGTCCGATGAGTTGGCCGAGGTGATGGAGGACGTGGAGCCGCATGTCACCGAGGTCTTCGGTGAGGCGGACTCGGCTGAGGAGGTCACGCGCAGGCTGGGCACGCCGGAGGCGTACGCGGCCGAACTGCGCGCCGCGGGCGGGTATCCGCCGCCTACCGGTGTCACATCCGGGGACCGGCGGCGCACGTGGCGGGGGCGGTATGTCTTGTGGATGACCGGGTTGACGGTGGTCGTCGCCGCGGTGACCGGGCTGTCCACAATGGAAGGTTATTCCGGTGAGCGGTTCGCGGCGCTGGTGATGTTCGGGATTCTCCTGATTCCCGGGCTGTGGCTGGTGTTCGGCGGCAGCGTGCGCCGGTCGGACATCGAGACGCTGCCGGAGTACGGGTTTGCCCGCAGGCTCGGCAAGTCGGCGCTGGCGACGCTTCCGGAGAAGCCGGTGGCCTATCTGGCGACTCTGCAACCGGCCTGGTGGCTGATCCGGATCGTGCTGCTGGCGCTGGGTTTCCTCGCCGCGCTGGAGTCGCGGTCGAGTGGCCTGGTGATCATTCTCGCGCTGGTCGCGCTGCTGGTGTGGGGCGGGGCCAGGGTGCGCACGGACCGCAGGCTGCTGCTGGTCATGGTGCCCGCCAACGCTTTCGTGATCGGCCTCGCGGTTGCCCTGGCCGCGGCCGCGGTGTCCGGAACGGACCGCGGCAACGCGTACTACCCGACCGGCTACAGCCAGTCCGGCCTGAGCTACGACGGTTCCCACCTCGCCAACGTCTACGCCGTGGACGCCGAGGGCAAGGTGATCCCCGAGTTCTACCTCTACGACGACGAGGGCAGGCCCCTCAACGTCTACGGCCCCCGTTGCGACACCTACGACGAGAGCGCCGAACACCGGAACCGGTTCCCCCTGCCCAGGGTCGACTACCAGGCGGGTGTGTGCAGGGAGCGCGCTGACCTGCCGTTCATGCCCTTGCCCCCCATCTCGGGCAGCGTGACCACGACGGCGCCCACCACGACAACCACCGGCGAGGCTGCGCCCACCAACCCGACCCCGCCCGCCACCACCACCGCACCGGTGACAACGACCACCACCAAGTAGACCGGGGGCGGGAGGGAAGCGGGGGGGGGGGGGGGGGGGGGGGTTGCCCCCCCCCCCCCCCCCCCACCCCCCCCCCCCCCCCCCCCCCCACCCCCCCCAGGACCCCCTCCCCACCCCCCCCCCCCCCACCCCCACGCGGAGAGGGAAAAAAACCACCCAAAGGGGGGGGGGGGGGGGGGGGGGGGGGGGGGGGGGGGGTGGGCCCCCCCCCCCCGCTTCCCTACGGTCCGGAATCCTCATCACCTCTGATCGCCCGCGAAGCAACAAGCAGCCAGGCGCCTGCCGCGGCGACGCTGTAATGAACCAGGAGCAGTCCCACGCGGGGAGGGCCTTGGGTGTAGGAACACCCCCGCGTGCGCGGGGAAGACGACCAGGAAGTCGGCGATTTCGCCAGCCTCTACGGAACAGCCCCGCGTGCGCGGGGAAGACCGGCGCTCATCACCCTGGCATTGACGTGCCTCGGGAACAGCCCCGCGTGCGCGGGGAAGACGTGCACCCCATGAGGACGCACAGACACCCCGCCGGAACAGCCCCGCGTGCGCGGGGAAGACCCCGGGGTGAACCCGGCCGACGCCGCCAGCGTGGGAACAGCCCCGCGTGCGCGGGGAAGACGGCTTGGTCTCAAGTGGTGGGTGCGACACCGTGGTTGATCAGGAGTTCGTTGAGTTTTTCGGTGGGGGTGGCCCAGTCCAGGGTCATGCGGGGGCGCCCGTTGAGTTCGCGGGCGACCTCGTCGAGATGGGCCTGGGAGTGCACCGACAGATCGGTGCCTTTCGGGAAGTACT
>NZ_JBVJIN010000084.1:0-20314 GCF_055586285.1 Actinokineospora sp. NPDC051303
AAGTACAACACCGGTACGAGCGGCGCCGCGGCCGCACCGCCAGGAACCACCCCGATCACGACTGACACGCACCGGTACTTCGATACAGGCCCTAGGGTGGAGACCTGTGGACCACTCCGACGTCGTCGCCGCGGCTGCGCGCATAGCCCCCTATGTGCGGCGCACACCCGTTCTGCGCACGGAGATAGACGGCCGCCCGGTGGTGCTGAAGCTGGAGCACTTGCAGCGCACCGGCTCGTTCAAGCTGCGTGGCGCGCTCAACGCGCTGCTCGGCGGCGAACGGCCCACCCACGTGGTGACCGCGTCGGGCGGCAACCACGGGCTCGCCGTCGCGACGGCCGCGCGGTTGCTGGGGCTCCCGGCGACTGTGTTCGTGCCGGAAAGCGCGCCCGAGGCGAAGACGCGCCGGATCGAGGCGGCGGGCGCGAAACTGGTCCGGCACGGCGCGACCTACGGCGAGGCCGCGGGCGCCGCGCTGGGCGAGGCCGCCGACACCGGGGCGCTGCACGTCCCCGCGTTCGACCAGCCGCTGGTCATCGCCGGGCAGGGCACCTGCGCGGCGGAAGCCGTCCAGGACGCGCCGGACATCGACACGATGGTCGTGGCAGCGGGCGGCGGCGGGCTCGCCGCGGGAACGGTCCTCGGCGGCGGCAGGCCGGTCGTCGTGGTCGAGCCCGAGAACTGCCGGGCCGTGCACGACGCTCTGGCGGCGAACACTCCGGTCGACTCGCCGGTCGACTCCGTGGCCGCGTCCGCGCTCGGCGCCACCCGCGCGGGCGCGCTGCCGTTCGAGATCCTGCGCGCGGTCGACGCCTCGTCCGTGCTCGTGAGCGACGCCGAACTGCTGGCCGCGCGAGACCGGCTCTGGGAGGAGTTCCGGCTCGCCGTGGAGCCCGCGGCGGCCGTCCCGCTGGCGGCCTGGCTCGCCGGGCGGGTGCCCGGCGAGCCAGCCTGCCTCGTCGTCTGCGGGGCGAACACCGACTGGACGCCCGCTTAGGCGCGCATCACCGTCGCGATGGGGATGCGGGCCGCGCGGATCGCCGGGAACAGGCCGCCGAGCACACCGGCCACCAAACCGGCGATCACCCCGGCGACACCTGCCTGCCACGGAAACTGCACACCTTGGAGCATGGGTTCTCGGCTGCCGAAGAGCATCTCGGCAGCTTCAAGACCCGCCACACCAACACCGACTGCCGCCGCGGCGGTAAGCAGGCCGATGATCAGTGTTTCGGCTAAGACAATCCCGGCAAGCAAGAGACGGGGTGTGCCTACCGCCCGCCGTAGCGCGAACTCCTCAATGCGTTCACCGACCGTCGCCAAGCCGACGTTGAGGATGCCCGCGACGCCGATGAGCAACACCAGCGCCGCCATCCCCAGGAAGATCAACCGCATCAGGGTGAGTTGCCCGCCGATCCGCTCCTTGGAGTTCACCACGTCCCGGTAGCTCTGGTCCATCGGCACACCTGCCGCCACCAGCCTGCCCTTGAGGGTCTGCTCCAGCCCCGTGGCCGACGGCGACAGGTAAAGCTGGCTGTGGCCCGATCCCTGACCGCTGCTCACGGCGGGAAGCCAGTTGTCAAGCTCGTCCGCGCGCACGTAAGCGGTGGGCTGGGACGAGCCGTCGTGAATCACGCCGAGGATGCGCGGGGTCGAGTTCACCGTGGCGCCGGTGATCCGCATCTCGGCGGGCACGCGGTACTGCGCGAACCCCTTGGCGGCCTCCCGGTTCAGCACGAGCCCCGGCGACAGCGAGGGTTCACCGGAGAAGTCCAGCCAACGCCCCGACTCGGCGTGAAACGGCCGGAACGGGCGAATGTCCCCGGTGAGACCGACGACCTGCAACTCGATGGCCTGCCCAGGCGGCGGGGGCGCGTCGGTGGACTCGACCGGGTAACAGGCGCCCCGCGCGTCGCATTGGTACTGGCCGCGGCCCATGCTCTGGCCCGCGTACTCGAACGGCACGCCGCCCTGGTTGACCGGCGTCACCCCGGGTTCGCCGATGATCGCCTGCGTGCTGACCATGGCGACCGCGTCCGTCTGGCCGCGCAGCGTGTCGACCGCGACGGGCACCGTCTGCTCGTGCTGGGGCAGGCTGATCTGGACGGTGCCGTCCTTGCCCCGGCTCAACTCGATGTCGGCGAGCAGCGCGCGGTTGGCGATCTCCGCGCCCGCCTGCACCGTGACCACCGCGAGCACGCCGAGGAAAAGGCTGACCATGGACAGGAACGTCCGCAGCTTGCGGGCCCGCACCCCCTGGCCGCCGATGACCAGGGCGGACCGAAAACGACCGGAAAGTCCCATCACCGCGGCACCTCCTGGCGTTCGGTCACGAGCACGCCGTTGGCCAGCCGCACGACCCGCCGCATCCGGTTCGCGTGCGCGTGGTCGTGGGTGACCAGGATGAGCCCGCAGCCGCGGTCCGTGGCGGAATGCAGCGCGTCGATGACCAGCGCGCCGGTCTCGGTGTCCAGCGCGCCGGTCGGCTCGTCGGCCAAGAGCACCTTCGGTTCGCGGACCAACGCGCGCGCGATGGCCACCCGCTGCTGTTCACCGCCGGACAGGCGAGGCGGCCTATGCTTGGCCAGGTGAGCGATGCCCACCCGCTCCAGGGCGGCCATGACCTTCGCCTTGCGTTTGCGGCGCGGCAGCCAGCCCTGGCCGTTGACCAGCGCCATCGCCACGTTCTGCGCGGCGGACAGGTGCTTGAGCAGGAAGAACCGCTGGAACACGAACCCGAACTCGTCGCTGCGCAGCCGGGCCGCGCGGCGTTCGGGCACCCGGGTGATGTCGGCGCCCCCCAGCAGGTACTGGCCGCCGTCCGGGCGGTCGAACAGGCCGATGAGGCTCAACAGCGTGCTCTTGCCGGAACCTGAGCGGCCCAGGATCGCGACGCTCTCCCCCGCGTGCAGCGTGAGATCGACACCGGACAGGATCGAACGCGGCTCGCCCTGCCCCTTCAACGTCTTCGTCACGTTGGTGAGCTGGATCAGTGGGGTCATGTCACGGCCCCGTGACACCGGGCTGCTGCGGCCCCGGCGGCAGGTTCGGCCCCGGCACGGCCAGAGTCTCAGTGCCGGTAAGACCGGATTTGATCTCCACTACCCGGCCGTCGGTAAGGCCCAAGACGACGTCCTTGGTCTGGCGCTCGCCGTCCGGGCCTAGAACGTCGACCTTGCCCGCGCCCTGCCTGCCCGCGACGGCCTCGACCGGCGCGACCAGCGCCTGCGACGCCCGCGCGGTCACCACTTCCAGGGTGACGGCGGCGCCGTTGATGAGCTTGACGTCGGCGGGCGCGGTGCACACCAGGCGCAGCCCGGTGGCGTCCGAGGGCGTGCGGGTGTCCTTCTGCTCCGGCTGCTGCGGCGGCGGCGGTGGCGCGGGCGGGGCCGACGGGTCGCCCGGATTCGAAGCGGGCGGCTGCGGCGGGGCGGGCGGCTCCGGGATGGTGCCGGGCGGCAACGCGGCGATGGTGCCGAGCATCGCGCAGTCGAACGGGCCCGGGCCGCTCTTGATCTGCCCCCGCACCGTGGCGAGGCCATCGGAGAGGGTGTAAGCCTGCGCCCCATCGATGTCGGCGACGATGCCGTAGCCACCGTACTTCGCCGACACGATCGGCATGCCCGCCGTCACCGTCGCCCGGTCATCGACCAGACGACCCGCGAAGGACGACCCGGCGGGCACCTCGACATGCGTCGGCTTGCCCGCCGCCCACACCGCGCCGACCCGGGTCGGCTTGGTCGGCGTGCCCTTCTGGTCCTTGACGTCCAGGTAGCGCACCTCGCCGTTGACCGGGGCGACCAGGCCGAAGACCGGATTCAGCGTCACCTTGCCGTTGAGCGTGACCTTGTTGGTCAGGTCCTGGCGGGTGAGCGTCGCCGTGGTCATGGTGGTCCCGCGCTCGGCGAGTTCCGGCACTGGCGGGCCGGAATCCGAGGCGGTGCAGCCTGCGAGCGCGGTCGCGGTCGCGGCGAGACCAGCAAGGAGAAAACGTCGATCCACCGGTACCCCCAAGTCTTCGTGAGCCGGTTACTCTCTCACTCTATACATACGGTGAATAGTGATGTTGAACGGGTGCTCCGCGCCCAAGGCGGGCTTCCCACCCAGCAAGGACGCGCCACAAGATCGCCGGTTCCACAGGTCACGAAAAATCTTCACCGACCCACCGGCCACATGGTCGGCAACAGCGCTCAACCGCAGGCGAGCCGCACGACGTGCTCACCAAGCAGCCGCCCTCGGCACGCCCCACCGATCGAACACTTCGCGCGACCGCGGTAGCCAGCCCACCAAGAGCCACCGCTACTGGCCAACGACACCGTCGACTCGGCACGCCACCGCCAGCTCACCCGAACGCCACCAAGCCGCACCCGCCCAGCCCAAGCACACGCCACGAGGTCGCGCCGCCCAGCCCAGCCACACGCAACCAGGCCGCACCGCGCAGCCCAGTTCCGCGCCGCCAGCCACGCGCCGCCAGGTCACGCCGCCAGGCCAGCCACACGCAACCAGATCGCGCCGCGCGCGCACCGCCAGGTCGCGCCACCCCCAGCCCCGCACGCCGTCACTGGACCCGCCGCCAATGCGGTCGGCACGCCACCGACTCGACGGCACGCCTCGAACTCGTCGCCGCCCACTCAGCCCACAGCAGACTCCCGCTGCGCGCCCATCCCAAAGGCTCGCCACAGTCACCACCACGTCGAGCATGGGCACCGACTCGGCCAACACCCCAACGCGATCCGTCAAGTCGACCTGTTCGACCATGCGCCCACCGACCTTCACGAACCCGGTCGCCGTCCCCGCGCGCGGCACCGCCCCAACGCAGGCCACAAGGTCAGCCCCGCTCCCGCGGTCACCCGTGGCCAGCCCCGCTCGCGTCTCCCGCTCCCGCGGTCACCCGTCGCCGCGGCCCGCAGATCGCCCCCTAGCCAAGAGGCGTTTATTTTCCGACCAAGGACACCAACCCCATCCGCACCGCGTAAAGCGCCGCCTGTGTTCGGTCGTGCACGTCGAGTTTGCTGAGGATCGCGCTCACGTGGGCCTTCACCGTCTTCTCCGACAACGCAAGGCCGCGGGCGATTTCCCGGTTCGACCGACCATTGGCCAGCTCACCCAACACTTCCCGCTCCCGCGCGGTGAGGGTGGTGCCCCCGGGCCGGGCATCCCCCTCCGCGAGCATGCGGGCGACGGACGGGTGCAGCAGCACATGACCCGCGTGCACCGACCTGATGGCCACCGCAAGAGCTTGCGGATCAATGTCTTTGTAGACATAGCCCGCCGCGCCCGCGCGCACCGCGGGCACGATGGCGGTGGGCTCGGCGAAGCTCGTGATCACGAGCACGCGCGCGGGGTTCCCCAATTCACGCAGCCCGAGTAGCGCGTGCACGCCGTCCGTGCCCGGCATTCGCAGGTCGAGCAGCACGACGTCGGGCCGCAGCCGTTCGGCCTCGATGACACAGGACTCGCCGTTGACCGCCTCCCCGACCACGGTGATGTCGTCCTGCAGGTCCAGGAATGTGCGGAGCCCTTGCCGCACGACGGGATGGTCGTCGACGACGAGCACCCGAATCCGCTCACTGGTCAACGGGCACCTCCAGTCGGACCGTCGTCCCACCTGGACTGTGCGAGGTGACCTTGAGTTTTCCCCCTGCCGACCGCGCGCGTTCCCGCATGGACGACAGCCCCAACCGCCGAGACGCGTGCTCCTGTGTGGACAGATCGAACCCGACGCCGTCGTCCCGGACTTCCAGCAGGATGCGGCCTTCCCGCATCACCAGGTCGACTTCGATCCGATCCGCCGCCGAATGCCGTAAAGCGTTGTGCAGCGCCTCCTGACCGATCCTGTACAGGGCTTCCTCCCGCGCCGTGGCCAAACGCGGAATCTGTCCACCGCGGAACCGGACGACGGCCCCGTGCACCCGGTTCACCAGATCGATCTGCTTGCCGAGCGCCACGTCCAGCCCTTCGCCCGCCAGATCCGGCGGGCGAAGGCCGATCACGACCGAGCGGAGTTCGTCCGCGGCCTCGGCGGCGAGTTCGCGAACCGTGTCGAGTTCGCCGAGAGCCCGGCCTGCGTCCCGTTCCACCAGCGCCGCGGCGGCCTCGGCGGTGAGCCGGAGGCTGAACAATTTCTGTGCGACCGAATCATGCAGCTCGCGAGCGATCCGATGGCGCTCTTCGAGAATGGTCAACTCGCGCCCCCGCTCGTACAACCGCGCATTGACCAGGGCGATGGCCGCGTGGGCCGCCAACAGCTCCAGCAGTTCCTCGTCCTGCGCCGTGAACCCGCCCGGCTCGGCCTTGTTCGCCAGGAATATCTCGCCCAGGATCTCGTCGCCGTCGGAGATCGGCATTCCCAGGAAATCGGTGAGCACCGGGTGCGCCTCTGGCCACCAGTCGAACTGGGGGTGCTCGCGGACGTCCGCGAGGCGAACCGGGTTCGGGTCGCTGAGCATCACCCCGAGCAGACCGTGCTGACGAGGCAGCGGGCCGATGGCCGCCCACTGCTCGTCGGTTATCCCGTCGGCGAGGAATTCCGAGAAACCCCCCTCGCTGTCGGGCACTCCCAACGCCGCGTAGCGGGCGCCCAGGAGCCTGCGCGCGGAAGTCAGGATCGTCTGCAGGACGTCGCGCACCGACAGGTGTGTGGCGACGGCCAACACCGCGGCGCTGACTTCACGCAGCTCGTTTCGTTCAATTCCGGTCACAACTCCAAGGTACCCACGGGGACCGACAGAACCCGGGGTCCTAGGACCAAAGACGTAGACAAGTCCCGTCTCAAGTCCGATGGCGACGCCTCGGCTGAAACCTACTGTCGATCACATCGGAACCCTTCGACGAAAGGACACCTCAGTGTCTGTCGCCATCATCACCGGGGCCTCCCGCGGCCTCGGCCTCGCGCTGGCCACGGGTCTCGCGGAAGCCGGGTGGCAGCTGGTGCTCGACGCCCGCGGCGCGGAGGCGCTCACCGCGGCCACCCGGGACCTGCCGGGCACGGCGATCGCCATTCCCGGCGACCTGACCGATCCGGCCCACCGCGCGGAGGTCGGCGCCGCCGCGAGAAGCCTTGGCGGGCCGGACCTTCTGATCAACAACGGCGGAACGCTCGGGCCGAGCCCACTTCCCCCACTCGCCGATTACCCGGTCGACGCTCTGCGGGAAGTGTTCGAGGTCAACGTCGTCGCCTTGCTCGGACTCACCCAGCTCGTCCTGCCCGACCTGCGGGCGCGGGCGGGGGCGGTCCTCAGCATCACCTCCGACGCCGCAGTCGAGGCGTACCCGGGCTGGGGCGGCTACGGGGCCTCGAAGGCCGCGGTCGAACAGCTCAGCAACGTGTTGGCCGCCGAGGAATCCGGCGTGCGGGTGTGGTGGGCGGACCCCGGGGACCTGCGCACCCGCATGCACCAGGACGCGTTCCCCGGCGAAGACATCAGCGACCGCCCGCTGCCCGAGACTGTCGTCCCTGCCGTGCTGAAAGTGCTCGCGAACCGCCCGGAGTCCGGCAGGCTCCGGCTGCGGGAGCTGACATGAGCGGGCCGCGAGCGCTGTGGATCCCGTTCGAGATCGACAACTTCGAGGAGACCCGGTCGTTCTACGTCGACCGTCTCGGTCTGTCCGTAGTGGACGAGTGGTCTGTGGACGGTGAACGCGGCGTCGTGCTTCGGGCGGCGGAGAACGCCTATGTCGAACTCGTCGCGCCGGGCCTGCGCAGGCAAGCACCGGTGGCGTTCGAGTTGGGGAGCCAGGCGGAGGTCGACGCCGCTTTCGCCCGGGTAGGGGATGTCGGGGATATCGAGGTGGTCCGGCCACCGGGGCGGTACCCGCGCGGCCATTACGGCTTCGAGGTCCGCGATCCGGCGGGAGCGCACCTGATGCTCTGGCACGAACACAGCTGAACTTCATCCGTTTCGGTGAATGGCATTCGGCGGTCGTCCGACCGCCACGAGGAGGGGACATGAGCACGCTGGAGTTCACACTGCCCGCGGAGTTGGAGGCGCACGAGCCACCTGAGGCGCGCGGGCTGCCGCGGGACGGTGTCCGGCTTTTGGTCGGCGAGGGGACGACGGTCAGGCATGAGCGGTTCACGAACCTGCCCGCGTTGCTGCGGGCCGGGGACGTGCTGGTCGTGAACACCTCGGCGACGCTGCCCGCCGCGGTCGGGGTCGTGGGGGGCGGGTTGACTGTCCACCTGTCGACGGAGGCGTCCGACGGCACCTGGCTGGTGGAGTTGCGGCAGGCCGACGACAAGGCCACCGTGCCGTATCCGTTCGGCGTGGCGGGCGCGCGCTACGACCTAGTGGGCGGGGCGGCGGTGACGCTGCTGAACCGGTATTCCGACGACCGCCTGTGGGTGGCGGCCGTGGACCCGGGCGGGTTCGAGTCGGTGACGGCGTATCTGCACTGCTTCGGTTCGCCGATCCGCTACGGGTACGTGCCGAAGTCGTGGCCGCTGCGGTACTACCAAACCGTGTTCGGCATGGAGCCGGGCAGCGCCGAGATGCCCAGCGCGTCACGTCCGTTCACCGATCGGCTGGTCACCCGTCTGGTGTCGGCAGGTATCCAATTCGCGCCGGTCCTCCTGCACACCGGTGTCGCCTCACCGGAGGCTCATGAACGTCCGTACCCGGAACGGTTCCGCGTCTCCGCGACTACCGCGCGACTGGTGAACCAAGCTCGCGCGGACGGCGGTCGCGTGATCGCAGTCGGCACGACGGCGGTCCGCGCGCTGGAAAGCGCCGTGGGGAACGACGGGACTGTCCACGCGCGAGCAGGGTGGACGGATCTCATCATCACGCCCGACCGGGGAGTGCGGGCGGTCGACGGCCTGCTGACCGGCTTCCACGAGCCGCGCGCGTCCCATTTGGACATGCTCGCGGCGATAGCGGGCCATGAGTTGCTGGACCGCTGCTACCGGGCGGCCATCGACCAGGGCTACCTGTGGCACGAGTTCGGCGACGTGAACCTGCTGATCCCCTGAACGCGCCCCAACACCACCAACCACCCGACCCGCGAGGGACCTGATGCACGCGCGCGACCAATTTCACGATCTGATCGCCGTCCGCCCCGGCAACAAGGTGGTGACGCGACAGCCCCACCGGTGCCCCATCGTGTCTCGGGACTGGCCCCGGGGGTCGACCGCGAGCGTGCCCTCTTGGCCGTCAGGAGCCCACGTTTATGGTCTCGGCGGTGGGCGAATCGGCGTAGAGGTCATCGATGTCGTGGGCGTACTTCGACGCGATCGGCTTGCGGCGCAGCTTGAGGGTCGGGGTCAACTCGTCACCACCTGGTTCCCAGAAATCCGGGACGATGCGGAAGCGTTTGATTTGCTCTACGCGGGACAGTCTGGCGTTGCCCGCGCGGACCGCGTCGGCGATCAGCGCGCGCACCTGGTCGTGGGCGGCCACGGCGCTCGGCGAGGATTCGGGCAGTCCGTGCCGGGCGGCGAGGCCCGCGGCCGCGTCCTGGTCGAGGACCACGAGCGCGGACACGTACGGCCGGTCGTCGCCGATGGCGACCACTTGGCCGATGAGGGAACTGGACGCCTTGACGGCGTTTTCGATGTTGGTGGGCGACATGTTCTTCCCGGCGGAGCTGATGATCAGCTCCTTCTTCCGGTCCACGATCGTCACGAAGCCCTCGTCGTCCAGCACGCCGATGTCGCCGGTGTGCACCCAGCCCTCCGCGTCGACCGTCTCGGCGGTCTTCTCGGGGTCGCCACGGTAGCCGCGCATCACGGAGGCGGCCCGGATGAGCAGTTCGCCGTCCTCGGCGAGCTTGACCTCCACGCCGCCCACCGGGGTGCCGACGGTGCCGAGCTTGACCTTGCCCGGTCGCCCCGATGTGCCGAGTCCTCCTGTCTCAGACATGCCCCAGATTTCGTAGACGGGGATGCCCAGGCCCCAGAAGTACTCCAGGATCTCCACGGGAATCGCGGCCGCGCCGGAGGCCGCGATCTTCGCCTCGTCCAGGCCGAGCTTCTGGCGGAGTTTCGAGAGCACCAGCTTGTCCGCCAAGCGGTGTTGGAACGCCAGGGCGGCGGGGATGGGCTTGCCCGCCAGCTCCGTCTTCGCCCGGCGGACGCCCACGTCGATGGCCCATGCCGCGATCTTCCGCTTGGGGCCGCTGGTCTCGGCGGCGAGCGCGCTGTCGATGGCGAGTTTGAACTTCTGCCACACCCGGGGCACCGCGAAGAACAGGTGCGGGCGAGTGTCCGGCAGCGCCGTGGCGAGTTGTCTCGGGTCGGCGAGCGAGGTGACCACGGTGCCGATCACCATCGACGCGTAGTGCGAGACCACGCGGTCCGCGATGTGGGCGGAGGGCAGGAACGACAAGACCCGGTCGCCGGGCGTCAGGTCGTAGGAGTCCTTGATCGCGTCGGTCACCGCCAGCAGGTTGGCGTGGGTCAGCTCGACGCCCTTGGGCGGGCCGGTCGTGCCCGAGGTGTAGATGATCGTGGCGATGTCGTCGGGCTCGACCGAGCGCCACGCGGCGTCAAAGTCGAAGTCCTCGTCGCCGTGGGCCTCAAGATCGGCCAGCGACATCGTTCCCTCGATATCGCCGTCGAGGCAGATCAGGCGCGCGTCGGCGCCCGAGGCGAGCAGGGTCGGCAGGAACTGGGCTTCGGTGACGACGACCTTGTTGGCCGCGTTGGCGAACACATAGGACAACTGCTCGGCCGCGCTGGTGTTGTAAACGGAAAACGGGACCGCGCCGAGGTGCAGGGCAGCGGTGTCGACCAGGTGGAACTCGGGGCGGTTGGCCAGCATCATCCCGACCGTGTCGCCGCGCCCGACGCCCAGCGCCGCGAGGCCCGCCGCGATCCGGCGAACCCGCCGGGCGTACTCCCGCCACGTGATGGAGACCGCGTCGCCCGGGGTCCGCAGCGCCACCAAGTCCGGATTCTGCTTAGCGGTCGCTTGGTAAGCCGCGCACAGCGTGTGGTGCTCGCTCATCGCGCCACCCTCCGGTCGTGTGGTCTACATCACCGACCTGCGATCGTAAGTAGCGCGGTCACGCATTGTCCATGGCCGTCGTGCCCGTTTTCGCTATCCCGCGCCGAGGCAAATGAACGGTCGCCGATAGGGGTCGTCGGCCACCGATTCGGCCAGAGCGCGGGCGGGGGCGACGCCCGCGGCGAGGCGCTGGTGGTAGGCGACCATCGCGGTCGCGGCCGACTCGTCGCCGACGCGGCTGGTGGCGGCGACGACGGTCCGCACGCCGCTGGCAAGCAGGGCGCCCGCGTAGCCGAGGGCTTCGTCGCCGGGGCGCACATAGTTCAGCGCCAACTCGCAGGCCGCGAGGACGACCTGGCGCGGGGGCTGCCGGAGGCGGGCCACCTCGTAGGCGAACAGCGGGCCGTCGGCCAGTTCGAGCCGGGAGAACAGGGCGTTGGTCGGCTCGTGTTCGCCGTGCGCGGCGAGATGGGCGAGTTCGGCGCCGTCGAGGGCGTCGAGCACCTCGGCGACGGTGGCCGCTTCCCCGCTGAACGCGACAGCGTCGGGGTACACCGTGCTCAACATGCTTTCCTCGGCGACGAGGCCGGTGAGCAGCGGGCCGCGCGCGAGAACCGTGCCGCCGGATGTGCTCTTGGCCGTGGCCGCGGAAAGCCACGCGGTCGCGGACGGGGCGACCACCACCGGTCTGCCGAGAAGCGACGGCAGGCTCCCCCACGGCACGGCGTAGAGCGCTCCTGTCGGGATGACGATCAGTTCCCGGTCGCCGATGAGATCAAGCAGCGGGCAAATCAACTGCTCATCGAGTCCGCCCGCGCTCCGCGCCGCCGACGCCTTCACGACGTCGACAATCGGCTTCGGCAGCGTGTCCGGGGCAAGGGCGTCGAGGTCGGCGTGCAACCGCGCGGACCACTCGGCGGCCGCTGCCGAGGAACCCAGGCGGACCATGCGGGTGCGCTCGCCGGTCACGACCACGGCGACGACCTCGCCGTCGGACGTCGCAAACGACACCAGCGCGCGATCGCCGAGCGCGTCGGTCACCTGGGTCAGCGCCGCCACTGGCCGCGGACTGCCCCAGGGGCTGGCATACCAGCCTTGACGCGACACTTCCCGTTCCAGCGCCGCGGTCTGCTTCTCCAGCTTCGCGGCGGACCGGCCCGCCAGGCGGGCCGACTGCACGACCCGGCGGATGTGGCGCAGCTCCGCCGCCTTCTCCGCGACCTCTTGGTCCTCGATGGCGGGCAGCGGCTCGTAGCGGTAGACCTGCGCTCGGGTGCGTTCGAGCCACTCGAACAGGCGCCGCGCGTCCGAGCGCGTGTCGCGGAGCACGAGTTTCACCGCGAGCTCGCCGAGTTCCTGGCCGTGCAGCGCGGTGCCGCAGACCAGTTCCATGCCGCCCATGCGGTCGCGCACCTTGCCGAGTTCGTCAAGTCCGGCACGGGCCTCGCCGAGCGCGGCGCGGGGCACGCCCCGGGCGACGGCGAGTTCGGCGCGGCACAGGCGCAGCAGCATCTTGTGGTCGATGGGCGTCGTGGGCCGCGGGCGGGGCACCTGGTCGAGCAGCACTTCGGCCGCCGCCGGGTCGCCGCGGCGCAGTTCGAGCCGGACGGCGAGCAGCAGGGCGAGAGCGGTCTCGTCTTCGAGCATGAGCGAGCGCAGCCGGTCGGCGAGCTTGACCGCGTTGTCGATCAGCGCCTGCCGCACGCGGCCGGTGCGCAGCGCCGTGTGGGCCTGAGCGCGGACGGCGGTCAGCGCCGCGATGGCGGCCCAGCGGGTGTTGCCGCGCTTGGTGAAACTCGCCTCGGCGGACCGGGCTCGCCTGCGGGCCAGCGTGTCGTCGCCGTCGAGCAGGGCGGCGGCGGCCCTGGCCACCTCGGCTTCCGCGGCGTCCTGCCCGCCGCGTTGCTTGCGCAGCACGGGAAGCGCCTCGTCCAGATTGCGGGCGGCCTCTTCGCCGAGCCCGGCGGCGAGCATCGCGCGAGCCTGGTCGAGCCGAACCACGGGCAGCAGGCCGGGCGCCTGCTCCTGGCAGATCCGGGCCGACTCCTCGTAGTGCCGCAGCGCCGTGGGCATGTCGCCGGCCATGTACGCGACATAGCCGAGGTTGTGCCTGGCCTTGATCGAGATCGTCGGGTCCATCTCGTAGCGCTCGGCGAGGTCGATGCAGCGGTGGACCTCCTCGACCGCCGCCGCGGTCTGCGCCAGCCAGATGTAGGCGAGGCTGCGGTTGAGGTGCAGGATCGCGAGCACGCTCGGGTCGCCGACACCCGCGGCGAGATCGCGTTCGAGGGACTCGGCGGCCTTGTCGAGGGTCTGCAATCCCTCCTCGGTGCGGCCCACCCGGATCAGCAGGAAGCCCCGCTGCTCCCGGGACAGCTCGACCAGCTCCTTGCGCCGGGTCTCGTCGGCGACGCCCAGCACCAGCCGGTCAGCGGTGTCGAGCCTGCCCAGGCCGAGTTCGACCTGGCCGACTTCGGTGTCGGCATAGGCGGCGGTGACCAGGACCCGCACCCGCAGCGGGATGAGCTCCTGGTCGTCCGGATCGGGCGCGGAGACGAGGGCGTCGAGGGCCTGTTCGAGCAGCGACCTCGCCTTGGCGAAGTCGTAGGCGTACACGGCGACCCGCGCCCGCCGGTGGAGCCCGGTGGCCCGCCGCAGCACCCGCTCGTTCACTGCGGGCACCGCGCTGTGTCGGAACCACCGGCCATGGCAGTAGACATTACTGCCCAGTCACCGGACGCGGATCAACCGCGCGGGGATTCAGGAGAACCAGCCCAGCTCCTGCAATTGGGCGTCGGTGATCGCGAGGGCGTCGTGCGCGCGGGCCCGGCGGTCCTCGACCGTGCGCGCGTCCGCCGCCGCCACGAGGTTCGTCGCCAGCATGCCCGCGATGACCGGTGTGGCGAACGAGGTCCCCGCCCACACCGCGAACCCGGTGGTGAGGTCGTCCGGGTCCGGCGTGGTCCTCGGCAGCTTCGGGCAGCCGTCGCCCTGAGTGGACAGGTCCGCGCCCTCCGGGCCCTCCCACAGGGGCACGGTGCTGACCACCGAGTTGCCCGGCGCCCAGCGGCGAACCCAGTCGCCCTCGTTGCTGAACGCGGCCACCGACTTGCCGGAGGCGTTGAGCGCGCCGACGGCGACGAGCAGCGGGTTCTCGGTGTTCGAGCCGTCCGGGTTGAGCACCAGGGCGGCGGGCACGAACGGGCGGGTCGTGGAGTCGTTGCCCGCTGCGGCCACCACGACGACGCCGAGGTCGGTCAGCTTGCGCACGGCCTCGGCGAGCAGCAGGCCCGTCTCGTAGTCGGTGTGCTCGGGGTAGAAGCCCAAGGACACCGAGACTACGTCGACCAGCTCCTCGGGCCGGTCGTTGTCCAGGGCGTCCTGCACGCGCTTGCGCAGCCACTCCAGCGCCAGCAGCACGGAGGCGTCGGTCGTGATGCCATCGGTGTGCAGGACGCGCAGCGACAGCACCCGCGCGTCCGGACAGTTCTGGAAGACCAGGCCGGTGACGAAGGTGCCGTGGCCGGAGTGGGAGTCCGTGATGCCCAGCAGCGGCTGGAGCACGTCCCGCTCGTCCATCGGGGACGCCAGGGTGGGCATGACCCCGCCGGTGGCGTCGGTCATCGTGCCCTCCAGGTCCGCGAGCAGCGCCTGGAACTCGGTGGACACCTCGACCACCGGGTCGTCGGCGGGATCGCCCACCGGCAGCCAGGGGTGCGGGCCGATCCCGGTGTCGAGCACGGCCACGACCGGGCGCCGCCCCGCGGGCAGGGTGGCCGGGTCCGCGGTGCGCTTGGGCTCGGGCACGTACAGCCGCACCGGGTTGCGGGTGCCGGTGCCCAGGGCTCCGCCGCCGCCATGACCGACCCCGCTGCCGAACGGCACACCGCTACCGAAGGGCACGCCGCTGCCAAAGGGAACCCCACTGCCGAACGGAACCCCACTGCCGAAGGGAACGCCGCTGCCGAAGGGGGCGCCTTCCATCTCGACCGACGCGGCGACGGCGATGTGTTCCAGGCCGACGCCCGCGAGGTCTTCCTCGGGGAACTTGCGGCGCAGGTTCGCCAGCACCGTCCACGGGTCGGGCGCCTGCTCCACGAGTTCGTCACCGCACAGCCGCACCAGCACCGGCACCGCGAAGCCGTCGTCGAAGCCGGCCAGCGCGTCCTGCCAGCGGCGGGTTTCGGGCAGGGTCACCACGAGTTCGACGGAAAGGGGTTCGAGCACTTCGTTGAAGCGGGCCATCAGGGCGCAGTCACGGGCGACGCGGAGCGGCATCAGCAGGGTGTCGGCGCGGTAGACCGTCGGCTGGGGCCGCCGGTTCTTGCTGCCGGGCAGCGCGACCGTCGGGTCGAGCAGTCGCGCTCTGTGTCGCATCCCCACATGCGCTGGGAGGTCGACCACCTCGGACAGACCAGCGGGTTGCCCGCCGTCGCTGTCGTTGGCCAGATAGTCGCCGCTTGGGCTCATGGTCGCCATTGGATCCCCACCCCGGGAGTCGTCGGTCACGATCAGTGCGCATGTCCACGTCAACCTGCTCATCGGTAGTAGAGCAGCGCGACACGTACCAGATACGTCGATTCAGGCAGAGCGTCCGTAACGCCGTTCTCGGGATTCTGCGGCAGGTGACGGGGCGATTACAATTCGTCACTGGTCAATTCACCCACCCACCCGAACAGCCGCTAGCCGGAACGTCGAGAGAGATCATCACCGGCGAGACCACGGACGGTCCAGGCTTTGTCCCAGTTCGGCCAGGAAATGAGAATCGCCCGAGAAGGGCAATTAATGATCTTGAGGGCCGTCCACCGCACGCGCACGGTTTCGTAATTGGCCCAACGGAGAGGGGAGGCAACCACCGAACAGGTGATACCAATACCCGCCTTCCGGGTGGAAAATAACTCACAGTGATCACCAATGCCGACCAGCCCAGACCGGGTGGCAGTGGACGCGAACCGCCGTCTTGTGAGTCGGAACACATCTAGGGTGTGATCCGACGGCCGAACTGAGGGAATCGAGGCACAGTCTCGACGGGCGGAGGGGTGTTCATGATCGACGGAGCCGAGGTGTCCCACAACGACTGGCCCTGGCAGGAGCAATCGGCCAGACGGCAAGCGTGACGGGCGGCCGAAAGCGTTCTCGCGCGCCTGTGGTGGGCGGGTGATCGCGGCGGCGGGATCTGGCGGCGCGCCGCTGGGCAGGCTCGGGTTCTTCGCCATGGCGAGCAGGCGGGCCGCCCAGACCCCGTCGCGGTAAGAGCCGCGGTAAGAGCTAGCGGGTCGCGGAGATCATGCCGCTGCCGAGCACCACGTCGCCCGCCGGGTCCGGACGGTAGAGGACGACCGCCTGGCCCGGGGCCACGCCGCGCAGGTCGCCCGTGGGGCGGACGAGAAGCTCACCGTCCACAAGGGACGCCTGGGCGTCGGAGGTGCCGCCGTGGGCACGGACCTGGGCGACGCAATCGACGGTGCCCGCCAACGGCGTGCCGGAAGGCCAGATCGGCCGGGACGCCACGATCTCGCTTACCGCGAGACGGTCAGCCGAACCGACGCGAACGTTGCCGTTTACCGGTTCGAGGGAAAGCACGTAGCGCGGCTTGCCGTCCGGGGCGGGGGTGTCGATGCCAAGGCCATGCCGCTGACCGACGGTGAAACCGTGGACGCCCGCGTGGACGCCGAGGACCGCGCCGGTCTCGTCGTCCACGAGGTGACCGGGGCGAGCGCCGAGCTTGGCGGTGAGGAACTTGCGGGTGTCGCCGTCCGGGATGAAGCAGATGTCGTAGCTGTCCGGCTTCTCCGCGACCGCCAAGCCGCGTTCGGTCGCCTCGACCCGCACATCGGCCTTGACCGAGTCCCCGAGGGGGAACATCGCGTGGGCGAGCTGGTCGGCGGTCAGCGAGGCCAGCACGTAGGACTGGTCCTTAGCCAGGTCGGCGCTGCGGCGCAGTTCCGGCTTCCCGTCGACCAGGGCGAGACGGGCGTAGTGGCCGGTGCAGACCGCGTCGAAGCCGAGGGCGATCGCCTTGTCCAGCAGGGCCTCGAACTTGATCCGCTCGTTGCACTTGAGGCACGGGTTCGGCGTGCGGCCCGCGGCGTACTCGGCGACGAAGTCCTCGACCACGTCCTCGGTGAACCGCTCGGCGAAGTCCCACACGTAGAACGGGATGTTGAGCAGATCGGCGACCCGGCGGGCGTCGTGCGCGTCCTCCACGGTGCAGCAGCCGCGCGAGCCGGTGCGCAGCGTGCCCGGTTTCGCCGACAGCGCCAAGTGGACGCCGACGACGTCGTGCCCGGCTTCGACCGCCCGCGCGGCGGCCACCGCCGAGTCGACTCCGCCGCTCATCGCGGCCAGCACCCGCATGTCCTCACACCTCCGCTGCCGCCGGGGACGTGCCCCGCCGCAGTCCTGCCAGTCCGGCGTTGCGCGCGCGTTCGACGACCGGTCCGATGGCCTCGGCGAGCGCGCGCACGTCCGCGGCCGTCGAGGTGTGCCCGAGGGAGAAGCGCAGCGAGCCGCGGGCGGGCGCGGGCTCGATGCCCATGGCCAGCAGCACGTGGCTGGGCTGGGCGACGCCCGCCGTGCACGCCGATCCGGTGGAGCACTCGATGCCCTTGGCGTCGAGCAGCATCAGCAGGCTGTCGCCTTCGCAGCCGGGGAAGGTGAAGTGCGCGTTGCCGGGCAGCCGGGAGGGGGCGCCGTCCACCAGCGACTCGCCGGGGTCGCCGTTGAGCACGGCTTCCGGCAGCACGGCGCGGACCTCGCGGATCAGGTCGTCGCGCAGCGCGGCCAGCCGGGCCGCACGCTCCTCCCGCTCCTCGGTGGCCACCCGCACGGCGGCGGCCATCGCCACGATCCCGGGCACGTCGAGGGTGCCGGAGCGCACGTCGCGCTCCTGCCCGCCGCCGTGCGAGACCGGGGTGCAGGCGACGTCGCGGCTCAGCAGCAGCGCGCCGACCCCGTACGGTCCGCCGACCTTGTGGCCGGACAGCGTGAGCGCGCTCGCGCCGGACGCCCCGAAGCTCACCGGCAGGGCGCCGACGGCCTGGACCGCGTCGGTGTGGAACGGGATGCCGTGCGTGGCGCAGGTGGCGGCGAGTTCGCGGACCGGGTTGACGGTGCCGACCTCGTTGTTGGCCCACATGACGCTGACCAGCGCCACGTCGTCGGGGTTCTCGGCGATGGCGGCGCGGAGGGTGTCCTCGTGGACGCGGCCGAAGTCGTCGACTTCGAGCAGGGTGAGCCGCGCGCCGTGCTGCTCGGCGAGCCAGTGGGCGGCGTCGAGGACGGCGTGGTGCTCGGTCTCGGAGACCAGGAGCCGGGTGCGGGCCGGGTTCTCGGCGCGGCGCGCCCAGTAGATGCCCTTGACGGCCAGGTTGTCGCTTTCCGTGCCGCCGGAAGTGAAGATCACCTCGGAGGGGCGGGCGCCGAGCGCGTCGGCGATGGACTCGCGGGCCTCCTCGACGGCGCGCCGGGCCCGGCGTCCGGAGGAATGCAGCGAAGAGGCGTTGCCGAACATGGACAACGCCCCGGTGAGGGCAGCGACGGCTTCCGGGAGGATCGGGGTGGTGGCCGCGTGGTCGAGATAGGTCATCGCACTTCCAGAGTAGACCGGACCGGGACCTGAGCCGTAACGGCCCGGCTCACACCCGTTCGTCGGTCGACCGGCGGAACACCAGCGCGCCCGCCAGCGCCACCGCGGCCATCACCAGGTCGATGGGCACCAGCGCGGCGGTCGGCTCCGCCGCGGACGCGAGCCCGGTGAGCAGCACTCCCGCGAAACCGACCAGCGCCGCGGAGAAGATCATGTCCGCGACCTGCAGCGCGGACGAGGTGAACCCGCGCTCGTGCTCGGCGGAGCGCCCCAGCGCGAGCACGCTGATGGCCGGGAAGCTCATCCCCATGCCCGCGCCGCAGACCGCCCACAGCGCTGCGGCCACCCACGGCGGTCCCCAGGGCGCCGCGACGAGCGGCATGGCGGCGAGCCCCACGGCGAGGATCACGAAACCGCGGCGGATCAACGTCGTGCGTGGGATTTCCGGCCGTCTGCCCTGCCAAGCGGAGGCGATCGACCAGCCGAGAGCGCCGATGGTGAGCGGCAACCCCGCCAGCGCGGGCGAGAACCCGTGCACCGAGGTCAACGTCAACGGCACAAACGCCTCCACCCCGAAAAACGCCCCCGCGAACAACCCACGCGCCAACACGACCCGCGGCAGACCCGATTTGGCGCGAAGAGTGCCCGCGGGCAACAGCGTCCGCAGCGCGGGCACCAGCACCGCGATTCCAGCGATCCCAAGCCACATCGTCGACAGAGACGGGTGCTGCGCCGCCCAACTGACCGCCGGGATACCCACCCCAGCCGCGACGGCGGCCAACGGCACACCTCTGCGCCGCGAGGACGCACTGTCCCGCGTCGGCTTAGGTAACCCACGCAACGCGGGCACCAGCAGCGCGACGCCAAGCACCGCCAACGGCACCAACCCGAGAAAGACCCACCGCCACCCGAACCGCTCGGTGACCAGTCCCGCCGCCGTCGGCCCCACAATCGACGGAACCACCCACGCAGCGGCAAGCAACCCAAACGCCGCAGGCCGAGTGCGCTCCGGATAAACCAACGCAACCAGCACATAGACGGCAACGACCTCGGCCCCCAGCCCCACCCCCTGCAACGCCCGCGCCGCGAGCAGGCCAGTCATCCCACTCGCGGTCCCCGCCGCGACCAACCCCGCCAAAAACACCGCAGGCGCCACCACCAAGACCGCCCCGGGCCCAAACCGATCGCACATCCGCCCCCCAAGAACCGTGGCGACGACACTGGCGGACAGAAACGCGGTAAACGGCCACGAGTACAGGTGGCCACCATCGAGATCGGCCAGCATGCTCGGCATGGCGGTGGACACACCAAGGTGCTCGAAGGCGCCGATAGTGATCAGCAGCAGGATGCCGACGGTGGTCCACCGGTTCTCCGCGCTCCAGAGGGGTTTTCCGGGGGATTCCACTTCAGGGAGGCTCACCGGGCAATCCTGCAATCTCAACCCAGGTAGAGGTCTAGTCCTTTCCCCCGAACCCGCCAAACGGCCCAAGAGCCCTCACCTCCGTGGAGCGCTAAGACCGCGCCTCGGTTCGCCAACGACCACACCCGCTCCCCTGCCAACCGCAGCCCCAAGCAGTGGAGTGGAGCAAGGGAAACACCCGAGCACCTGCCAGGCCGAGCCAGCGCCCGCCCAGTACTCGATGGCACGGACCGAGCAGCAAACCCACCCCCTGTCAGGCCGCGCCCAACCCTGCCAGGTGCTCGATGGGGTGGAGTGGTTTCTTTGGGGGTGAAGGAAGATCCCTAAACTCGCCGTGGTCGTGGGGCCGAAGGCTCCCCACCC
>NZ_JBVJIN010000085.1:0-17399 GCF_055586285.1 Actinokineospora sp. NPDC051303
GCCCGGTATCTCTGGTTGCCGCCGTTGCGGGCGACCTCCCGAGAGATCACCGAATGATGCCTGCCCAACAACAACCCGATCTTCCGGTGAGAGCGGCCAACGGCCAGCTCCCGGGAAATCGTCTCCCGCTCGTCCGAGGACAACGGCACCATCAACGCCACCAGGCGACACTCCGATCAGTCCCCAAGATCATCCCACAGTGTCGCACCGACCGGTTGAGACCAAGGCCCCAAAGAAACCACTCCACCCCATCGAGCAGACAGCACCAGCCCGGCCACGGAACCCCAGAGAGCAACCCCACCCAAGCGAGCCCCCGCAGCACCTACAACAGCGGCCGAGCGTCAAAGCAGGTCCGATCCCCGGTGTGACAGGCCCCATCCACCTGATCAACCACCACCAAAACCGTGTCCCCATCACAATCAAGCCGAACATCATGCACCCGCTGCGTGTGTCCAGAGGTCTCCCCCTTCACCCACAACTCCTGCCGACTCCGAGAAAAGTACGTGGCCCGCCGCGTAGTCAGAGTCCGGTGCAGCGCCTCGTCGTTCATCCAGGCGACCATCAACACCTCATTGGTCTCCCGCTGCTGCGCCACCGCGCACACCAGCCCCTCAGCGTTACGCTTGAGCAGCCCAGCGATCTCAGGGTCGAGTCCGCTCATCGAGCACCTCCGAAGTACTCCCGCGCCGGGCGGGTCAGCAACAAAACAACCACATAGCCGTGCACGGCGGCCAGCACACCCGACCCGGCCCGCACCCCAACGGACACCCCGCCAAGCGCGACCAGCACGTGCGCCACCGCCGCGACAGCCGCAAAACCCTGCGCCGCCACCACCCCCCGGCCGAGCACGACCGCGACAGCCGCGAGCAGCCCCAACACGCCGAGCCCAAGCGGAAACCGCAGCGCCCCACTGTCCAAAAAGGACCGCGCGACACCTAGCCCGGCGAACGCCACCGCCGCGCCCGCCAGGAGAACCGCCGCGACGCGGACTTCCAGCGGACGACCGCTCACCGAACCTCGACGCCCGCGGCGCGCAGGGTGTCCTTCACCTCGCCGATGCGCAGCTGTCCGAAGTGGAACACGCTGGCCGCGAGTACCGCGTCCGCGCCGCGTTCCACCGCGGGCGGAAAGTGCTCCAGGGCGCCCGCGCCGCCGCTGGCGATCAGCGGGACGTCGACCCGGGCGCGGACCATGCTGATCAGCTCCAGGTCGAAGCCCGCCTTGGTGCCGTCGGCGTCCATCGAGTTGAGCAGGATCTCCCCCACGCCCAGTTCCTGCCCTCGGGCGGCCCACTCCACCGCGTCGAGGCCGGTGCCGCGCCTGCCGCCGTGGGTGGTGACCTCGAAGCCGGACGGGGTGGGCGCCGATCCCTCCGGCACCCGGCGGGCGTCGACCGAGAGCACGATGCACTGGGCGCCGTAGCGGTGCGACGCCTCGCGCAGGAACTCGGGGCGGGCGATGGCGGCGGTGTTGACGCCCACTTTGTCCGCCCCGGCGCGCAGCAGTTTGTCGACGTCCTCGACGGTCCGGACGCCGCCGCCGACCGTGAGCGGGATGAACACCTGCTCCGCGGTACGGCGCACCACGTCGAACGTGGTTTCCCGGTCCGAAGAGGACGCGGTCACGTCGAGGAAGGTGAGCTCGTCGGCGCCCTCGGCGTCGTAGGCGGCGGCCAGCGCCACCGGGTCGCCCGCGTCGACGAGGTCGGTGAAGTTGACGCCTTTGACGACCCGCCCGGCGTCGACGTCCAGGCAGGGGATCACGCGCACCGCTACTGACATGCCGTCGAGCCTACGGGGCGCCGACGCGGCCCCGAGCACGACCACAAGGGACGGCTCAGCCCACCGGGCCGCTCGCCGAAGTGACCTTCTGGGTGCCCGCCTTGGTGGCGAGCGACTTCGCGTGCCGGACGGTGGAGGTGGGGCTGGTGCGGTCGGCGACGTAGTACCAGTCGGTCTGGAGGCGCTCGGGGGTGACGTCGACCACCGAGTAGCCGTGCGAGTCAAGTTCGGTGTACTTGAGGTGCGGGTTGCCGGTCCGCAGCGCCGCTTCGACCACCACGGACAAGGTTCGCGGCTCGGCTTTGAGGATGTCATCGATGTTGTCGCTGGTGACCGAGGTGGTGACGAACTCGGTGGCCGCGCTGTTGCCGTTCCACCAGTAGCTCGACCGGTCCAGCGGGACGTCCGCCGCCCACGACGAGTGGATGTCGCCGGTCAGGAACACGGTGTTCTTGACCCGGTTGTCCTTGAGGTGGCCCAGCAGCTCCTGGCGGTCGGCGGTGTACCCGTCCCACGCGTCGGAGTTGGCCGCGACGCCGCCCACCGGCAGGCCGATCAGGCCGCCGAGAGCTTCGGCGAAGCGGGCCTCCAGGTTGCCAACCGAGATCGGGGTGATCATCACGGAGTTGCCGACGAGCTTCCAGGTCGCGTCCGTGGCCGCGAGGCCGGACTTGAGCCAGGCCATCTGCGGGTCGCCGGTGATGGTGCGGACCGGGTCGGCCGGGTCGCCCGAGGACGGGGTGGTCTGTAGGGAGCGGTAGCTGCGCAGGTCGAGCAGGGACAGCTCGGCGAGGCGGCCCCACCGGAACCGGCGGTAAATCTCCCCGCCCGGGCCTTGGCGGACGGGCATCCACTCGAAGTACGCCTGGCGGGCGGCTGCCTTGCGGGCGGCCCAGTCGCCCTCGGCGGGCTGGTGGTTCTCCGCGCCGCCGGACCACGCGTCGTTGGCGTATTCATGATCGTCCCAGGTGATGAACCAGGGCCGCGCCGCGTGCAGGGCCTGCAAGTCGGGGTCGGTCTTGTACTGGGCGTGGCGGCGGCGGTAGTCGGCGAGAGCGACCATCTCGCCCGCGGGCTCGTGCGGCCGGACGGTCACGCCGCGGGCCCCGTAGCTGCCCGCCGGGTACTCGTAGAGGTAGTCGCCGACGTGCAGCACGCCGTCGAGGTCGCCGCGGGCGGCGAGGTGGCGGTAGGCGGAGAAGTAGCCCGCTTGCCAGTTGGAACAGGAGACCAGCCCAAGCCGCAGCCCGCGCACGTCGGCGTCCACGGCCGGGGCGGTCCGGGTGCGGCCGGTCGGCGACGGCACGCCGTCGAGGAGGAACCGGTAGTGGTAGGCGGTCGCCGGGGCCAGCCCGTCGACCGCCACCTTGACGGTGTGATCGTGGTCCGGCCCGGTCGCGACGGCGCCGGACCGGACCACGGTGGCGAAGTCCGCGTCCGCGGCGACCTCCCACCTGACCTCCACCTCGGGCCCGACGCCGGAGCCGGGCGTCGCGTCTGGAGTGGGCGTGACCCGGGTCCAGAGCAGGACCCCGTCCGGCAGCGGGTCGCCGGAGGCGACGCCGTGCGCGAACCGCGGCGAGGACGCGGCCCCGGCCCGTCCGGCCACGGCGGCCGGGACGAGCAGGACGCCGCCCGCGACGGCGGAGGACTTGAGGAAGGCGCGGCGGTCGAACGCGGAGGAAGGGGTCACGCCGCCAGTGATACACGAGCGGGCTATCTGTCACACCCTACTTCCGGATGAACTTTCCTCGAACCGGCCGCTACGACAGTTCGCGGGTCAGCCGGGAAGTCCAGTCGCACCAGACCAGGCCGGGCAGGAACGCGCCGCCCGCCTCGTCGAGGTGGTCCTCGACGTAGGGGATCGTCGCGTCGCAGACCTCGATGGCGGCCTCGAAGAAGTCGATGGTCTCCGGGTTGAGGTGGTAGCTCCATCGCGAGTTGTAGTCCGCGGACCGCTTCACGATCCGCCCGACGACGTGGACCCGGTCGGTCTCCTCCCCGCTCAGGATCTCGCGCGCCTTCTCGATCTTGTCCGAGTCGGCGAGCGCGAGGACGAACGTCTCCCGGGTGATGTCGGTGAACTCGAAGTAGACCACCTCGGCCGCGCCCCGCGGGTCGGAGCCACCCGCGGGCTGGGCGTGGACGGGTGGAGCAGCGGACAGGGCCAGCGGCACGAGCAGAGTGAGCACTCCGAGCCTGCGGATGAGACGTCGCACGAGCACCTCCGGTATCGGTCTGCGCCTGGAAACCCCAGGCAGCACCGAAAGTAATGAGACGTGCGCGATCCGTGCCGAGCGTCGCCGCGAACTCCACTCCAAAGAGGACGAAGGGGCTTGACGGACCGGCCGCGCGGGTGCATCCTTAACCCATCGCTTCTAGAACGAAATGGTTATGAATGACAGAACCGAGGCCGACAGAGTCGACGTCGGACCAGCTCAGCGCCGTGTTCGGGGCGCTGGCCGATCCCACCCGGCGGGCGATCCTCCAACGGCTGCGGGAGGGAGACGCGAACGTGGCGGAGTTGGCCGCCCCGTTCCACGTCTCGCAACCGGCCATCTCCCGGCACCTCAAGGTGCTGGAGCAGGCCGGGCTGATCACCCGCAGCCGCCGGGCGACCGCCCGCCTCAGCCACCTGGAGGCGGAGCCCTTGCGCACGGCGACCCAATGGCTGGCCGGCTACCGCGAGTACTGGCAGGAGAGCCACGACCGGCTCGACGAACTGCTCGCCCGCCTACAGGAGCGGGCAGCCAAGACCGACCCCAGCGAATCCCAGTCCCGATCCCAGTCCCGAAAGGAAACCCAGTCATGAGCGAGACCACCATCACAGCGCCCTCCGGCACGCCATTCATCGAGGTGACCCGCGAGTTCGACGCGCCAGCCGAATTGCTCTTCCGCGCCTACTCCGAGCCGGAACTGCTGGTGCAGTGGCTCGGCCCGCGCCGGTTGTCGATGAAGGTCGACCAGTACGAGTTCCACCACGGCGGCGCGTGGCGCTATGTGCACACCGACGAGGACGGCTCCGAGTACGGCTTCCATGGCGTCTTCCACGGCGAGCCGTCGGTCGCGGGCATCACGCAGACCTTCGAGTTCGAGGGCGCCCCCGGCCACGTCACCTTGGAGCGCGTCACGTTCGAGGAGCGCGACGGGCGCACCCTGCTGCGGATGCACTCGGTCCACCAGAGCGTCGAGGCCCGCGACGCGCACATCGAAGCGGGCATGGAGCACGGCGTCAACGACTCCATGGAGCGGCTGACCGAACTGCTTCCCACGCTCTGAGCGAGCCAGGGACGGGGCCGCCGAGCAGGTGCGGCGGCCCCGTCAGCGGCCCCGGCGTGCAGCCGGGGCCGCCGTGTCCTCAGTGGACTCTCGGTGCGCCGCGACCGGCGGGGGTAGGGTCCCGGCCATGGATTCGGATGTGGCGCGCCTCGGCGACGGCAAGTACCTGCTCGTCACGACTTTCAAGCGGGACGGCACGGCGGTGCCGACCCCGGTCTGGGTGGCCCGCGACGGCACGGACCTGCTGGTCTGGACGGTGGCCAATTCCGGCAAGGTCAAGCGGATTCGCAACAACGGCCGCGTCGAGGTCGCCGAGTGCGACTTCCGCGGCGCCAAGTCCGGCCCCGTGGCCCCCGGCACCGCCCGCCTGCTCGACGCGGACGGCTCCGAGCACACCCGCAAACTCATCCAGCGCAAATACGGCCTCGTCGGCCGCATCACCATGCTCGGCAGCCGACTCCGCCGAGGCCCCGAGGGCACCATCGGCATCGCGATCACCCTCGACTGAATCCCGCCGGGCCGACGAAGCCGCCCGACTCGGCGGCGCATTCCGGAATCTTCCCACCCGGGAGTTATTTGTCGCATTCCGGCCAACGACGTCGCGGTGACCGAAAATCGCCGATTCGAGGCAGGCGAAATAGACAACATGCGACCACCCATTACCCGCCGGTAGCACTGGACAGGCGACCGCCGGTTTGACAACCTGCCCTTTCACCTGGCGCGGTCACACGCATGGCCTAACCACAACCACCATTCGAGTTGAGCCCTTTCACCGGCGAGGTGCGCGATGAGCGAGCTTGCGACCGAATCACCGGCACATCGTGCGCGTCGTGTCGGGGATCTCCGGTGAAGCAGGACGAGAGTGTCCACGGCTACCGGATTATCGGGCAGCCGTCCGAATCGCCCGGGGGCACGAGTGTGTGGGCTTTCGCCGAGAAGGACGGCGAGGCCTACGTCGTCAAGGAGTTCCGCGCGCCGACCTGGCCGCCGCCGGACGCGGGCCGGGATGAGCGGCGGGCGCGGCTGGCCGAGTGCGCGCGGTTCGAGAAGCGGCACCGCGCGGTGCTGGAGCGGCTGCGCTCGGCGGGCCCCGGTGTGGAGACTTTGGTGCCCCCGGTCGATTTCTTCGCCGAGGGCGGCCGCTATTACTCGGTGACCCGGCGGGTGCGCGTGGCCGATGACGTCGTCCCGCATGAGATGACCGGCGCGCGACTCGCCGCGCTGCTCGGCGGGATCGCCGAGGGCATCGGGCTGCTGCACCGGCGCGGGATCGCGCACGGCGACCTGACGCCGCGCAACGTGCTGCACCGCAACGGAGACCGGCGCGTTCCCCTGCTGGTTGGCTTCGACCACGCCTACCTGGCTGGCTCACCGCCCGCGCGCGCGGCCATCGGCGGCGACCCGGCCTTCGGCGCGCCGGAGTGGCTGCGGTACGCCCGCGGCGACACCGCGATCCGGTCGAGCGTGCTCACCACGGCGGTCGACGTGTTCGCCTACGGGCTGCTGGCCCACCAGTACCTGACCGGTCGGCCGCCCGCCCACCACGGCTTCGCCGTTCCCGCCGAGGCGGTGGCCGCGGGCGCCCCGCTGAGCTGGGACACGCGGCTGTCGCCGAAGCTGACCACTCACCTCGACTGGCTGGCGCACCCCGACCCGAGGTCGCGCCCGCCGGTCGACGAGGCGGCGGAGCCGTTCGAGGACGACCGGCTCGTCCGTCCAGTTCGGACGTCCACAGTGGACTACCTGCGGGACTACGTGCTGCACCGCGGGTCCCACGACCGCGCCGAGGCCCGGCGGCGCGCCAACCTCACCCGCCGCATCCCCCGACCGCGCGACGAGCAAAGCTGACGCGGCCCGGTTCGACCGCACAGGTTCCGCGCGAAACAGGAGCGGCCCCGCTTCCTCGCCGCAGGCGCGGCTTAGCCGATCGCGGCGAGAGCCTGCGGCAGGGTGAAGTTGCCCGCGTAGAGCGCTTTGCCGACGATCGCGCCCTCCACGCCGAGGTCAGCCAGGGCGGCCAGCGCGCGCACGTCATCCACAGTGGACACCCCGCCGGAGGCGATCACCGGCGCGTCGGTCTTGGCGCAGACGGCGCGCAGCAGGTCCAGGTTGGGGCCTTGCAACGTGCCGTCCTTGCTCACGTCGGTCACCACGTACCGGGAGCAGCCGTCGCGGTCGAGGCGGTCGAGGACCTCCCAGAGGTCGCCGCCGTCGGTGGTCCACCCGCGCGCGGCGACCCGGTGGACGCCGTCGGTGATGCGGACGTCGAGGCCAACGGCCACCTGCTCGCCGTGCGCGGCGATCGCCTTGGCGCACCACTCGGGGTTCTCCAGCGCCGCGGTGCCCAGGTTGACCCGGGTGCAGCCGGTGGACAGCGCCGCCGCCAGCGACTCGTCGTCGCGGATGCCGCCGGACAGCTCGACGTTGACGTCGAGCCTGCCCACGACCTCGGCGAGCAGCGCGCGGTTGCTCCCCCGGCCGAACGCGGCGTCGAGGTCGACCAGGTGGACCCACTCGGCGCCGTCGGCCTGCCAGGCCAGCGCGGCCTCCAGCGGGGAGCCGTAGTGGGTCTCGGTGCCCGCCTCACCCTGGGTGAGGCGGACGGCTTGGCCATCGGCGACGTCGACGGCGGGCAGCAGGTAGAAGCTCACCCGGTCAGCCTAAGCGGTGCCGTCCGGCGACCTGACAGGTGGCCGATGGGTCCGCGTGCTCAGCCGGTGGTGTCGGCGAGCCAGTTCTCCAACAGCTGCGCGCCCGCGTCGCCGGACTTCTCCGGGTGGAACTGGGTGGCCGAGAGCGGGCCGTTCTCGGCGGCGGCCACGAAGTCGTCGCCGTGCGTGGCCCAGGTCACCAGCGGCTCGATCATCGGCGGCTCGGGGCGCAGGTCCCAGGAGCGGGCGGCGTAGGAGTGCACGAAGTAGAACCGGGTGTCCGGGCCGAGCCCCTTGAACAGCACGGATTTCTCCGGCGCCCGGACGGTGTTCCACCCCATGTGCGGCACCACGTCGGCCTCCAGGCGATCCACGACGCCGGGCCACTGCCCGCAGCCTTCGGTCTCGACGCCGTGCTCGATGCCCCGGTCGAACAGGATCTGCATGCCGACGCAGATGCCCAGCACCGGCCGCCCGCCCGCGAGCCTGCGGCCGATGATCCGGTCGCCGCGCACCGCGAGCAGCCCGGCCATGCAGGCCGCGTAGGCGCCGACCCCGGGCACGACGAGGGCGTCGCACTCCAGGGCGGCGTGAAAGTCCCCGGTCACCTCGACGTCCGCGCCGACGCGCCGCAACGCGCGCTCAGCCGACCGAAGATTGCCGGATCCGTAGTCCAGTACGACGACTCGTGCCACCCGCCCAGCGTAGCGCCCACCGGCCGTGACCGAACCGTAATAAAAAGTCGGATAGATCCACCACTCGAACGGGTACTCCAGCCCGCGAATACTAGGTCGGGGTATCGGGAGTGGAGGACTCACAGTGACGGCTCGGACGCTGGACAGACGGCCGGTCCGCTGGCTACTGGCCGCGATCCTGGTGATCGCGGCCTTGGTGAACACCTACATCGCCTTCTCGAAAGGCGTGCTCTGGCCCGCACCGCTGGCCCTGCTGTGGATCGGCATCGCTGCCGCGCTGCTCGCCCCCCGAACGGATGATCCGCTGACCACCGAGGAACTGGAGATCCCCGCTCCCGTCGAGCAGCGAACCTACCCAGCCCCCGCCTGACGCGCTCGGCGCGGGCGCTCGCGTGTCCACCACGGACTGATCGGCTGTTTCGCCGTCCCGAAACCCGCTACGCCAGCGCGCCCCGCTGTGGTCCAATGCCTTCCGAAATGGAAGACAAGAACATCATTCGCCTCTCGAAGCGGCTGTCGCTCGTGTTGCGGCACGCGCCCGACAGCGTCGGCATCACCCTCGACCGGGCGGGCTGGGTGGCCGTAGACGATTTGCTCGCCGCCCTCGCGCGGCACGGCGCCCGGATGAGCCGGGACCTGCTGGAGCGCGTCGTCGCGGAGAACGACAAGACGCGGTTCGCCTTTGACGAGACCGGCACGCGCATCCGGGCCAGCCAGGGGCACAGCGTGCCCGTCGACCTGGGACTGTCGCGGGCCGAGCCGCCCGAGACGCTCTACCACGGCACCGTGGCCGCCGCCCTGCCCGCGATCCGGGCCGAGGGGCTGCGCCCGATGAGCCGCCACGACGTGCACCTGTCCGCCACCCGCGACACCGCGGTCCGGGTCGGCGCGCGGCGCGGCAAGCCGGTCGTCCTGACCGTCGCCGCCGCCGCGATGGCCGCCGACGGCCACGCGTTCCACCTCAGCGCGAACGGCGTCTGGCTGGTCGCCCACGTGCCCGTCCAGTACTTAGACCTACCTTGAGGTCGCGCTAAACCGGCCACGGTAGGCTCGGCGGGGTGTCCAAGCTGCCCGAGACGCTGACCATCGGCGAGGTCGCCGACCGCAGCGGAGTCCCGCACACCGCGCTGCGCTTCTACGAGGAGCGCGGCCTGATCCACTCCGAGCGCACCGCGGGCAACCAGCGCCGCTACCCGCGCGCGGTCCTGCGGCGGCTCGCGTTCATCCGCACCGCCCAGCGCGTCGGCCTGAGCCTGGAGGAGATCCGCGACGCGCTGGAGACGCTGCCGGACCGGCGCACCCCGACCAAGGTCGACTGGACCAGGCTGTCGAAGACCTGGCGCGCCGAGATCGACGCCCGCATCGACGCGCTGCAGCGGCTGCGCGACAACCTCACGTCCTGCATCGGCTGCGGCTGCCTGTCCCTCAAGTCCTGCCTGCTGGTCAACGGCGACGACCAGCTGGCCGCCTTCGGGCCGGGCGCGCCCCGCCTCAAGGCGGGCAGCGAGGGCGGCATCAGCTGAGGCTGAACGGCCGGGTCAGGACAGCCGGGTCAAGGCAGCCGGATCAAGACGCGGACACGTACCAAGCGATCGCGCCACCCGCGGCGAGCAGCGCCAGCAGCAACAGGATCACCGCCATCACCTTGGCCGACTTCCACGTCGTGTAGACCCCGCCGACGAGGATGCCCGCGAGGGCGATCAGGCCGATGACGACGACTTCCTTGGGCACCTGCGCACCTTCCTTGCCGTTCCCGCCTTGCCGTTCCCGCCTTGCCGTTCCCGCCTTGCCGTTCCCGCTGCCGTGGCGGACCAGCGAACTCTAGAGCACGCCCTTGGTGGAGGGGATGCCGCCGACCCTGGGGTCCGGTTCGGACGCCGCGCGCAGCGCCCGGGCGAACGCCTTGTACTCGGCCTCGGTGATGTGGTGCGGGTCGCGGCCGTGGATGACCCGCAGGTGCAGGGCGATCTGGGCGTGGAAGGCGATCGACTCGAACACGTGCCGGTTGAGCACGGTCGGGTAGTTGCCGCCGACGGTGAAGCCGACCATGACCTCCGGCTCGCCGGTGTGCACGCAGTACGGCCTGCCGGAGACGTCGACCGCGGCGTGCGCCAGGGTCTCGTCCATCGGGATCCAGGCGTCGCCGAAGCGGCGGATGCCCGCCTTGTCGCCGAGCGCGGCGCGCAGCGCCTGGCCGAGGACGATGGCGACGTCCTCGACGGTGTGGTGGGCGTCGATCTCGATGTCGCCGGTGGCCCGGACGGTCAGGTCGAACGAGCCGTGCGCGCCGAACGCGGTGAGCATGTGGTCGTAGAACGGCACACCGGTCGAGACCTCGACCTTGCCTGAGCCGTCGAGGTCGATCTCGACCAGGACCGAGGACTCCTTGGTGACCCGCTCGACCCGGCCGACGCGGTTGGTGGTGCTCACTGCACGATCTCCTTACTGGCGGCCAGGAACGCGTCGTTCTCCGCCGGTGTGCCCACGGTGACCCGCAGGTGCCCGGGGATGCCGACGTCCCGGATGAGCACGCCCCGGTCCAAATAGGACTGCCAGGCGGCGTTCGGGTCGGCGAAGTGTCCGAACAGGATGAAGTTGGCGTCGCTTGGCACGACCGCCGCGCCGAGCCCGGCCAGCTCCAGCGCCACCCGGTCGCGCTCGGCGGCCAGGGCGTGCACCGAGGCCAGCGTCTCGTCGGCGTGCCGCAGGGCGGCGCGGGCGGCGGCCTGGGTCAGCGACGACAGGTGATAAGGCAGGCGCACCAACAACAGCGCGTCGACCATGGCGGGCGCGGCGGCGAGGTAGCCGAGCCGCCCGCCCGCGAAGGCGAACGCCTTGCTCATGGTGCGGCTGACGATCACCTTGGTGGGGAACTCCTCGATGAGCGCGACCGCGCTCTCCTGCGGCGAGAACTCCGCGTAGGCCTCGTCCACGACCACGATCGCGGGCGCGGCGGCGACCAACGCGCGCAGGTCCGCGAGCGGGATCGACTGCCCGGTCGGATTGTTAGGGCTGGTCACGAACACCACGTCCGGCGCGCGCTCGGCGAGCACGGCCGCCGCGGCGGCCACGTCGAGGGAGAAGTCCGCCCGGCGCGGGGTCGGCGCCCACTCGGTGCGGGTGCCCGCGGCGATGATCGGGTGCATCGAGTACGACGGCTCGAAGCCGAGCGCGGTGCGCCCCGGGCCGCCGAAGGCCTGCAGGATCTGTTGCAGCACCTCGTTGGACCCGTTGGCGGCCCACAGGTTCGCCGTGCTCAGCCCGACGCCGGTGGCCGCGGTCAGGTAGTCCGCGAGGTCCGCGCGCAGCCCGACCGCGTCCCGGTCGGGGTAGCGGTGCAGGGTGGCCGCGATCTCCGCGACCGCGGCGGTGATGTCGGCGACGAGCGCGGGCGGCGGCGGGTACGGGTTCTCGTTGGTGTTCAACTGGTACGGCACGTCCAGTTGCGGCGCCCCATACGGCGAGCGCCCGCGCAGGTCCTCGCGCAGCGGCAGGTCCGACAGCGCCGCCCGCTGTCCCGGTGTGCTCACAATCCCTCCGGGAACCGGGCGGTGACGGCCTCGGCGTGCGCGGGCAGGCCCTCGGCGGTGGCCAGGGCGACGACGTGCCCGGCGACCGCGCGCAGCGCGGCCTCGCTGTAGTCGACCACGTGGATGTGGCGCAGGAACGTCTGCACCGACAGGCCCGACGAGTGCCGCGCGCAGCCGCCGGTGGGCAACACGTGGTTGGAGCCCGCGCAGTAGTCGCCCAGGGAGACCGGGGCGTACGGGCCGACGAAGATGGCGCCCGCGCTGCGCACCCGGCTGGCCACCGCGCGCGCGTCGGCAGTCTGGATCTCCAGGTGCTCGGCGGCGTAGGCGTCCACCACCCGGATGCCGTCGTCCACAGAGGACACCAGGATCGTGCCGGACTGCTTGCCGCGCAACGCGGTCTCCACACGCTCGCTGTGCTTGGTCAGCGGCACCCGGCGGGCCAGCTCGGCGTCCACCGCGTCGGCGAGCGCGACCGAGTCGGTGACCAGGACGCTGGCCGCCAGGGGGTCGTGCTCGGCCTGGCTGATCAGGTCGGCGGCGACGTGCGCCGGGTCGGCTCCGGAGTCGGCGAGGATGGCGATCTCGGTCGGCCCGGCCTCGGCGTCGATGCCGACCAGCCCGCGCACCAGCCGCTTGGCCGCGGTCAGGTAGATGTTGCCGGGCCCGGTGACCATGTCGACGGGGGCAAGCTCCGCGCCGTCGGTGTCGAGGCCGCCGTAGGTGAGCAGCGCCACGGCCTGCGCGCCGCCGACCGCCCACACCTCGTCCACGCCGAGCAGCGCGGCGGTGGCCAGGATGCCCGGGTGCGGCAGGCCGCCGAACTCGGCCTGCGGCGGCGAGCACACGACCAGCGACTCGACCCCGGCGGCCTGGGCGGGCACCACG
This sequence comes from Actinokineospora sp. NPDC051303, assembly GCF_055586285.1. Classification (NCBI taxonomy): domain Bacteria; kingdom Bacillati; phylum Actinomycetota; class Actinomycetes; order Pseudonocardiales; family Pseudonocardiaceae; genus Actinokineospora; species Actinokineospora sp. NPDC051303. The sequence continues at coordinate 12,825 of NZ_JBVJIN010000085.1, forward strand.
TTCATCACCACGGTCGACGGGTACACCGCGAGCCCGCCGGGGGCGTAGAGCCCGACCCGGCCGACCGGGGCCCAGCGCTCGGTGACCATGCCGCCGGGCGCGACCTGGGTGGTGGTCTCGACCCGCCGCTGCTCGTTGTGCACGACCCGGGCGCGGGCGATGGCCTCGCCCAGCGCCGCCCGGACCGGCGCGGCCAGCTCGGCCAAGGCGCGGTCGAGGTGGGCCACCGGCACCCGGACCGACTCCGGCCGGACCTGGTCGAACTTCTCGGTGTACTCCAGGGCCGCCTCGACGCCCCGCGCCCGCACGTCGTCCACGATGGGGCGGACCTGATGCAGCACCGCGTCCACGTCGACCTCGGCCCGCGGCAGCGTGGTGCGCAGCTCGGCGGGCGACGGGAGGGCGGAACGCAGGTCGGTACGCGTCAGCATGAGGTCCTTCCAGGACGAGGGGACCTCCCCAGAATATGCGCTGCACGGATGGGCCCGATCGGGGCGGTACCCGAGGTCACAGCTAGTCCGGTCAGCGGTCGCGTTCCAGGGCCGCGACGGCGGCCACGGCCTGGTCGATCTGCTCCGGCGAGACGAAGTAGTGCGGCGAGGCGCGCACCACCTGGGCCAGCCCGCGGCGGGTCATGTCGTAGCGGGTCGAACTCGCCCCGCTGACGGTCACCGTGACGTCCTGGGCGAGCAGCGCCGCCCGGACCCGTTCCGCGCTCATCCCCTCGACGGTGAAGCTGACCAACCCGCAGCGGCGGCTGCCCAGGTCGCGGACCTCGACGCCGGGGATCGCGGCCAGCCCGGCGCGCAGCCGCTCGGCGCGCTCCCCGACCGCCGCCGCGATCCGGTCGACCCCCAGGCCCAGCGCGTACCGGGTGGCGGCGATGAGCCCCAGCCGCTCGGCGACGCCGCACTCCCACAGCTCGAACACGCGCGCGTCGTCGAGCAGGCGGACCTCGTCCAGGCTCTCCCAGGAGCCGCCGCGCAGGTCGACCAGCCGGGGCCGCAGCCGGTCGAGCGCGGCCCGGCGCACGGCCAGGACCCCGGTGCCGCGCGGGCCGCGCAGCCACTTGCGGCCGGTGCCGGTGACGATGTCCGCGCCCGCCGGGATCGGCAGCTGCCCCAGCGACTGGCACGCGTCGAGCAGGACCAGCGCGCCGACGTCGTGCACGGCGGCCGCGGCCTCGGTGACCGGGTTGACCAGGCCGCCGTTGGTCGGCACGTGCACCAGTGACAGCAGCTTCACCCGCTCATCGAGCATCCCGCGCAGCGCGTCGACGTCAAGGGCGCCATCGGCGTCGGACGGCACCGCCTCGACGGTCGCCCCGACCCGGCGGGCCAGGGTCAGCAGCGGGATCGCGTTGCCGCCGTACTCGGCCTCGGTGGTCAGCACCCGGTCTCCGGGGCCGAGGGGGATCGCGTCGAGCGCGGCCAGCCAGGAGCGGCTGGCGCTGTCGGTGAACGCCACCTCGTCCGGCTGGCAGCCCAGCAGCTCGGCGAGGTGGGCGTACCCCTGGTCGAGGTCGTCCTGCCGCTCGGCGGCGGCACGGTAGCCGCCCACCTCGGCCTCGCGGCGCACGTGGCCGACGACCTCGTTCACCACCTGGCGCGGCGGCAGCGACGAGCCCGCGCTGTCGAGGAAGACCTGGTCCCGGCACGCGGGCGTGTCCGCGCGCACGGCGGCGAGGTCGATGGCGGTCACCAGGCCACCTCACAAGTTCCGAGGCCTCGCCCGTCCACGCACTGCGTCGATCGTTCCCTCACCCGGCCACCTCACCAGATCGGTGGCGACGCCCGCCCACGCACTGTGCCGACTGTTCGCTCACCGGGCCACCGCACTCGTTCGGTGACCTCGCGGGCTTGCGCACTGCGCCGACTGATCGCTCATCGGGGAGCCCAGCGTTGCAGGTTCCACCACGCCCCCCAGGTGTGGTCGGCGCCCGTGGCGTCCACCACGGGCTCGTAGCCGGTCCAGTTCTCCCGCATGACGTAGCTGTGCGTCGGCGCAGCCAGCACCACCATGGTCGGCGCGGTGGCATAGGCCCGCTGCACCGCCCGGTACGCGGCGGCGCGCTGGGCCGGGTCAGTGGTGGCCCGAGCCGCGTCGAGCGCGGCGGCGAGGTCGCCACCGGCCGGGTGCAGCAGCGGGTACAGCGAGAAGTCGGGGTCGACCGGGTCGCCGAACGCCACGAGCCGGGGCCCCTGCGCGGTCGACCCGCGCGGCGTCGGCGCGGCCGTGATCGTCACCCCGATTTCCCTGGCGGCCTGCGCGAACGCCGTCACCAGGTCACGGGCGGTCACATCGGCGACGGGGTAGCCGATCTCGAAGGCGGCGAGCGTGTCCCCCTTGCGCCGCACACCGTCCCCACCGGCCGCCCACCCCGCCGCGTCCAGCACCTCGCGGGCGCGGACCAGGTCCGGCTTGATCGCCGCCCCCGGCTCGACGAACTCGGCCAACGCCGAGGGCACCGGCAACGACGTCGGCGCGCCCCGGCCACCCAGCGCCCGTTCCACCAGCGCCTCCCGGTCGACGGCGAGGTTCAACGCGAGCCGCACGGCCGGGTCACCGGTCACCGGCCCGTCCGGCAGGCTCACCGCGAGCAGGCTGGCGCTGCTGTGCTCGACCACGGCGAGCCCGTCGACCCCCGCGAACCCGGTCGCCAGCCGGGCGGGCAGTTCGGCCCCGTCCAGCTTGCCCGCACGCATCCGCTGGGCCCGCACCTCGTCATCGGGCACGAACTCGACGGTGACCGTGGTGATCGCGGGCGCCCCGGCGAAATACGCCTGGTTGGCGGCGAGGACCAGCCGCTCCCCCTTCACCCACTCGGCCACTTTGTACGGCCCCGTCCCCACCGGCGGATCAGTCGTGTCGGAATCCGACCGCACCCCCAGCACCAACAGGTCGGCGAAGGCCGCGTACGGCTTGCTCAGGTCGAACCGCACCGTGGTCTTGTCGATCGCCTCCACCCCGGCAAGCATCCAGAACCGCGACCGCAGCGGCGCCCCGTCGCCCATCAACCCCCGGTAGGTGGCCACCACATCAGCGGAGTCGAACGCGCTGCCATCACTGAACGACACGTCGTTGCGCAACCGCACCGTCCACGACCGCCCATCGGCGGACGGCCCCGGCAACCCGGCCGCCAACACCGGCCGCAGAGTCCCCGCCGGGTCATGCTCGACCAGCCCGTCGAACACCTTGGCCGCCCCCAACGGCGCGTACCCCCGCAACGGATCCAGCGACTCGGGCTCATCCGCGACCCCGATCACCAGCGACGTGCCTTCCGGGTCCCCAGACGCGGGCGGCGTAGGTTCACCGGTGCAGGCCGCAACCGGCAGAACAGCGGCGAAGACCGCGACAAGGCGGGGCAGAATCGGCACGAGGCCCGACACTAGTCGGACCGACTTCGAGGGGAACGACCATGCGCGTGGCGCTGTGCCAGATCACATCGACACCGGACCCGACAGCCAACCTGGCTTTGGTCAGAACCGCCGTCCACCAGGCAGCGACCCAAGGCGCGGCAGTGGCCCTCTTCCCCGAAGCCACCATGGCCTGCTTCGCCGTCCCCCTGGCTCCCCTAGCCGAACCCTTGAACGGCCCTTGGGCGACAACGGTCCAAGAGATAGCCGACGAACACGCCATAGTGGTGGTAGCGGGCATGTTCACCCCCTCCCCCGACGGCCGAGTCACGAACACAATGCTGATCACCGGCCAGGGCAACCACCTGGGCTACGACAAGATCCACCTCTTCGACGCCTTCGGCTTCACCGAATCCCGAACCGTGGCCCCCGGCAACTCCCTGGTGACGGTCACCGTGGAAGACACCGTCCTGGGCATAGCCACCTGCTACGACGTCCGCTTCCCAGAGTTGTTCCGAGGCCTGGCAGACCAAGGCGCCACCGCGATCCTCATAGGCGCGTCCTGGGGCGCGGGCCCAGGCAAACGGGAACAGTGGGAACTCCTGGTGCGCGCAAGGGCCCTGGACTCCACATCCTGGGTTTTGGCCTGCGGCCAAGCCGACCCCGGCCCAGTAACCGGCCCAGCCCCCCTAGGCATCGGCCACAGCCTCGCAGCAAACCCCTTCGGCGAAGCAGTGGCCCAACTAGGCCCCACCCCCGGCCTACTACTGGTGGACGTAGACCCGACAACGGTGGACAAGGCCCGCAAAGCCATCCCCGTCCTAGCCAACCGCCGCCTCTAACCCCGCACCCTCACCACCGAACCCCAAAGCTGCCGGATGCCAGATGAAGAAGGAACGGGGCACCCACCACCAAGTGCCCGATGGCAGCGAAACGAGCAGCAAACCCACCCCGCGAAGCCGTACCCGGCCCTGCCGGGTACTCGATGCGTGAACCAGCAAACCCCGCCCCTGCCAGGCCGAACCAACGCCCGCCAAGTGCTCGATGCGGTGGACCAAGCAGCGAACCCGCTCTGCTGCCAGCCCGCGTTCCTGCCAAGCCGCTCTCCTGCCAGGCCGCACCCGCGCTCGCCCAGTGCTCGATGGGGTGGAGTGGTTTCTTTGGGGGAGAAGGAAGATCCCTAAACTCGCCGTGGTCGTGGGGCCGAAGGCTCCCCACC
>NZ_JBVJIN010000086.1:0-14579 GCF_055586285.1 Actinokineospora sp. NPDC051303
TGTGAGGCCGTAGGCTTCCCACCCGTCTTTCACACGGCGATCTTCCTTCGTAGGGGCCCCGAAGAAACCACTCCACCCGATCCAGCCCCACCAGCGCAACCACCCGACCAAGCCCCAGAAAGCCCCGCATAGACTGCACGGCACAGCGAGAAAGGACCCCTGTGACCGTCCAGCAGATCCGGCTATTCGGAGACCCAGTGCTGCGCACCCCCGCCGCCGAGGTCACCGACTTCGACCGCGAACTGCGAAACCTGGTCCGCGACCTCTGGGACACCATGGAAGCCCAGGGCGGCGCGGGCTTGGCGGCCCCCCAACTAGGCGTAGGACTCAGAGTCTTCACCTACCACTGCGACGGCGCCGCAGGCCACCTGGTCAACCCCGTCTGGACAGCCGTGGACGAAGAGATCCAAGACGGTCAAGAGGGCTGCCTCTCCATCCCCGGCATGTACTGGGACTGCCGCAGGCACCGCAACGTCGTGGCCCGAGGCTGGAACATGCACGGCGAGCCGGTCGAGATCCAAGGCTCGGATCTCCTGGCCCGCTGCATCCAGCACGAGACCGACCACCTCGACGGCGTCCTGTTCCTCGACCGCCTCGATGACGAGACCCGCAAACAGGCCATGCGCGAGATCCGCCGTGCCCCGTGGTTCACCGGCGCCACCCCCACCATCAAGCAGAGCCCCCACCCCCTCTTCGGAGCCCGCTGATGCGCTTGGTCTTCGCGGGCACCCCTGAGGTCGCTCTGCCCTCGCTGCGCGCTTTGCTCGACTCCGACCACGAGGTGGCCGCCGTCGTCACCCGCCCCGACGCCCCGGCTGGCCGGGGCAGGCATGTGGTGCGCTCCCCGGTAGGCGCGCTCGCCGACGAGCACGGCATCGAGGTGCTGACCCCGGCGAAGGCGTCCGATCCGGACTTCCAGATGCGGCTGCGGGAGATCGCCCCGGACTGCTGCCCGGTCGTGGCCTACGGCGCGATCCTGCCGCAGTCCGCCCTCGACATCCCCCGGCACGGCTGGGTCAATCTGCACTTCTCGGTGCTGCCCGCGTGGCGTGGCGCGGCCCCGGTGCAGGCGGCGGTGTGGCACGGCGACGAGATCACCGGGGCCAGCACGTTCCGGATCGTCAAGGAGCTCGACGCTGGCCCGGTGTTCGGTGTGCTGACCGAGTCGATCCGCCCCGACGACACCGCTGGCGCGCTGCTCGACCGGCTCGCCGAGGCGGGCGCTGGCCTGTTGCGCTCCACTGTGGACGGAATAGCCGACGGCTCGCTGACCGCCGTCGAGCAGCCAGCGGACGGGGTCAGCTTCGCGCCCAAGATCAGCGTGGAGGACGCCCGCGTCGACTTCACCGCGCCTGGCCTCGCTGTCGACCGCCGGATTCGCGCGGTGACGCCGGAACCCGGCGCGTGGGCGGAGTTCCGCGGTGAACGCGTCAAGCTCGGCCCGGTGTCCCGGGCCGAGTCCGAGAACGATCTCGAACCTGGTGAGTTGCTGGTGGAACGCAAGCGTGTCCTGGTGGGCACGGCGACCTGGCCCGTCCGTCTCGGCGAGGTGCAGGCGCAGGGCAAGAAACGAATGCAGGCCACCGACTGGGCCCGCGGCACGCGCATCGAGGCGGGGGAGCGGCTCACGTGACCCAGCCCGGCAAGCGCTCGCACCGACCCTCGCGGCCGCAGCGGTCGCACCCGCCGAAGCGGCCGGACGGGCCCGCGCGCCCACCGGCGGACGACCCGGCGCGCCGGGCCGCGCTCGACGTCCTGCGCGCGGTCCGCGCTGAGGACGCCTACGCCAACCTGGTGCTGCCCAAGCTGCTGCGCGAGCGCAAGATCTCCGGCCGCGACGCCGCGCTGGCCACTGAGCTGACCTACGGCACCTCCCGCGCCTTGGGCCTGCTCGACCAGATCATCGCCGAGTGCGCCGACCGGCCGCTGTCCAAGATCGAGCCCGCGCTGCTCGACGCCCTGCGCCTGGGCGCCTACCAGCTTCTGCGCACCCGCATCCCGTCGCACGCCGCGGTGGCGTCCACGGTGGACCTGGTGCGCCGCGACTTCGGCTCGCGGGTCACCGGGTTCGCCAACGCGGTGCTGCGCCGGGTCGCCGAGCGCGACGAGACCGCCTGGCTCGACCAGCTCGCCCCGGACGCGGAAGAAGACCCGGTCGGCAACCTCGCCGCCCGCACTTCGCACCCGCGCTGGATCGCCCGCGCGTTCGCCGACGCCCTCGGCACCACCGGCGACGAACTGGCCGACGCGCTGCGCGCCGACGACGAGCGCCCGACCGTGCACCTCGTCGCCCGCCCCGGCGAGGTCAGCGCGGACGAGCTGGCCGCGATGACCGGCGGCGACCCGGCCCCCTACTCGCCCTACGGCGTGCGGCTGGACGCGGGGGCGGGCGACCCCGGCGACCTGGAGCCGGTCCGCGAGCGGCTGGCCAACGTCCAGGACGAGGGCAGCCAGCTCTGCGCGCTCGCGCTGACCCGGCCGGAGATCGAGGGCCCCGACGAGCGCTGGCTCGACCTGTGCGCGGGCCCCGGCGGCAAGGCGACCCTGCTGGGCGCGCTCGCCGCACTCAACGGCGGCACTCTCGACGCGGTCGAGCAGGCCCCGCACCGCGCGAAGCTGGTCGAGCAGATCACCTGGGGCCTGCCGGTCACTGTGCACGTCGCAGACGGCCGCGACCCCGGTCTGCCGGGCGGATACGACCGGGTGCTGGTCGACGCCCCGTGCACCGGTCTCGGCGCGCTGCGGCGCAGGCCGGAGGCGCGCTGGCGGCGGCAGCCCGGCGACGTCGGCGACCTGACCAAGCTGCAACGCGAGCTGCTGGTCAGCGCGCTCGGCCTGGTGCGTCCCGGCGGGGTCGTGGCGTACGTGGTGTGCTCGCCGCACCTGTCGGAGACCGAGGGCGTGGTGGCCGACGTGGTCCGCAAGACCGGCGCCACCCCGATCGACGCGCGCGAGTTCTTCCCCGGCGTGCCCGGTCTCGGCGACGGCCCCTACGCGCAACTCTGGCCGCACCGCCACGGCACCGACGCCATGTTCTGCGCGCTTCTGCGGCGATGAGCCGGGGCGTCCTGGGCCTGGTCAGCTCGGCGGGCGGCGGCCTCGACCACCGGCTGCGGGTCGAACTCGCCGTCCCGGCCGCGCGCCGGGGCTGGCGGCTCGCGATCACCTTCACCCCCACCGCCGGGCGGTGGATGGCGGCGGCGGGGGAGACCGCGCGGTTGCAGTCGCTGACCGACCTGCCGGTCCGCAGCGCGTCCCGGCTGCCCGCCGAGCCCAAGCCGTACCCGATCCCGGACGTCTTCCTGTTCGTGCCCGCCACCGCGAACTCGCTGGCCAAGCTCGCCCTGGGCATCGCCGACAACCAGGCCATCACCGCCCTGGTCGAGGCGATGGGCACACCCGGCGTCCCGGTGATCGTCCGCCCGCAGGCCGACCTGGCCCAGCGCGCCCACCCGCGCTGGGAGAACCACCTGGAGACGCTGCTGCACGCGGGCGTCCACATCGCCGACGGCCCCAGCGAGCAGCCGTGGGGCCCGCTGCTCGACCTCGTGGACACCGTCACCGCGCAGTGACGTGACAGCGCCAGGCCCGGCGGCTCACCGGGCCTGGCGCGGTTCGGGTCAGTACGAGCCGGTGGTCGCGTAGGCGGTGTTCGCGCCGTAGTCCGCGTGCCCCCGCGCGTACGAGGTGACGCCCGCGTCGTTGACCTGCGGCGTGTAGCAGCCGCGCCCGCCGCCCGGCGTCACGCAGCCGTACTCGCGGCCGTCGCTGTTGCGGTGGACGGTCGCGCCGCCGCAGTAGTCGGCGCCCGGCACGCAGTTGGGCATGTTCTGCGTGGTCACCCTGGCCCACGCCGTCCGGCAGCGCGGGCTGTACCGCAGTTCGACGTACACCCGGACGACGCCGCCGATGGTGCCGTAGGCGTCCCGGGCGGTGATCGCGTCCGCCGCGCAGCCGGTCGCGATCGGGTCCGTGCCGTCCACGGCCACGATCGCGGGCTCCGCGCCCGCCGTGCCCGCCCCGCCGAGCAGCAGCCCCGCCGAGGTGACCAGGGCAGCGGTGATCGCACTGAGTTGATGGATCGTTCTCATGGTTTCCCCTTATGGGCTCAACAGGTCCACCCCCACGACGGACCTGCCCTCCCATGGAAGGGCACCAGTAGGCGAAGCGGTATGCCATTCAGTCGGACGAGCTACCCCGGGCGGGTGTGGCCATTGGATGGCGGTTCTTCTCCCGACTCTTCGGCAGCCGACCCCTGGGAAGCTGGCCTCACCTGGGCGAACGCGCTTAAACCGGACTGACCCGGTGCGCCGACCAACCGCGTGGCGCGGGCTTTCCCCACCACAGCGCCAGCAGGATCGCCGACGCCGGATAGAGGGGAGCGGGCAGCCCGTCCCGCGCGACCCAGGCCCACTCCGCGAACACGTGCGGCTCCCGCACGACCGGCGTCCCGCCGCCGCGCCCGGCCACCCCCACGGTGACGCCGCTGCCGCCCAGCCGCACCGCGAGCGCGAACACCGAGGGATCGCCCACCGTGAGCCCGGCTTCCTCGTCGGCCTCACGGGCCGCGGCGGACTCGAACGTCTCGCCCGCCTCGACGTGCCCGCCGGGCAGGCACCAGGTCTCCGGCTCTCCGGCCTTCACCCGGCGGCCGAGCAGGACCCGGTCCGCCGAATCGAGCAGGACGGCGCCGACGCCGACCACCGGGCGGGGGCCGCTCATCGAGCGGGGCGGCACTGGTTGATCATCTCGGCCACGATACCCCGGCTTCCCGAGACCGGGCCGAGCGTCACACGTGGCCTTCGTCCCGGAAGTCCGCCATTCGCCGGGAATCACCGAAAAGGCAGGTAGCGTGGGCTCGGGGCGAGGCGCTTCCCCGATACCCGGTTGAGTGAGTTTGCACGACAGTGCATAATCATCCACATGACGATTCGGATCGCGGTCGCGGGCGCCAGCGGATACGCCGGAGGCGAGCTGCTCCGGCTGCTGCTCGCCCATCCCGACGTCGAGATCGGCGCGCTCACCGCTGGGGGCAACGCCGGTACCCGACTCGGGGAGCACCAGCCGCACCTGCTCCCGCTGGCCGACCGCGTGCTGGCCGAGACCACCGCGGCGACCCTCGACGGCCACGACGTCGTCTTCCTCGCCCTGCCGCACGGGCACTCCGCGGCCATCGCCGCCCAGTTGGCGCCCGGCACCCTGGTCGTCGACTGCGGCGCCGACCACCGGCTGGCCGACCCCGCCGACTGGGACCGCTGGTACGGCGGCGAGCACGCGGGCCACTGGCCCTACGGCCTGCCCGAGCTGCCCGGAGCCCGCGACACCCTGCGGTCCGCGACCCGGATCGCGGTCCCCGGCTGCTACCCGACCGTCAGCACCCTCGCCCTCGCCCCCGCCGTGCGGCACGGCCTGGTCGAGCCGGAGGTCGTCGTCGTCGCGGTGTCAGGCACTTCGGGCGCGGGCAAGAGCCTCAAGCCGCACCTGCTCGGCTCCGAGGTGATGGGCTCGCTCAGCGCCTACGGCGTCGGCGGCGCGCACCGGCACACCCCGGAGATCACCCAGAACCTCAGCGCCGTCGCGGGCAAGCGGGTCGCGGTGTCGTTCACCCCGGTGCTGGCCCCGCTGCCGCGCGGCATCCTCGCCACGTGCAGCGCCCGGCTCACCGGCTCCGACGACCCCCGGTCGGTCTACGAGAAGGCCTACGCCGACGAGCCGTTCGTCCACCTGCTGCCCGAGGGGCAGTGGCCCACGACCGCGGCCGTGCTGGGCTCCAACGCCGTGCAGCTTCAGGTGACCGTTGACGCCGACCTGGGCCGCCTGGTGGTCGTCGCCGCCGTCGACAACCTGACCAAGGGCACCGCGGGCGCGGCCGTGCAGTCGATGAACATCGCGCTGGGCCTGCCGGAGACCGCGGGCCTGTCCACCGTGGGGGTCGCGCCGTGATCGACCGCGACCAGGGCGTCACCGCGCCCCAGGGGTTCCGGGCGGCCGGGGTCGCCGCGGGCATCAAGCCCAACGGCAAACCCGACCTCACGCTCGTCGTCAACGACGGCCCGTCGACCGCCGCCGCGGGCGTGTTCACCCGCAACAAGGTCAAGGCCGCGCCGGTGCAGTGGTCCCAGCAGGTGCTGACCACCGGCTCGCTGCGGGCCGTCGTGCTCAACTCCGGCGGAGCCAACGCCTGCACCGGCCCCGCGGGCTTCCAGGACACCCACGCCACCGCCGAGAAGGTCGCCGACGTGCTCGGCATCGGCGCGATCGACGTCGCGGTGTGCTCCACCGGGCTCATCGGCGAACGCCTGCCCATGAACGCCGTCCTGGCGGGCGTCGACCTCGCGGCCAAGGAACTCGGCCGCGGTGCCGAGGCGAGCCTGGCCGCCGCGACCGCGGTGATGACCACCGACACCGTCGCCAAGCAGGCCGCGCTCACCCACGCGGGCGGCTGGACCGTCGGCGGCTTCGCCAAGGGCGCGGGAATGTGCGCGCCCAACATGGCGACCATGCTTAGCGTCATCACCACCGATGCCGTGACCGACAAGTCCACTGTGGACAGCGCGCTGCGCGCGGCCGTCGAGTCCACCTTCAACCGGCTCGACGTCGACGGCGGCACCTCCACCAACGACACCGTGCTGCTGCTGGCCTCCGGCGCGTCCGGCGTCGAGGCCGACCCCGAGGACTTCGCCGCCGCGGTGACCGCCGTCTGCGCCGATCTCGTCGCCCAGCTCCAGGCCGACGCCGAGGGCGTCACCAAGCACGTCACGGTCACCGTGCGCGGCGCGGCCACCGACGCGCAAGCCGTCGCCGCCGCTCGCGCGGTCGCCCAGGACAACCTGTGCAAGACCGCGTTCTTCGCGGGCGACCCCAACTGGGGCCGCATCGCGATGGCCGTGGGCAACGCGCCCACCGAGTTCGACCAGCACAAACTGGACATCACCGTCAACGGCGCCGCCGTCTGCCGAGCGGGGGCCCGCGCGGCCCACCGGTCCGAGGCGGACCTGAGCGGCCGCGACATCCTGGTGGAGATCGATCTCCACGCGGGCGAAGGAGTGGGCACCATCCTCACCACCGACCTCTCGCACGGCTACGTCGAAGAGAACAGCGCGTACTCGTCATGACCGGGGCGAACGGGGCAGCGGAGAAGGCTGCCGTCCTGGTCGAGGCGCTGCCCTGGCTGCGGCGGTTCCACGGCGCGCTCGTCGTGGTCAAGTACGGCGGCAACGCCATGATCGACGACACGCTCAAGCGCGCGTTCGCCGAGGACATGGTGTTCCTGCGGCTCGCCGGTCTGCGCCCGGTCGTCGTGCACGGCGGCGGCCCGCAGATCAGCGCCATGCTCAGCAGGCTCGGCATCCCCGGCGAATTCAAGGCGGGCCTGCGGGTGACCACGCCGGAGACCATGGACGTCGTCCGCATGGTCCTCACCGGGCAGGTCAGCCGCGAACTCGTCGGCCTGATCAACGAGCACGGCCCGCACGCGGTCGGCATCTCCGGCGAGGACGCGCACCTGTTCACCGCCGAGCGCCGCACCGCGACGGTCGACGGCGAAGAGGTCGATCTCGGCCTGGTCGGCGACGTCGTGGCCGTCAACCCCGCCGCGGTGCTCGACATCGTCCGCGCGGGCCGCATTCCCGTTGTGTCCACTGTGGCCGCCGACCGCGACGGCCGCACGCACAACGTCAACGCCGACACCGCGGCCGCCGCGCTCGCCATCGCGCTCGAAGCCCGCAAGCTCGTCGTCCTCACCGACGTCGAGGGCCTGTACGCGGACTGGCCGGACCGTTCCTCGCTGCTGCACGAGATCCGCGCCAGCGACCTGGCGAAACTGTTGCCAGACTTGGAAAGCGGCATGGTCCCGAAGATGGAGGCGTGCCTGCGCGCGGTCACCGGCGGAGTCCCGCGCGCGCACGTCATCGACGGCAGGCTCGCGCACTCGGTGCTGCTCGAAGTGTTCACCAGCGGCGGCGTCGGCACCATGGTGCTGCCGGATGAGGGGGAAGAATCATGATCACGTCCAATGTGGACGGACAGCGGCGGTGGCGGGCCGCGCTGATGGACAACTACGGCACGCCCGCGATCACCCTTGTGCGCGGCGAGGGCGCGCACGTCTGGGACGCCGACGGCAACCGCTACCTCGACCTGGTCGGGGGCATCGCCACCAACGCGCTCGGCCACGCGCACCCGGCCGTGGTCGAGGCGGTCACCGCGCAGGTGGCCACCCTCGGCCACACGTCCAACCTCTACGTCAACCCGGTCGCGGTCGAGCTGGCCGACGCCCTGCTCGACGTGGCCGGGCTCGCGGGCAACGCCAAGGTGCTGTTCTGCAACTCCGGAGCCGAAGCCAATGAGGCCGCGTTCAAACTGACCCGGCTCACCGGACGTAGCAAGGTCATCGCCACCGAAGGCGCCTTCCACGGCCGCACCATGGGCGCGCTCGCGCTCACCGGCCAGCCGCCCAAGCGCACCCCGTTCGAGCCGCTCACCCCGGGCGTCACGCACATCCCGTTCGGCGACACCGAAGCCCTGCGGTCCGCTGTGGACAGTGACACCGCCGCGGTGTTCCTCGAACCGGTCCTCGGCGAGGGCGGCGTCGTCCCCGCCCCGGACGGCTACCTCCAGGCCGCCCGCGAGATCACCGCCGCGGCGGGCGCGCTGCTCGTCCTCGATGAGGTGCAGACCGGCATCGGCAGACTCGGCAGCTGGTTCGCCTTCCAGCAGGCGGGCATCACCCCGGACGTGTTCACCCTGGCCAAGGGGCTCGGCGGCGGCCTGCCGCTGGGCGCCTGCGTCGCGGTCGGCGCCGCGGCCGAACTGTTCGCCCCCGGCCACCACGGCACCACCTTCGGCGGCAACCCGGTCAGCGCGGCCGCGGGCCTCGCGGTGCTGCGCACCATCGCCGCCGACGGCCTGCTCCAGCACGTCGCCGCGCTCGGCAAGGACCTCGCCGCGGGCATCGAGCAGCTCGACCACCCGCTGGTCGCGGGCGTGCGCGGCGCGGGCCTGCTGCTCGGCGTCGCGCTCACCGCGCCGGTCTCCGCCGCCATCGCCGCCGCGGCGGCCAAGGCCGGATACCTGGTCAACAACGTCCAGCCCGACGCGCTGCGGCTCGCCCCGCCGCTGATCCTCACCGAGGAACAGGCGAGCGAGTTCGTCGCCGCGCTGCCCGCGATCCTCGACACCGCACAGGAGCCCTGAGCCATGGTCCGGCACTTTCTGCGCGACGACGACCTCACCCCCGCCGAGCAGCGGGAGGTCCTCGACCTCGCCAAGGCACTCAAGGCGGCTCCGCTGTCGCAGCGGCCGCTCGACGGCAAGTCCGTCGCCGCGATCTTCGAGAAGAACTCGACCCGCACCCGCCTGTCCTTCGAGGTCGGCGTCGCCCAGCTCGGCGGCCAGCCGATCATCGTCGACGGCCGCACCATGCAGCTCGGCCGCGAGGAGACCATCGAGGACACCTCCCGGGTCCTGTCCCGCTACGTCGACGTCGTCGTCTGGCGCACCTACGCCCAGAAGCGCATCGAGGCGATGGCCTCGGCGTCCAGGGTCCCGGTGATCAACGCGCTCACCGACGAGTTCCACCCCTGCCAGGTCCTCGCCGACCTGCAGACCATCGAGGAGCGCCACGGCACCACCGCGGGCGTCACCGCCACCTACCTCGGCGACGGCGCGAACAACATGGCCCACTCGCTGATCCTCGGCGGCGCCACCGCCGGGATGCACGTGCGCGTGGTCGCCCCCGAAGGCTTCCTGCCGCAGCCCGACGTCGTCCTCGACGCCAAGCACCGCGCCGCCGAGACCGGCGGCAGCGTCACCGTCCTCACCGACCCGCACGCCGCGGTCGACGGAGCCGACGTGCTGGTCACCGACACCTGGACGTCCATGGGCCAGGAGAACGACGGCCGCGACCGGGTCAGCTCCTTCCGCAAGCTCCAGGTCAACGCCGAGCTGCTGGAGCGGGCCGCGCCGGGCGCGATCGTGCTGCACTGCCTGCCCGCCCACCGCGGCTGGGAGATCACCGACGAGGTGCTTGACGGCCCGGCCAGCGCCGTGTGGGACGAGGCGGAGAACCGGCTGCACTCGCAGAAGGCCCTGCTCGCCTGGTTGGTGGCCCGGTCATGACCGCCTCGGCCACCACCCGAGCCGCCCGCCAGGCACGCATCGTGGAGCTGGTCTCCGAGCGCGCCGTCCGCAGCCAGACCGAACTGGCGACCCTGCTCGGCGCCGAGGGCATCGAGACCACCCAGGCCACCCTGTCGCGCGACCTGGACGAACTCGGCGCGGTCAAGCTGCGCGGAGCCGACGGCGGGGCCGCGGTCTACGTCATCCCCGAGGACGGCAACCCCGTCCGCGGCGTGCAGGGCGGCACCTCCCGGCTGACCCGGCTGCTCAGCGAGCTGCTGGTCTCCGCGGACTGCTCAGGCAACCTGACCGTCCTGCGCACCCCGCCCGGGGCGGCGCAGTTCCTGGCCAGCGCGATCGACCGGGCCGCCCTCATCGACATCGTCGGCACGATCGCGGGCGACGACACCGTGATGGTGATCTGCCGGGAGCCGGTGACCGGGCAGCAGATGGCCAACCGCTTCATGGCGATGGCCGCGCGCACCAACTCCGACGCCGCGAAATCCGAATAAAGTACTGTTTTTCCGTCGCACCACATTGTTTGCACCACATTGTCGAGAGAGGACACTCGTGACCGAGCAGGGACCCACCGCGCTGTGGGGTGGGCGGTTCAGCTCCGGACCCGCCGAGGCCATGGCGGTGCTGAGCCTGTCGACCCATTTCGACTGGCGGCTGGCGCGCTATGACATCGCCGGGTCCCGGGCCCACGCCCGAGTCCTCAACCGCGCGGGACTGCTCACCGACGACGAGCTGCGCGGCATGCTCGCCGCGCTGGACGTCTTGGAGGCCGACGTGGTCTCCGGCGCGTTCACGCCCGTCGTCGCCGACGAGGACGTGCACACCGCCCTGGAACGCGGCCTCATCGAGCGCGCCGGAGCCGACCTCGGCGGCAAGCTGCGCGCCGGTCGCTCCCGCAACGACCAGATCGCGACGCTGTTCCGGATGTACCTGCGCGACGCCGCCCGGGTCGTCGCGGGCGGCACCCTCGACGTGGTCGAGGCACTGCTGTTCCAGGCGCAGCTGCACCCCAACGCCACGATGCCCGGCCGCACCCACCTGCAGCACGCCCAGCCGGTGCTGCTCGCCCACCACCTGCTCGCCCACGTCCAAGCGCTGCTGCGCGACGTCGACCGGCTGCGTGACTGGGACGCCCGCGCCGCGGTCTCGCCGTACGGGTCCGGCGCGCTCGCCGGGTCGTCGCTGGGCCTCGACCCGGCCGCGATCGCCGAGGAACTCGGCTTCGACGCCCCCGCAGAGAACTCCATCGACGGCACCGCCTCCCGCGACTTCGCCGCCGAGTTCGCCTTCGTGGTCGCCATGCTCGGCGTCAACCTGTCCCGGATCGCCGAAGAGGTCATCATCTGGACCACGGCGGAGTTCTCCTACGCCACGCTGGACGACGCGTGGGCCACCGGCAGCTCGATCATGCCGCAGAAGAAGAACCCCGACGTGGCCGAACTGGCGCGCGGCAAGTCCGGGAGGCTCATCGGCAACCTCACCGGCCTCCTCGCCACTCTGAAGGCGCAGCCGCTGGCGTACAACCGCGACCTGCAAGAGGACAAGGAGCCGGTGTTCGACTCGGTCGCCCAGCTCGAACTCCTGCTGCCCGCGCTCGCCGGAATGCTCTCCACGCTCACTTTCGACACCGAGCGGCTCGCCGCGCTCGCCCCCGCCGGGTTCACCCTCGCCACCGACATCGCCGAGTGGCTGGTCCGCGAAGGCGTGCCGTTCCGGATCGCGCACGAGGCGGCGGGCGACTGCGTGCGCCGCGCCGAGGCGCGCGGCGTCGGCCTCGACGAGCTGACCGACGCCGAGTTGGCCGAGGTCAACCCCGCGCTCACCGCGCGCGTGCGCGAAGTGCTCACGGTCGCCGGTTCCATCGCCTCCCGCGACGCGTACGGTGGCACCGCGCCGTCGCGGGTGGCGGAGCAGCGGGACCGGGTCGTGCGGCGAATCGAGGAGTACCGGGCGTGGTCGGAGCAGGTCATCCGGAAGTAACCACGCTCGCCGGAAAGGCGGTCGCGCCGTGCGGCTGATGACCCGTGCCGAACTAGCTGTCGACCCGGTGGACGCGGCCAAGATCCTCCTGGGCGCGACTCTCGAATCCGACAGCCCCGAGGGCCGTGTCCAGGTCCGGATAGTCGAGGTCGAGGCTTACCGGGGCGGCGACGACCCCGCCTCCCACTGCTACCGGGGGCAGACGCCGCGCAACGAGGTCATGTTCGGACCCGCGGGCCACCTGTACGTGTACTTCGTCTACGGGATGCACTTCTGCGCGAACGTGGTCTCGCTGACCGACGGCGTGCCCGGCGCGGTCCTGGTGCGGGCGGGCGAGGTCGTCGCCGGACACGACCTCGCCCACCGCCGCCGCCCCGCGTCCCGGTCCGCGGCCGACCTGGCCAGGGGCCCGGCCAAGCTCACCGGCGTGCTAGGCCTGCACCGCCACCACAACGGCGTCGACCTCACCGACCCCGCCTCACCGGTGCGCCTCCTCGCGGGCGACCCCGTCCCACCCAACTCTGTCCGCGTCGGCCCGCGAGTCGGCGTGGCGGTAGCGGCCGACACCCCTTGGCGTTTCTGGATAGACGGTTCCCCGGCAGTCAGCGCCTACCGACGCGGCGGTAAGCGCGGAATCGTCCGGGACGCGCCCAACCTGACGAGGTGACCCCAAACCCGGTGGTCGGGCCCGGTGCGGGCGGGGGAAGATGGGGGCCGTGAGTGAACACATCCTCGATGAGCTGTCCTGGCGCGGCCTGATCGCGCAATCCACCGACCTCGACGCGCTGCGCAAGGATCTCGATTCGGGCCCACTCACCCTCTATGCCGGTTTCGACCCCACCGCGCCAAGCCTGCACGCGGGCAACCTGGTCCCGCTGCTGATGCTGCGCCGCTTCCAGCGCGCCGGTCACCGGCCGATCGTCCTCGCGGGCGGCGCCACCGGCATGATCGGCGACCCGCGCGACACCGGCGAGCGCGTGCTCAACACCACCGACGTCGTCGCCGAGTGGGCGAACCGCATCCGCGGCCAGCTAGAGCGGTTTGTCGACTTCGACTCCTCGCCCACCGGCGCGGTCGTGGTCAACAACCTCGACTGGACCCGGGACATGCCCGTCCTCGACTTCCTACGGGACGTCGGTAAGCACTTCTCGGTCAACGTGATGCTGGCGCGCGAGACGGTCAAGCGCCGTCTTGAATCCGACGGCATGTCTTACACCGAGTTCAGCTACCTGCTGCTCCAGTCTCAGGACTACCTGCGCCTGCACCGCGCGCACGGGTGCAAGCTCCAGGTAGGCGGCTCCGACCAGTGGGGCAACATCATCGGCGGCGTGGACTTGGTCCGGAAAGTCGACGGCGCGTCGGTGCACGCGCTTACCGCCCCGCTGGTAACCGACGCCGAGGGACGCAAGTTCGGCAAGTCGACCGGCGGCGGCAACGTCTGGCTCGACCCGGAGATGACCTCGCCGTACGCCTGGTACCAGTACTTCGTGAACGTGGGCGACGCCGACGTCATCCGCTACCTGCGGCTGTTCACCTTCCTGGATCGCGAAGAGATCGACGCGCTGGAACGCGACACCGCCGAGCGGCCGCACCTGCGCGCGGCCCAGAAGCGCCTGGCCGAGGAGTTCACGACGCTGGTGCACGGGCAGCGGGAGACCAACCAGGTCGTGACCGCGAGCCAGGCTCTCTTCGGCCGGGGCGACCTCGCCGACCTGGACCTGTCGACCCTCGACGCGGCCATGGCCGAGGCCCCCACCGGCGAGGTCAGGCTCGCCGACGAGCCCACCATCGTCGACCTGCTCGTCGCCGCGGGCCTGGCCGAGAGCCGCGGCGCCGCCCGGCGCACGGTCAACGAGGGCGGCGCCTACGTGAACAACACCAAGGTCGCCGACGAGGCGTGGACCCCGTCGAAGGAGGAGCTGCTGCACGGCAAGTGGCTTGTCCTGCGCCGCGGCAAGCGCAACACCGCGGGGGTCGAAGTGCGGGTGTGAGCCCGTCTGGGTGGTCCTGCCGTGGCCGTCGATCCCTCGGGATCGGCGGCCACGGCTGTTTTCGCAGGTCAGAGGGCCGTACCGGATTCAGTCCAGAAAGTTGACGTGATCGCGGTCACATTCACACGGCCGATCGGGTGGGTTACGTTGGTCTAGGACCCCGGCGTAGGGGCGGTGACCTGCGGTTTCCGCTCGCGGCGGGCACTTGGGGGTGCGATTTGACCCCGGGTTTCCGGGCGTGTAACTTTCTTCCTGTCAGCGCGACACGGGCCGGAGAAACCGGAACGAGCGCAGGCCACAGAGGGGCCGCGAACCAAGCTCCCACCGGTGGTGGTAGAGTGGGCGACCTCGAAGATCGAGAAAAAGCTTAGAGCAATATCAGCCTCGGATGAGGTCGCCTTGTTTGGCGGTTGATTCGGATGTGCGTGTGTTGTTTGAGAACTCAACAGTGTGCCGATTTAAGCCAGTAGAGCT
>NZ_JBVJIN010000087.1:0-13272 GCF_055586285.1 Actinokineospora sp. NPDC051303
TAGCAAGGAGGGGGTGCGAGGGGGGGGGGCACAAGACGGGCACCCCCCCCCGCCCCCAACGAAGGCTCCGGCCCTTTCCCCCCCCCCCCCCCAAAAGGGCCGTGTTTCGTGGTTAGAGGCTCCGCCCAAAGGCCCCCCCGGGGGCGCCCCTTTCCCCCGAGATCGGTTGTCGAGGGAAGCTTTCCAGCCTCGAATGAGGCACGCTGATCGGGTGACGTGGGCCACGTTTGAGGTCGGGTAGGTTCTGGCGCGATGCTGCGGTGGATGTGGCCGCTGCCCCGGCGCCGATGGCCGGTCGCGGTGGCGGTGATGGTGTGCGCGATGGTGGCCGGGTGCGTGATGGCGCGCTTCGGCGGTGTCGCCGTGGGCGTGCTCGCCTTCGTGGTGGCGGTGCTGGAGGTGCTCGCGGTGTTCTGCGCCCGCTCGTGGCTGCGGTCCCGAAAGCAGGCCAGAGAGGCCGAAGCCCACCGCGACCGCACCGACGAACTGATCACCATGTGACGCCTATCCGCGCGCCCCGGAAGGCGGACGCCCTTCCCGCAAGGCCAGCCACCCGCTTTCTAGGACCGGCCCACCTCTTCCACCCGCGTGCCCCCGGCCAAGCCAGCGCCGCGCTAACCCGCTATCTAGATACCAAGTAGGAACAACCGAACTCGACAACCAGGGTCACTGGGCGGGCTGGGGTTCCTCTTCGGTGGGGTTGAGCCAGGTCATCCGCCAGTCGGGCATCTCGACGTAGCGGCGCAGTTCGGCGATGCCGCTGAGCCAGCCCAGCCAGCCCGCGTACGGCGGGTTGTCCTTGTCGAAGCCGCTGGCCATGATCGTCAGCCGGGTCTTGCCGTCGGACTCGGCGAGCTCCCAGCTGTTGACGCCGTAACCCGGGCCGAAGTCCAGGGTCAAGGCGCGGTTCGGCTCCAGCTCGACGATCTTCGCCGGGGACGGGTTGTTCTCGAAGCCGCCCATGGCCCAGCGGCCGCCGACATACGGTTCGAGGTCGATCGGGTAGCCGAACCACTCGGCGAACTTGGCGGGGTCCATGAGGGCGTCGTAGATCTTCTCCGCCGACGCGGCGATGACGACTTCGGCCTTGAGGTCGGCGGAGGTCAGGTCGCCCCTGGGGGTCAGCGGCCTGCCTTCGATGTGCTCGACCAGGTTGGCGATCGCCGCCGCCCAGAACGTGCCGAGCACCGCGAGCACGCCGCCACCGCCCGACGCGGCCACGCCCCAGCCCGGGAAGTGGCTCTGCGTGACGGTCAGCACCGTCGTGTCCGCCGACTCCTCGGCGAGGGTGAACTCGACCGTGGTCTCTTCACCGCCGACCCGCCAGGCGAAGACGACCTCGGTGTCGGTCATGGTCAGCGGCCGCTGGCGCGGCTCGGCGCCCTCGGGGATCGACGGGCCCCAGAAGGCGAACCGGTCCGGCAGGTCGACCTCGGCGTGCTCGGACAGCCAGGCCCGCAGCTCCCCCGCCTCGGTCAGCGCCGCGCGCACTCGGGAGACGGGCGCGTCCAGGCGGGCGCTCATGGTCAACGGCTCACTCATCTGTCTTCTCCTTCGGATAACAGGCCACCACCAGGGCGAAGGCGTCGCCCTCCGCGCCCCCGTAGCGGCTGAACAGGTCTTGCAACGTGCTCTTGAGGTCTTCGAGGAACTCCGGCCTGCGTTCGGGCGGCACCCGAATCGCGCCGGACACCCCCAGCGACGGCAGGTCCGGCGCCGTGCGGTCCAGGCCCGCGATGTCCTGTTGGACCTCCTCCACGAGGTCCAACAGGTAGCCCAGCCCGCGCTTGTCGTCGCGCAGGCGCGCCCCGACGCTCCCGACGAGCCGGGGCGAGAGCCAGTACGACCGGGCCGTGGCCTGGTAGACGCCCTCGTTGATCCCACGCACCTTGCGCTCGGACACCAGGGTGACCACACCGGCCTCGACCAGCTTCTTGACGTGGTAGTAGACCCGCTGCGGGGTCTGGTCGAGCCTGCTCGCGACCTCCGTGCACGACCGGGGCTCAGCCAGTTGCCGCAGCACCTCCACGCGCTGCGGCTTGAGCAGGGCCTCGGCCTGCTCGATGTGCTCCAGGTACAGGACGTCTCTCATCGCAAAAATGAGTTTGTACGTAAAAATCCTCTTTGTCAATAGGTGCGCGGCGACCACAGTGGACGCGATCAGCAGGGGTGACGCGGCCGACGGCACGGCCCCGACCAGCGCGGATACGCCATCGGGTGTTCAGGCCCGGGTCACGGGGCGGACGGCCGCCTGTGGCAATATTCGTGCGTGTGACCACGCTACGGATCGCCGTGCCCAACAAGGGGTCGCTCAGCGTCCCCTCCGAACAGCTCCTCACCGCTGCCGGGTACCGGGTCCATCGCGGCAACCGCGAGCTGATGATCGATGACGCGCGCAACGACGTGCAGTTCTTCTTCCTGCGCCCGCGCGACATCGCCCTCTACGTCGGCTCCGGCACCCTCGACGCGGGCCTGACCGGCCGCGACCTGCTTCTCGACGCCGACACCGGCGCCGAGGAGATCCTCGCCCTGGGCTACTCCGAGTCGACGTTCCGCTTCGCCGCGCGCCCGGGCGCCATCGCCGACCTGCGCGACCTCGACGGCCGCCGGGTCGCCACCAGCTACCCCGGCCTGGTCGAGAAGCACCTGGCCGAGCACGGGGTGCAGGTCAAGCTCGTCCGGCTGGAGGGCGCGGTCGAGACCTCGGTGCAGCTCGGCATCGCCGACGCGGTGGCCGATGTGGTCGAGACCGGCACCAGCCTGCGCAACTCCGGCCTCGCGGTGTTCGGCGAGCCGATCCTGCGGTCCGAGGCGGTGCTGATCCGCAGGCCCGCCGCCGAGCTGACCGAGGAGTCGCTGGCCGCGATCGAGCGGCTGCGCAGGCGGCTCAAGGGCGTGCTGATCGCCCGGCAGTACGTGATGATCGACTACGACTGCCCGGTCGAGGTGCAGCAGGCGGCGTGCGCGCTCACCCCCGGCATCGAGTCGCCGACCGTCTCACCGCTGGCCCGCGAGGGCTGGGTGGCCGTCCGGTCGCTGGTTCCGCGCGAGCGCGCCCCGTTCGTGATGGACGAGCTGTGGGAGGTCGGCGCCCGCGCGATCCTGGTGACCCCGCTGGAGTCCAGCCGCCTCTGACCGACGCGGGTCCCATCTCCCTGGCGAAGGTGGGACCCGCGCTGTCGGTCATGGGCGCGGGCCGATTTCCGCGCCCGTCTCGTCGGTGACGGTGATCGCCGACGCCGGACAGGTGTCGGCCAGGTCCACGACGCCGTCGTCAGGCGCGATGTCGGCGCGCACGGGCTCCGAGTGCCGCCCGGCGAGCCGGAAGACGTCCGGGCGGGAACCGGCGCAGACTCCCGAGCCCAGGCAGGCTGCGGCGTCGACCCGGACTGTCCAGCTCACCACGCCACCGGCATGGTCCGGGGACCGCGGACGATCATCTGCGTCTTCCACACCGGCTCCCCCGCCTCGCGCAGGCCGGGCAGGCGGCTGGTGAGCGCCAACAGCGCCTCTTGCAGCTCAAGCCGGGCCAAGGGCGCGCCGAGACAGTGGTGCACCCCGTGGCCGAAGCCTAGGTGGGCGGTGTCCGGGCGGTCGAACCGCACCTCAGCGGCGTCGGGGAAGCGGCTCTCGTCGCGGTTCGCCGAGCCGATGGCCGCCATTACCGGCTCCCCCGCGCGCACCAGCACGCCGCCGACCTCGACGTCCTCGGTGGCGTAGCGGGCGAATCCGGCCCCGGCGCCGAGCGGGACGAACCGCATCAGCTCCTCGACCGCGGCCGGGACGCGGTCCGGGTCGTCGTGCAGGCCCTGGTACAGCGGCGGCCTGGCCAGCAGCACGTGCGCGAAGTTCGGGATCTGCGTCGCGGTGGTCTCGTGCCCGGCCACCAGCACGGCGACGCACAGGTCGATCAGCTCCGCCTCGGACAGCCGGTCGCCGTCCTCGGCCCGGGCCGCGATCAGGGCGCTCATCAGGTCATCGGCCGGTTCCGCGCGCCGCGCCGCGACGAGATCGGCCATGTAAGCCCGTAGTTCGCCGTCCATCCGGACGAACTCCTCCGCTGTCAGCGAGGACATCGACAGCAGCGCGTCGCTCCACACCCGGAACCGGGACCGGTCCTCGGCGGGCACGCCCAGCAGTTCGCAGATGACCTGCACCGGCAGCGGCAGAGCGAACGCCTCGACCAGGTCGGCGGGCGGCCCGGCGGAGATCATGTCGTCGATGAGCCGGTTCGCGATCTCGCGCACCCAGGGCCGCAGCTTCTCGACCCGGCGCGCGGTGAAGGCGCCCGCCACCAGGACCCGCAGGCGGGTGTGGTCGGGCGGGTCCATCGCCAGGATGCCGCCCGGCCTGCGGTAGGGCTGGTTGCGCGGCTCGTCGCGTTCGGCCGCCATCGCCCGGCTGAACCGCCGGTCGCCCAGCACGAACCGCACGTCCTCGTAGCGGGTGGCCAGCCAGGCTGGCTCGCCGAAGGGCAGTTGGACGCGCAGCATCCCCCGCGCCGCGCGCGCCTCGGCGTAGGCGGGATCGATGTCGAGCCCTTCACTCAGGTTGAACGGGTACTGGCGTAGTCGTTCGTCCGCGGCGGTCATCGGGGTCCCCTCAGCGTTGTAAGCACTTGCTTACAAGCTACGGGCAGCACAGCGGAGCGTCAATGACCGCGTGCGGGCGGTGACGCCGCGCCCATCAGAGTCGCCACCGCGTCCAGGACAAGCGCGCTCGCCGCGTCCGGGTCGGCCTTGGCCAGCGCGCTGTCCGTGCGCAGCTGCCTGCTCAGGGCGAGGCCGAGCAGCCACGCGCACACGAGTTCGGCCCGCAGTTCGGCGTCCGAGCGCGTGGTCCGCGCCGTCAGCGCCGCCCGCAGCGGCTCGGCGACCTCGCGGTCGAGCACCTCGGCCGCGCCGCCGTCCTGCGGGCCGCTGAGCGCGAGCAGCAGCAGGTTCCCGCTCGCGCCGCCGGGCTCCTGCGCCAGCGTCTCGCGCACCAGCGTGGCCAGCAGCCGCTCCGGCGGGGTCTCGGCGAGCAGCGCGCGGCCCGGCGCGGTCAGCACGGCGCCGAGCAGCGCCTCCTTGGAGCCGAAGTACCGGAACACCAGCGCCTGGTTGACCTCGGCCAGCGCCGCGATGTCGCGCACCGACGTGCGGTCGAACCCTCGGGTGGTGAACAGCTCGGTTGCCGCGGCCAGCAGCGCCTCCTTGGTCGCCGCGGCGTCGCGCTTGCGTGTGGTTCCGTTCTCGGACATCGGTCCCCGTTCCGTCGCTTCCGATCAAGGCGTCACCCCCGGCCCCGCGCGCGGGCAGGCCGGGCAGGATGGCCGGGTGAAGTGGACCCGCGCAGTGCATCACCTGGAAACCCTCGCCAGCACCTGTGCCGACATGGCCACGCGGCCGGTATCGATCTTCCCCCTGCGGGTGGGCGAGTTGTGGGCGGCCGGGGAAATCCTCGGCCCGATCGCCGACATCGAGCTGATCACCGTCGCCCTGACGGTCGACCTGCCCGCCGAAGCGGTGCCGTGGCGCACCGAACCCTCGGGCGCGCGGCACTGGGCCAACGCGGCGCGGCTGGCGCAGAGCCCGGTCCGGCCGTTCTGGCGCTCGGCGCACGCGCCGGTGTGGAACCACGAACTGCACCGGCCGGTGCTGATCTGGTCCGCGGCCGACGGCGTGCGGACCGAAGTGCTCACCGCGATCGCCGACGGCGGCGGGGAGTCGGCGCGTCCGGCCGCGCCCACGCCGGAGGACCTGCGCGACCGGGTCGCCGACGAACTCGCGATCAGCCTGCGCGCCCTGCGCGAACGCAGCGCGGAGTACGAGGAGCGGCGGTGGAAACCCGGCAAACTGGAGCCGGTGGCGGACTCGTTGTGGCAGGTGGGCGCGGGTTACCTGGATCTGCTGGACGCCGCGAACGAGACGGCGGGCAACACTTTCCGGTGACCCGACGGTTGAAAACCGGCATTGGGTGGTAACTCCGGCTGGTCCCCCGACCGGACGCGGAAAGCAGGGCACCGTGATCGAGACCGACCCGAACCCCATCTACACGGCATTGAGCGAGGAGCACGGGGTCGCCCCCGTGCCCGACAAGGAGCAGGAGACCGAAACCGCGGAGTAGTAGATCCGGGCTGGACAGGGCACGCCCAGTCCAGCGGGCGGATCGGCGCAGGGGCAAGACCTCTCGGGCTGACCGGCGGTGCGCCCAGCACGCGAGTCAGCGGGCTTGGAACACGGCCACCGCCTCGCGCACGGCCGGATGCGCCATCAGCTCGGCCACGGTCAGCGGCAGGGGCAGGCGCCAGTTCGGGTACTCGTCCACCGTGCCGGGCAGGTTCGGCTGGCGAAGCTCGCCGATCAGGTCCTGCGGGGCGGCGAAGACCAGGGCGCACGGCGTCCGGGCGAGCAGCGCGTGCAGGGCGGCGACGATCTCCGGCTCCGAGGCGTCCGCGGCCACCAGGCCCTCGTCCACGAGCAGGCCCACGATCGCGGCCCGCTCGTCGGCCGCTGTGCGGTATTCGGCGTCCGGGTCGGCCAGCAGGCCGAGTTCGGCGCGGGCGCGGACGTGCTCGCCCGCCAGAAACCCGGGCGCGGTCGGCAGATCATGGGTCGACACGCTCGCCGCGGCCTGGGCGGGCCACTGGGCGGGCGGCAGCGGGCGGCCGTCGTCGTCGCGCTGGAACCAGGCGACCGCGCAGCTCAGGACGCCGCGCTCCTGCAACGCGTCGGTGACCTGCTTGGGCACGGTGCCCAGGTCCTCGCCGATCACCGCCGCCCCGGCGCGGTGCGCCTCCAGCGCCAGCACGCCGAGCATCGCCTCGGCGTCGTAGCGCACGTAGGTCCCCCGGTCCGGTGTCTCGCCCGGCGGGATCCACCAGAGCCGCCACAGCCCGGCCACGTGGTCGACGCGGATGCCGTCGCCGTGCGCGAGGACGGCGCGGATCATGTCGCGGAACGGCAGGTACCCGTGCTCGGCCAGCCGGTCGGGGCGGAACGGGGGCAGCGCCCAGTCCTGGCCGCGCGGGCTGAACGCGTCCGGGGGCGCGCCGACGGTCACCGAGGAGGCCAGCACGTCGCGCAGCGACCAGGCGTCCGCGCCGCCGGGGTCGACGCCGACCGGCAGGTCGTGGATGACGCCGACGGCCATGCCCGCGGCGGCCTGGCGCACGGCGGCGAGCTGGTCGGCGCACTGGAGCTGGTACCAGGCGTGCAGCGCGACCCGCTCGGCGAGGTCCGCGCGGGCCTGGGCGACCGCAGGCGCGCCCGGGTGCCGCAGCGTCTCGGGCCAGGTCCGCCAGTCCGCGCCGTGCCGCTCGGCCAGGGCGGTGAAGGTGGCGAAGTCGAGCAGCGCCGGGTCGAGTCCGGCGAGGTCGGGCAGCCGGGGCCGGAGCAGGTCGACCGCGGCGGTCTTGGCGCGCCACACGGCGTCGTGGTCGATGCGGTCGCCAGCGTCCGGGCGCAGCGCCAGCACCTGGCGCCGGGTGTCCTCGTCGGCGGCGCGGAACGCGTCGGTCTCGGTGACGGCCAGGTGCAGCGGGTTGAGGAAGCGCCTGCTGGAGGGCGAGTAGGGCGACTTCTGCACCGGGTGAGTCGTGGCCACGGCGGCGACCGGGCTGACCAGGACGGCGCCCGCGTCGTCGCGGGCCGCGGCGGCGGCGAACTCGCGCAGGTCCGCGTAGTCGCCGATGCCCCACGACCCGGGCGTGCGCAGCGCGTAGAGCTGGGTCATCCACCCCCAGGTGCGCGGGACGGGCGGCAGCGTGGCCGGGGTGACCGCCAGCGTGCTCTCACGGCCGTCGACCCGCAGCCGGTGCCAGCCCAGCGGCAGGTCGGGCAACGCGCCGTCGACCGCGACGACACCGCCGCCTTCCAGCACGACCTCGCCGACGCCGACCGGCGCCCGTTCGCCCTGCCGGACGACGGACGGCACGCTCGCGGCGCTGGGAACCCGCCGCAGCGACTCCCGCACCGCGTCCGGGCTGTCGGCCGGAACGCCGAGCTGGCCCAGCACGGCCACGACGACCGCCGGGTCGACCTCGACGCGGTCGCGGTCGCCGTTCTCGTAGGCGACGGCCACGCCGTGCGCGGCGGCCAATTCGGCCAGTCGATCGTCCACAAGGGAGCCTTTCGCCGGAAGGAAGATCCAGCCCCATTCAACCCGAGCGCGGCCCGGCTGTGGGAACGGCCGTTTCGTCCCGGTCCCGGTGGGCATCCCCGGTGCGAGCGCCAGACGAGCACGGGAGTGACACATGCCCGACCAGAGCACCCGCCAGGACCCGCGCACGCAGTACCCGGGGCCGGTCCAGGACGGCGAGACCATCGAGCACCCCGGCCCGACCGGGCAGATGGATACCGAACCCGACCACGGCGAGAACACCTACCGGGGCAGCGGCAGGCTCACCGACGCCGCCACGGTGATCACCGGCGGCGACTCCGGGATCGGCCGCGCGGTCGCGCTGGCCTTCGCCCGCGAGGGCGCCGACGTGCTGATCACCTGCCTGCCGGAGGAGGAGCAGGACGCCCGCGACACCGCCGCTCTGGTCACCGACGCGGGCAGGCGGGCCGAGATCGTGGTCGCCGACCTGACCGACGAGGCGGAGTGCGCCCGCGTGGTGGACCAGGCCGTCGCCGCGTTCGGCCGGATCGACGTGCTGGTCAGCAACGCGGCCTACCAGATGTCCCGCGACGGCGGCCTCGCCGAGATCGACAACGAGCAGTTCGACCGGGTGCTCAAGACCAACGTCTACGCCCTGTTCTGGCTGTGCAAGGCGGCGCTGCCGCACCTGTCGGCTGGCGCGTCGATCATCACGACGTCCTCGATCCAGGGGTTCCAGCCCTCGCCGCACCTGCTGGACTACGCCACGTCCAAGGCCGCGATCGTCAACTTCACCAAGGGCTTGGCCCTCGACCTGGCCGAGCGCGGCATCCGGGTCAACTCGGTGGCCCCCGGCCCGGTGTGGACGCCGCTGATCCCGGCCACCATGCCGCCGGACAAGGTCAAGTCCTTCGGCGCGCAGGCCCCGCTTGGCCGGGCCGCGCAGCCCGCCGAACTGGCTCCCGCGTACGTCTTCCTCGCTTCCCAGGAGTCGAGCTACGTCACCGGGGAGATCATCGCGGTCACCGGCGGCTCCCCGATCACCTGAGCGGACGCCTGCCTCAGGTCTCGGCGGCCTCAGGTCTCGGCGGTGCGGGCGATGTTGCGGGCCATCAGGCCGAAGACGATGTCGTGGGCGGGTTTCTGGGCGAGCCAGTAGAGCCTGCCCGGCAGGCCGTCCGGGACGAAGGTGACGGTCTGCTCGTAGTCGCACTCGCCGGGGCGGCCGTTGTCGACCGCGCGCAGCGCCAGCCAGGCCCGGCCGGGCAGGCGCAGGTCGGCGCGCAGCAGCAGCACGTGCTCGGCGTCGCCGCGCTCGACCACCGTCCAGGAGTCCACGACGTCGCCCGGACTCAGGTGCGCCGGTCTGCCCCGGTGCAGGCCGATCCCGCCCACCAAGTGGTCCAGCGCGCCGCGCAGCGTCCAGGCGCCGGGGATGGTGTGCCAGCCGCGGTCGCCGCCGATGTCGGCGATGACCCGCCACAGGATGGCCGCGGTGGTCCGGACCCGCAGGACGCGCCGGTCGCGGACCAGGCCGGGGGCCCGCTCCGGCGGCCGGGCTGGCGCGGTGTCGCCGTCGACCGCGGCGCGCAGCGCCCGGTCGACGCTGGTGGCGCCGCCGGGGGGCGGGGGCAGCACGGTGGCCGGGTCGGGCACCAGGTCGTGGCGCATCGACTCCAGCAGGGCGCGGGCCAGCGGCGCGGGCAGTGGACCCACCGCGGCGACCAGCGCCGGGCCGCCGGGCAGCGTGGCCACCGGCAGCGGCAGCCGCCAGGGCAGGCCCGCGACCCGGGCGTAGCGCTGGAGCAGGTCCAGGTAGGTCATGGTGTCCGGGCCCGCCACGTCGACGGCCCCGTTGACGCGGTCGTCGCGGTTCGCGGCGGCACGCAGGTGGTGCAGGACGTCGCCGACCGCGACCGGCCTGCTGCGGTTGGCCATCCAGGACGGCCGAGGCACCACCGGCGCGCGCGCCGCCCAGCCCAGCAGCTCGAAGGACGCCGAGCCGCGCCCAATGATCATCGACGCGCGCAGCACCCATGCCGGGGTGGGCGCGTCGAGGAAGACGTCGCCGACCTCGGCGCGGGAGGCGAGGTGGTCGGACAGGTCGGCGTCGCGGGGCCGGGGGCCGCCGAGGTAGACGATCTGCCGGACGCCCGCCGCGGCGGACGCGGCCGCGACCGCGCGCGCGATGCGCTCATCGACTCGCATGAAGTCCTTGTCCGACAACGAATGCACAAGGTGGTAGACGATGTCCACATCGGACACAGCGGCGGCGAGGGCGGCGGCGTCGCGGACGTCGGCGCGGATGGCGCGCGCTCCCTCGGGGACCGCGGCCAGCGACCGGCCCATGGCCCGGACCTGGTGCCCGTCGGCGAGCAGCGCCGTCACCAGTTGGGTTCCGATGTAGCCGCCCGCGCCGAGGACCAGACAGGTTGGCACGTGGTTCTCCCCGTGGGTCGCTGGAATGCGTCCGGCAGGCCCACTATCGCAGCGCGCGGACGTTCCCGCGCGCCGCGCTCACGCGCCCTGACGCGGCCGCAGCACGGTGGCCGGGTCGGCGCCCGGGGTGGCGAGCCAGCGGCGGAAGCCGTCGGGGTCGCGGCGTTCGAGTTCGTCCAGGCAGCGCTGGCGGTCGCGCAGGATCGCGGCGGCCTCGGCGGGGGTCGCGGCGGCGCGCAGGGCGTCGAGGCCCGCGTTCCAGCGGGCGCACAGGTCCGCGGTGCTGAGCCCGCCCGGGCCGAGCAGCGGGACCGCGGCGACGGCGAGGGTGGCCAGCAGCGCGAAGGCGACCCACTCCAGCACGGTCACCAGGCCGGCGGTGGCGATCAGGCCGACGGCGAACGCGGCGATGGTCCGCGTGCGACCCGGGGCGGCCCGGCTGTCGTCGGCGAGGGCCGCGGACGCGGCCAAGCCGAGGCAGACCGAGGTCATGGCGAGGAAGAACAGCGTCCACGAGCGCAGCAGCGCCACTCCCGCGCTGACACCCGCGAACGCGACGGCGCCCGCGGTCGCGGTCCAGGCGAGCCGATACCACCTTCGGAGCACGTCATCCCTCCTCGCGTCGAGTGAGGTCGCCCACTGGGAGAACCAGCCGTGGCAGAACTACCACTCTCACGGCTGGTCAAACGCGGCGGCACCAAGGCCATGTTGCGACTGTGCGAACTTCCGGCGACGCCTCGCCCACATTGTTGCCTTGGGGCAAATATGACCTATGCTGCGGAAGACCCCTCTTGAATCCCGCGCCACCTATTCGGAACCGAGGCCGCCATGGCTGCTCCCACCCGACTGCCCGCCGCCTCGCTCCCCGAGACACCCGCGCCGCCCACCCAGCGGACGAGCGTGGTGGTGGAGCGGGTGAGCCGCTGGGCGACCGTGGCCACCCTGCGCGGCGAGATCGACCTGCGCACGGCTCCCGAGGCGGGCCACACCCTGCGCGCCGCGCTGCGCACCCCAGACCTGCTGGCCCTGGTGCTCGACCTGTCCGAAGTGGACTTCCTGGCCGCCGCGGGCATCGGCGTTCTGCTCGACCTGCGCGACAGCGCCGAGGCCAGCGCGGTCGACCTGCGCGTGGTCGCCACCGGCCGCCCGGTGCTGCGCCCGCTGGAGGTCACCGGCCTGCGCGAGGCTTTCCACCTGCACGCCGACCGCGCCGACGCGCTGCGGCCCTACCAGGCTTAGGTGTGCTGGCGGGTGCGTTTGTGGGATTTCGGGGTGGCGCGGCGGACCGGTCGTGCGGTGGCTCGGTCGAGATGGGCCAGCGAGCTAGGACTTGGCGGACTCGGCCAGGTCGCGGTACGGGGTGCGGAAGCCGTCGCGCAGTAGGACGAGCACGTCGGCGCGGTTGCGCAGGGCGATGACCACGGCGAGGGCGAGGTAGATCCCGGACAGGATCAGCAGTTCGATCCCCTTGGCCGCCGCGGGCAGCAGCGCGGCGAGCGCGAACTGGGCCACGAACAGGCTCAGCAGCACCAGCGCGCCCCGCACGGTGATGGACAGGCCCAGCAGCAGGGTCACCGCGAACAGCGACTGCGCGGCGGTGAGCAGCAGCTCCGAGCGCTGCGCGGTGTCGATCGGCAGACCGGCGGGCGCGGTCGCGGCGATGGCGAACACGACCGGCAGCGTGCCCACCAGCAGCGTCCACTGGTTCACCTTGGACGAGACGAGGGTCGCCAGCGCGTCGGTGGTCTTGAGCCGCCACGCGTAGAGGCAGGCCACCAGCAGTTCCGGCGCCTCCGACGCCAGCGGAGCCACCCACTGCACCAGGAAGAACTGGCTGATGCCCAGCTCGGTGCCGGTGTCGACGAGGGCGTGCGCGAATTTCTCGGCGACCAGCAGGATCACCGCGGCCGCGAAGGCGAACAGCGCGGCGCAGGACAGCCTGCGCCGCATGCGGGACTGGTTGCCGATCCAGGCCGCGGTCCCGGCCAGGTCCGGCTCGCCCGCCGGGGCCTTGGCGATCCGCACGCTGTAGAGGACGAACACGCCCACCAGCACGGCCGTGTCCACGAAGGTGATGCTCTGCCGCAGCGGCAGGGTGAGCGAGTACAGGGTGGCCACAGTCAGGAACGCCAGCGGCACGGCGTCGGTGCGGTGCAGCCGCACCTCGGTTTTCGACGGCGAGCGCATCCGCCGGGTGGAGCCGCGCGCGACGCGGTCGCGGTGCGCGCGCCACGCGGCCAAGAGCACGACCAGAGCCCAGCCGACGCCGACCAGGATCCGGTTGGCTCCGGTCATGTTGGCCAGCGCGAGCCCGCAGGCGGACTGCGTCCCCGCCGCGGCGTCGGGCGGCACGCAGGCGGGCCCGTGCTCGGCGTAGGCCTGGCCGCCCTCGATGGCGAAGACGAAGTCGACCGCGTACTCGGGCAGGACCGCGATCAGCGCGAGCAGCGAGATGGCCAGTCCGGCGGAGATGTCGATCTGAATGGCCTCGGCCACCCAGGACAGCACGAAGGCGGCGCCGATGACCGCGAGGCCGAACAGCGCCGCGGCCAGCGGCGACGGCGGGTGGGTTCCGGTGGCGCCGAGGTAGATCCCGGGGACGGTGGCCGCGACGGCCAGCCAGAACGGAACCGGGGGGGGGGGGGGGGGGGGGGGGGGGGGGGGGGGGGGGGGGGGGGGGGGGGGGGGGGGGGGGGGGGGGGGGGGGGGGTGGGTGGGGGGAGGGGGGGGGGGGGGAGGTCAAGGCGCCCC
>NZ_JBVJIN010000088.1:0-12717 GCF_055586285.1 Actinokineospora sp. NPDC051303
GGAAGCCGGAAGCCGGAAGCCGGAAGCCGGAAGCCGGAAGCCGGAAGCCGGAAGCCGGAAGCCGGAAGCCGGAAGCCGGAAGCCGGAAGCCGGAACGGTGGAACACCATTCGTCCGAGCCGGCGCGTCCTGATCGTGGTGCGGTCGCCCGCGGCGCTGGATCGGTTGGCGGACGTCGCGCCGCTGCTGCTGTGCGACCGCGGGCTTGAGGTGTGGTTCACCGTCGACCCGGGGTCCCGCTTTTCCGGCAGCCTGAGCGAGCGGTTGAGCGACGCGGGCGCTCTCCTGCTGAGCTGGGAGAAAGTGGACCGGCACAAGTTCGACCTGATCGTCGCAGCGAGTGAGAACAGCGACCTCACCAGGCTGCGCGGGCCGATCGTGCTCCTCCCCCACGGCGCGGGCTACCACCGTCGCTCGCCACTCAACCGGGAGTGGCCTTCCGGTCTGCGCAAGACCGCGTTGATCCGCGGCGACCGCGTGCTCCCGACCACGATCGTCGTCGCCGACGCCCGCCAGGTCGACGTGATGCGCTCGGTCGACCCGCGCCTGCCCGCCCACGCGCTGGTGGCGGGCGACCCCTGCCTGGACCGCCTCCGCGCGTCCCGGCCGCACCGGGAACTCCACCGCCGCGCCTATCAGGCCGACGGTCGCCACCTGGTGCTGCTCTGCTCGACCTGGGGCCAGAACTCCCTCTACGGGCGCCGCCCCGACCTGGCCGAACGGCTCGTGTCCCACCTGCCCGCCGACGAGTACCGGGTGGTTCTCACCCTGCACCCCAACGTCTGGGAGCGCCACGGCCCGCTCCAGGTGAACGCCTGGCTGCGGCCCGCGGTCGCCGCGGGTCTCGTCGTCGTCTCCCCGACCCGGGACTGGCGCCCCGCCCTGCTCGCCGCCGACCTGGTCGTCTCCGACCACGGCTCGCTGACCTTCTACGCCGCGGCTCTCGGCCTGCCGACCCTCATCGCCGCCGACGGCGCGGACGAGGTCGTGGCCGACTCCCCCATGGCCGACCTCATCGCCCGCCTTCCCCGCCTCGCCGACGCCGACCGGGCGGAGATCACCAGCGCGCTCCGCGCCCCCGACGCCGCACCGCACCAGCCCGCGTCGAACGTCCTCATCGAGCACCTCTACCGCCTGCTGGGCCTGCCGAACGCCCCGGACGCCCCTGTCCCGCCCGCGGTGCCGGTCCCCGAGCCCGAGGTGCCCGAACCCGCGCACTTCCAGGTCAAGGTGACCGCGGCGCGCCGCCAGGACGACCGCGCGGAGATCACTCTGGAACGCACCACCGCCCGGTGGGAGACCGACAACTCGTTCCTCACCGCCGCCGAGCACTGCGCCGACCTCACGCTGCTCGAACGCGCGGCGGCGATCTACACCGAGCACCGCCACCCCGACACCGCGGCCACCCGCGCCAAGCACCTCCGCGACACCTTCCCCGGTGCCCGCCTCGCGCTCGTCCCCATCGATGAGACCCGGGTCGCGGTCGCCATCGACGGCGCCGTGCGCGTCGCGCGAACCACGGCGCCCGTCTCCGCCACGGCCGCGGCACTGCACTGGTGGTCGACCATCCCCCTGCCCGAGCGGCCGACCACCATCCATCTGCGCGCCGGAACGGTCACCGGAGTCGTGACGACCGAGGTCGACCCGTCCGCGTAATCCCATCGGTTGAACCCGCCCGCGCCTGTCCCCGGGCGAGCAGGCGAACGCGGACCGCCCCGGGGAGCACGCGGTCACCCCCCGCCATGTTGATCTGTGACCGGGGTTACACTGGGTGACACTCATCGAATCGACGGGCCACGGTGGATCTTGAGTTCAGCGATGATGGTCGAGGGAGACCCGGCAGGAAGGCAGGCCGAGGTCACCAGCTATATCGGTCGGCGACACGAGATCGCCGAGGCGCGCAAGCTGCTGGAAACCGGCAGGCTGGTCACGCTGACCGGGCCGGGCGGGGTCGGCAAGACCCGGCTGGCGCGCCGGATCGCGGCGGCGGTGGCGCGGCAGTTCGCCGACGGGGTGGCCTTTGTCGAGTTGGCCGAGTTGCGCGACCCCGAACTGCTGCCGAACCTGGTCGCCGACAAGCTGGGGCTGCGGGACCAGTCGGCGCGGGCCGCCGTCGACACCGTCGCCGAGTTCCTGCGCGGGCGCGCGATGCTGCTGGTGCTGGACAACTGCGAGCACCTGGTGGTCGCCTGCGCCCACCTGGCGGGCAGGCTGATGGCCACGTGTCCGCGGCTGGTGATCGTGGCGACCAGCAGGCAGTCGCTCAGCGTCGACGGGGAGCACCTGCTGTGGGTGCCGCCGCTGGCGGTGCCCCGAGAGGTGTGCTCGCCCGAGGAGTTGGCGAACTACGAGTCGGTCCGGCTGTTCGTGGACCGGGCGACCGCGGTGCTGCCCTCGTTCGAGATCACCGAGGAGAACTGCGCCGACCTGGCCGAGCTGTGCGTGCGGCTGGAGGGGCTGCCGCTGGCCATCGAACTGGCCGCGGTGCGGTGCCGGTCGATGTCGGTGCGCCAGATCGTCGAGCGGCTCTCGAAGCGGCTTTCGCTGCTCACCGTGGGAACCCGCACCGCGCCCGAGCGCCAGCAGACGCTGCGCGCCACGATCGACTGGAGCTACTCGCTGTGCTCGCGCGGCGAGCAACTGGTGTGGGAGCGGGCCTCGGTGTTCTCCGGGACCTTCGACCTGGCCGCGGCCGAGCACGTGTGCGGCGGGCCGGGAGTCGAGCGGGCGCAGGTGCTCGACCTGATCGACGGGCTGCTGGACAAGTCCGTGCTGATCCGCGAGGAGCACCAGGGCGTCGCGCGTTTCCGGATGCTGGAGACCCTGCGGGAGTACGCCCAGGACCGCCTCGACCGCGGCGGCGAGCGGCCGAGGGTGTCGCGGCTGCACCGCGACTGGTACGCCGGTCTCATCGAGCGGTTCGAGGCCGAGTGGCTCAGCGAGCGGCAGGCAGCCTGGGTGGACCAGCTGCGCCAAGACCACGCGAACCTGCGCGTCGCGCTCGACTTCTGCGTCACCGACCCCGCCGACGCGGTGGTCGGCCTGCGGATGGCGACCCGCATGGACGACTACTGGGGCATCCGCGGCTTCCACACCGAGGCGCGGCTGTGGCTGGACCGGGCGCTGGCCTCGGCGCCGCCCGACGCGCCAGAACGCGCGGCGGCGCTGCGGATGTCGGGCTGGTTCGCGCTGGTGCAGGACGACGTCAAGGCCGGGGTGGACCGGTTGACGCAGGCGGGCGAGCTGCTCGCGGCCCGCGCGGACCCGGTGCAGGAGGCGTACCTGGCGCACGCCTGGGGCATGGCGGCGCTGTTCAGCGGCGACCTGGCCAAGGCAGCCGAGGTGTTCGCCGGGGTGCTGGACACCTTCCGCGCGCACGGTGAGCTGCGCGGTGAGCTGTTCACCCTGTTCATCTACGGCTACACCCTCGGCGTCGGCGGCGACCCGGACGCGGGGCGGGCGATGCTCCGAGAGGCCGTCGAGACCAGCGCGGCGACCGGGGAGACGTTCTGGCGGGCGTGGGCGCTGTGGGCCCAGGCCCAGGTCGAGATCACCCACGGCGACATCGACGCCGCGGACCGGGCGGGCAAGCAGGCGCTGCGGCTGGAACGGGAGTTCGGCAACCGGCTCGGCGAGGCGTTCAGCACCGACCTGCTCGCCTGGATCGCGCAGCGGCAGGGCAGGCACGCGCGGGCCGCGATGCTCTTCGGCGCGGCGAGCGCGATCTGGTCGGCGATCGGCACCTCGCCGCGCATGTCGTCGGTGTTCGAGGGCCCGCACACCGAGCACATCGAGCTGACCCGGCGGGCGCTGGGCGAGACCGCGTTCCAGAAGGGTTTCACCGAGGGGCGCGCGCTGCCCAGCGACCTCGCGATGCACTACGCGCTGGAGGAGGACACCGCAGAGGTCGCGGTCGAGCCGGACCGGCTGGGCCCGCTGACCAAGCGGGAGTTCGAGATCGCCCAACTGGTCGCGGAGGGCCTGACCAACCGAGAGATCGCGACCAGGCTCACCATCGCCCGGCGCACCGCCGAGTCGCACATCGAGCACATCCTGACCAAGCTCGGGTTCACCACCCGCACGCAGATCGCCGCGTGGATCGCGCGCGATTCCGTCAGCCGCCAGTGACCGGGTCAGTTCTTTCGCGGAGGCTTGTTTTCTGGCGCCGGAATGGCTCCGGACGCGGCCGCGCTCAGGATGCGGCGGAACGTCGGGCATTCCAGGTGGCTGGGCGCTGAGCACGCCGCGGCGTGCCGCAGGCCGTCGCGCACGGCGGTCAGCTTGGCGATCGTGGCGTCCAGTTCGTCGGCTTTGGTCGCGAGCACCGCGCGGTCGATGCGCGGGCGGCCGTCCGGGGCGACCATGAGCGCGATCTCGTCCAGGGAGAAGCCCGCGGCGCGGCCAAGCGCGATCAGCGCCAGCCGCTCCAGCACGCCCGCGTCGAACACGCGCTTGAGGCCCCGCCTGCCGGTCGCGGCGATGAGCCCTCTGTCCTCGTAGTACCGCAGGGTGGAGGCGGGCGCGCCGGAGCGCCGCGCCACCTCGGTGATGTCCAGTTCCGCCATCGCCTGACCTCGTCGCCGGGAACCGCAACGGTACGGCTAGCCCTTCGCGGGCGGCAAACACGTCTTTCCCCGGCACGCCTACGTTGCGTGAGGCTCGGCGCTGGATCGGGGCCGATGCCGTCCCGGCGGAGTGGACTCGGCCGAATCCCGTTCCGCGGCAGGCTTTCCCTTGGTTTGCTCATCGCTGCGGAACGGTTTCCGCGCCCCTCGGGTGATCGAGTGTTCGAGAAGGGACCGAAGATGAAGTGCCACCGCGCACCACGCCGTCATGTCGGCAGAACCGCGATCCTGGCGTCGACGAGCTTGGCGATGCTGCTGCTTTGCACACCAGCCCACGCCGCGCCGGACAACGTGGACTTCGACGCGGGCGCGGCGATGGGAATCCCGGAACCCACGGCGGCACAAGGGTTTGTGCGCAACACCGTCCTGTGCCCGGAAGGCAAGTTCCCCTACGGCGGCGGCGCGGCGGTCGTCGGGGAAGGCACCCGCGACTTCAAAACCACCATCCAGGAAAGCTCCCCCGGCACGATCGGCGGCGGGCGGACCCTGTGGCTGGCGTCGGTGCGCAACAACGACACCGCCGCCCACACCGTAGGTGTCTTCGCCACCTGCGCCGACAAGCTCGCGGGCTACCAAGAGGTGACCAAGAAGATCACCATCGCCGCGGGCGGAGCCGAGCGCACCACGGTGATCTGCCCGTCCGGCAAGGTCGCCCTCGGCGGCGGCGCGGCGGTCGTCGGCGAAGGCACCCGCGACTTCAAAACCACCATCCAGGAAACCACGCCCGGCACCGTAGGCGGCGGCGCCTACTCCCTCTGGGCAGTCTCCATCCGCAACGACGACACCACATCCCACACCATCGGATTTTCCGCCGTCTGCGCCAATCCCCCGGCGGGCTACGAACTCCTCCGCCGCGACCTCACCGTCCCCGCGGGCGGCTTCCTCCGTGACATCGTGCGGTGCCCACCCGGCAAAGTCGCCCTCGGCGGCGGCGCGGCCGTAGTCGGCGAAGGCAGCCAGAACTTCAAAACCGCCATCCAGGAAACCGCCCCCGGCACCGTAGGCGCCAACGACCAGTCCGTCTGGCTAACCGCCC
This sequence comes from Actinokineospora sp. NPDC051303, assembly GCF_055586285.1. Classification (NCBI taxonomy): domain Bacteria; kingdom Bacillati; phylum Actinomycetota; class Actinomycetes; order Pseudonocardiales; family Pseudonocardiaceae; genus Actinokineospora; species Actinokineospora sp. NPDC051303. The sequence continues at coordinate 5,661 of NZ_JBVJIN010000088.1, forward strand.
TCCGCAACAACGACAGCAAATCCCACCAAATCGGCCTCTTCACCACCTGCACAAACCCGCCCCCCGGCTACCACCGCGCCCGCCAGGACTACAGCGTCCCCGGCACCTGAGTCCACGACCCGACACGTCGGTGTGCTCGGCCTGACATCCCGGCCGAACACACCGACGTGTCCTCTCTTGTTCCGCCCGCACCGCTGACCATCGCCTACGCTCTCGCTCATGCCCTCATCCGTGTCGATTCCAGAGAAGACACTCGAACACTGGTCAAGCCAGTACGTGGCGTACCGCTACCACACCAAAGCCGCGCTGTGGTGGCCAGCCAGCGGAGAAGACATCGATGTCCGCTGGCTGCCGACCCGACCGGGAAAAGCGGTGCAATTGGAACTGAAGACGACGACGATCGCAGGCGCCGGTCTCCATGATGTGCTGATCGATCTGGGGCAGCTGTGGGAATACCGCCAGCGCCCACTTGGGCACCAGCCGTTTTACGTGTTCCCACGGCCGAAATGGAGAGACAACCTGGCCACCGCCGTGGCCGCCCGCGGCCTCAACATCACCGAACTGGCATTCGGCCGCAGCAAGAGCTGGTGGTTCGCGAACTGGATGAAACTGCTGACCACCGAGCAGGTCGCGAAAGTGCTCCATGCCGAACTGGCGGATCACGGCACGCCCCAGCGCGGCACGAAGAAGAGGCTCGTCCGGTTCGATCTCAGTGGCCCCTCGATCAAGACCACGTGGGGTCATACCACCGCAAACCCCTCGGCAAAACCCGAACCCGAACCCAGTCCCGTCAACTGGCGCGACTTCTGGCGCCAGCTTGAACGGTGCGGAAAAGCCACCTGGCCGCAACTCATCATGCTTCCGGCTCGGTTCGTTCGGAACCAGGAAGGTTACTCCCCAGAGGAAATCACCGCGCTGTTGCGGCAATCCGCGCAGATGGATTTCATGGACCAAGGGGAACTTGTGACACTCGCTCCAGAGGAGGACGACTTCTATTATCCGGTCTTTTCGGACCGCGCGGGCGACCTCGACGCACCAGAGAGCGTTGAAACCCGCGAGGGGGAAGACCGCAGGCAGCTGGTGTTCCTGGACGCCCAAGCGCTGCTTCGCCGATAGACAGTCGCCTTGCCGGGCCATATCGGGTGACGATGTCACGCGTCTGGTAGCGCGTCGACAACTGGGGTGCGCACGCTTTGGTAGATCACCGAGCTGCGAAAGCTCACCACCTCGCGCCGTTGGCTCAGGTGGTCGATTAGGAAAGCGTGTAGGTGTTCCAGATCCCGCACGGCGACATGGATCAGGAAATCGTCGTCTCCGGCGACGACGAAGACGGAGAGGACTTCCGGGAGGGTCACCAGGGCGCTTTGGAAGCCGTCGATCACTTGCCTGCTCAGGGGGCGTAGGCGGGCGGCGACGAACGCTTGGACGCGGCGGTTCAAGGGGGTGAGGGCGATGTCGGCGTGGTAGCCGGTGATGACGCCGCGTTCGCGGAGTGAGCGCACCCGTTCTAGGCAGGTCGACGGGGCTAGGCCGATGCGGCGGGCCAGTTCGCGGTTGGTTTGCCGGGCGTCCAGTTGGAGGTGGCGGATGATCGCCGAATCAAGTTCGTCCACGTGTCGATGATGCCCGCTTTCACCGAATGAAGTTCGGCGGGGCTCGTCAGGGCCGGTCAGGCGACCTACGCTCGCTGGCGGAAGCCGAACTATTGATGGGATTTCAGATGACGCTGGTCACCAAGCTCGCGGTTGTCCTGCGCGAGGACTTGGCGCCGAATCTGGCCGCCAACGCCGCCGCCGTTCTGGGGCTCAGTCTTGGCGGCAGGCTGGCCGATTCGCTCGGTCCGGACGGCAATGACGCCTCGGGGGGTGTGCACGCGGGGCTCAACACGCATCCGGTGCCGGTGCTGGTGGCCTCGCAGGCTCGGCTGCGGGAGCTTGGCGACCGGGCGGGTGGGGCCGATGACGTGCTGCTGGTGGGTTTCACCGAGGTCGCCCGGCGGGCGCGGGTGTATGAGGAGTATCTGGAGACGTTGGCGGTGACGCCGGGCGAGGACGTCGACTATGTCGGGTTGGCGTTGTTCGGGCCGCGGAAGACGGTCGCCAGACTGACTCGTGCGCTGCCGCTCATGCGATGACAAACCAAGTCCACTGTGGACGACGATAGAAAGTGGTGATCTTAACAGCTTTCCCTGTGCCTGCCAATGATCCTTGCGGTGGCCATTCGGGCAGTCGGGGTGTGGCCTTCCGCTGGCCGGGGCGGCGTTGTCGAGGGCGGCGGTGGGAGGAAATGCTTCCCTTCCGCACTACGGCACAGGGAGGACCCACATGCCCGAAACCATTGTCGGGGTGGTCAGCGTTCAGGCGACCGGTGGCGCGGAGATCGTGAAGGTCGACCCGGACTCCAACGCGGCGCAGGTTCTGATCAAGAACCACGCCGGGCTTCCCGTGCTCACCGTGAGCGCGAGCCAGGGTTCGCTGGTGCTGGGGGTGGTCGGGACCGGTGGCGAGATCATCCTGGCCGACGCCACCGGCGCCCCGGCGATGAGCCTGGACGCGAACTCGAAGAAGGTCCACGCCGGGACGCTGCTGCTGGGCAACAGCGTCGTGCTGGACAGCGGGGGCGACATCATCGCGGGCGGGAGCGGGAAGATCGGTCAGCTCTGGCTCAAGGACGGCGCGGGAAACACCACCGTGCAGGTCGACGCGGAGCCCGCGAAGATGATCGTCGGCGGCGCCACGGGCGGCGATGTCTGGGTCAACAAGGCCGCGGGAGTCGCGGGCGTGCACCTCGACGGGCAGACGGGCACAGTCGCCGCGGACGCCGTGACCGCAGGCGCAGTGGGGAAAGACGGCCACATCGTCGTGCAGGACGCGGCGGGGAAGGCGGTCCTGACCCTGGACGGCGCGAAGGCCGACCTGGTCGCGGGCGGCAACGGCAAGGACGGGACGCTGGTCATCCGGGACGCGGCGGGCAAGGACATCCTGACCATCAATCCCTTGCAGGGCAACAGTTTGATCGCCGGGGGCAACGGAAAGGACGGCTCGCTCAGCGTTCGGGGCAGCGGCGACCAGACCGTGGCGATCCTGTCCGGCGTCGGCCAGAAAGGCGGGCTCACCCTGCGGGCCGGGCTCCAGGAATCGATCTGGCTCAACGGCGGCACGGGAACCATGGAGGCGGGCGGCGGTGCCGCGGCGGGTGTGCTCCGGCTCAAGTCGACCGCGGGCGCGAACGTGGTGACCCTGAACGCAGCGACCGGCGACATCGACGCGGGCGGCGGCAGCACCAGCGGCGCGGTCCGGCTGAAGAACACCTCGGGCATCGACGTCATCACGCTCGACGCGTTGACCGGCGACATCAATGCGGGCGGCGGCAACGCGAACGGCGCGGTCCGGCTCAAGAACACCGCGGGCGGGAACGTCATCAGCCTCGACGCGGCCACCGGCGATGTGATCGCGGGCGGCGGCGGGAAGTCCGCTGAGGTGAAGCTGCTCGACGCGGCCGGGAAGGACACCCTGCACCTGCGCGCGGAAGACGGGATGCTGCGGGTCGGCGGCAACGGCCAGCACGGCGACATCCTGGTGCTGCGCGAGGACAACACCATAGGCGTCCAGATCAACGGCCAGGCGGGCGACATCGTGCTGCCCAACGCGGACTGCGCCGAGGAGTTCGACACCGCGGACGACCTGGAGATCGAGCCGGGCACCACCGTGGTGCTCGACGAGCAGGGCAGGCTGCGGCCGAGCAGCGGCCAGTACGACCGCAAGGTCGTCGGGGTGATCGCGGGCGCGGGCGAGTTCCGGCCGGGAATCGTCCTGGACCGCAGGCGCTCCACCGCGCCGAGGGCCGCGCTTTCCATGATGGGCAAGGTGTATTGCAAGGTCGACGCGGGCGACGAGCCGATCGAGGTCGGCGACCTGCTGACCACCTCGGCCACCCCCGGGCACGCGATGAAGGCGTGCGACCCGGCGCGGGCGTTCGGCGCGGTCATCGGCAAGGCGATCGGGTCGCTGCGCGGCGGGCGCGGGCTGATCCCGGTCCTCGTGGCGTTGCAATGAGGGGGCCGCGACCGTGACGAGCCTGCGCTCCCTCGGCCTGGTGCCGCCGCTGTCGGTCCGCGCGGTGGCCCACGAGCTCGGCATGTCCGGGCCGCTGTCGCTCAAGGCCCTGCTCGGCCTGCTGACCAAGCGCCCGGTCTACCTGGTCGCCCATCGGGTCAACGACCTGTCGGAAGTCGCGGCGGCGGTGGCCCAGGGCGCCAACGCCATCGAGTGCGACATCCAGTTCACCGACCACGAAGTCGAGTTCGTGGTGAACCACGACGTCGACTGGTTCCCGCTGAGCGACGCGATCAAGCCCTACCTCGACGGGCTGGCCCAGATCGCCCAGCAGAACCCGCACCTGGCGCTGGTCTACTTCGACATCAAGGACTCCGACCCGGCGCGCGCGGTGCGGCTGCGCGAGATCGTGCGGACGCACCTGACCGACAAGGTGGCGGTCACCGCGGCGTTCGCGCAGTCCAACACCAGTGAGGCGCCGTTCTTTTTGCCGATCAAGAACGGAGTCCGGCCGAGGGAAGGGTTCATCCTCGACCAGCAGACCAGCGCCGACGTCGTCGCCGAGTTCTTCGAGAACAACGGCATCACCCAGACCGGTTACGGCAACGGCATCTTCGTGGCGGGCTGGGACGACAACATTCCGCGCCAGGTCATGGATGGCGTGGCCCGGAAGTGGACGGACCGCAAGCTGCGGTTCGTGGGCGTGTGGACGCTGGGCGCGAAAAGCGCGATGCGCGACTACCTGGCGCTGGGCGTGGACTTCATCCTGGTCAACGACGTGTCGGCGATGGACGCGGTGCTCGACGAGCCCGCCGTGAAACAGCGGGTCCGGCGGGCGATCCGGGCGGAGAGCCCGTTCCTGCCGACCGACCGGCCCGGTTACGTCCTCACCGTGCGCACCGCGGTCGGCGGCGCCACGGGCACCGACGCCCGCATCACCTTCACCCTGACGGGCGCCAAGGGCTCGGTCTCGACCACCATCAACGCCTACCCGAACACCATGTTCGAAAGCGGCAACCTCAACCGGGTCTCGCTGATCGGGACCGATGTCGGCGCCATCCAGAAACTGACCCTGTCCCACGACGGCAGCGGCAACGGCCCGGACTGGACGGTGGGCACGGTCGAGGTGCGCAAGACCGGCTCGGCGACGTCGCAGGAGTTCGTCTTCAACCAGGAGATCACCGTGGGCCAGCAGGTGTCGCGCACCCCGTCGTGACAGCTGTTGACGCAACCGGATGGTTGCCATAGTGTGGCAACCATCCGGTTGCTACTCAGTGGAGGCTGTCATGGGATTTCCCGATCGCATCGAGCGGACCGTCGAACTCGCCCACCCGCCGGGCAAGGTGTGGGCGGCGATCACCACGGCCGAGGGCCTGGGGACCTGGTTCGGCAACGAGGCGGGCATCGACCTGCGCCCGGGCGGGGCGGCCTGGATGCGGTGGACCGACGGGCCGACGGTCGCGCTGCGGGTGGAGCGGGTGGAGGAGCCGACGGTGTTCGGGTTCACCTGGCCCGTTCAGGGCCTGCCCGAGGACGACCCGCGGCGCACGTATGTCGAGTTCACCCTCGAACCGGTCGACGCGGGCACCCGGCTGACCGTGGTCGAGACCGGTTTCGCCCAACTCCCGGACGACACCCACCGAACGGAGTACGACGCGCACGTCCAGGGGTGGGCGAGCGAGGTGGGCGAGCACCTGGTCGACTACCTCGATGCCGCCTGACACCGAGGCCATCGCCGAACAGGTCTTCACCGCCCTGGCCGACCCGAGCCGACGCGCCATCCTGGCGGCCTTGGCCACCACCGGCCCCGCCACCGCGACGGACCTGGCTGACCACCTGCCCATCACCCGGCAGGCCATCGCCAAGCACTTGGCCCTGCTGTCCGACGCGGGCCTGGTGACGGCCGAACCCGGCGAACGCCGCCGCGTGCGCTACCGCCTGCGCTCGGCCCCCATGCGGGTGGCACAGCAGTTCCTGGCCGCCCTAGCCCGCGACTGGGATGGCCCTCTGGACGCGTTGAAGAACCACCTAGACCAGTCCGACTGACCCTTCACTTCTCTTGCCACGAAAGCGAATCACCATGTCGACTATGCGAACTCCCCCCATCGTCACCCCCCAGGAATGGGAAGCCGCCCGCGAGCGCCTACTCGTGCGCGAAAAGGAAATGACCCGAGCCCGAGACGCACTGGCCGCGGAACGCAGGCGCATGCCTTGGCTACGGGTGGAAAAGGAATACACTTTCCAAACCCACAACGGCGAAGCGACCTTGCTGGACCTGTTCGAGGGCCGCCGCCAACTCATCGTCTACCGCGCCTTCTTCGAACCCGGCGTCTTCGGCTGGCCCGACCACGCCTGCCGAGGCTGTTCCCTGGTGGCGGACCAGGTGGCCCACCCCGCCCACCTCAACGCCCGCGACACCACCCTGGCCTTCGTCTCCCGCGCTCCCCAACCGGACATCGAGCGCCTCAAAACCCGCATGTCCTGGCCCATCCCCTGGCACACCATCACCGACGACTTCGACAAAGACTTCAACGTCAACGACTGGCACGGCACCAACGCCTTCATCCGAGAAGGCAGTCAGATATTCCGCACCTACTTCATCAACAACCGAGGCGACGAAGCCATGGGCAGCACCTGGAGCTACCTGGACATCACCGCCCTAGGCCGCCAAGAAGAGTGGGAAGACTCCCCCCAGGGCTACCCCCAAACCCGCCCCTACGAATGGTGGAACTGGCACGACGAATACAGCGACGCAGAAATTTCCGAAGGCTGGCTAGCCAAAATAGCCGAACCAGGCGCGATCGCCCCCACCAAAGACAACAACGCAGAACAGTCAGAACAGTCCGGATGCCGCTGCCCTGACTAACGGCCCCGCTGGCCAACCCGCCCCCCAACCAGGCCGAACCGACGCTCGCCCAGTGCTCGATGGGGTGGAGTGGTTTCTTTGGGGGTGAAGGAAGATCCCTAAACTCGCCGTGGTCGTGGGGCCGAAGGCTCCCCAC
>NZ_JBVJIN010000089.1:0-12686 GCF_055586285.1 Actinokineospora sp. NPDC051303
CCGGGGGTCCTTCGACAGCAGCGCGTCGAGCACCGAGTCGCTGATCGCGTCACAGATCTTGTCCGGATGGCCCTCAGTGACCGACTCCGAAGTGAACAGCCTGCGGCTGCCAGTCTCGCTCACGACATACCCCACATCAGTTGCCAGTTGTCCAGGACAACAGTACTGAAAGGGCCCCGAAAAAAGCTCAGCGGCCGCGAAGTTCGACCACGGCGTCCCAGACTTCGGTCGCCAGTTGAGCCTTCGAGCCCAGCGCGATGGGGCGTTCGGTCCCGTCCGCGGCGAGCAGCCAGCCCTGGTTGTCCTCCATCTCGAACGCCTTGCCCTCGCCGACGGCGTTGACCACGAGCAGGTCGCAGCCCTTGCGGGCGAGTTTCGCGCGGGCGTGGGAGAGCACGTCGGCCCCGGTGTCGCCGGTCTCGGCGGCGAACCCGACGATGACCTGGGCCGACGCTGGTTCGCGGCGGCGCGCGGAGACCAGTTCGGCGAGGACGTCGGCGTTGCGGGTCAGCGCGATCGGGTCGGGGTCGCGGTCGGTTTTCTTGATCTTGAACTCGGCCGAGGCGGTGGGCCGGAAGTCGGCGACGGCGGCGGCCATGACCACCACGTCGGCGTCCGCGGCCGCCTTGTGCACCGCGTCGCGCAGCTCGGCGGCCGTGCCGACCTTGACCACGTCCACGCCCGCAGGCTCGGGCAGCGCGAGGGTGTGCGCGGAGACCAGCGTCACCCGGGCGCCGCGCTGCACGGCGGTGCGGGCCAGCGCGTAGCCCTGCTTGCCCGACGAGCGGTTGCCCAGGTAGCGCACCGGGTCCAGCGGCTCGCGGGTGCCGCCAGCGGAGACCACCACGTGCACGCCTTCGAGGTCGCGCGGCAGCGCGTCGGGCCGCTGGAGCAGCAGCCGGGCCAGGTCGACGATCTCGGCCGGGTCGGCGAGCCTGCCCTTGCCGGTGTCGGCTCCGGTGAGCCTGCCGCTGGCTGGCTCGGCCACCACGACGCCGCGCGCGCGCAGCGTGGCGACATTGGCCTGGGTGGCGGCGTGCTCCCACATCTCGGTGTGCATGGCCGGGGCCATGAGCACCGGGCAGCGCGCGGTGAGCAGGGTGTTGGTCAGCAGGTCGTCGGCCAGGCCGTGGGCCGCCTTGGCGAGCAGGTCGGCGGTGGCGGGAACCACCAGAACCAGGTCCGCCTCCTGCCCGAGGCGCACGTGCGGCACCTCGGGCACGTCGGAGAAGACCCCGGTGTGGACCTTGTTGCCCGACAGCGCCTCGAAGGTGGCCGCGCCGACGAAGCGCAGAGCGGCGTCGGTCGGGGCCACCCGCACCTCGTGACCGGACTCGGTCAGCCTGCGCAGAACCTCACAGGCCTTGTAGGCAGCGATGCCGCCGCCCACGCCCAGAACGACGCGAGGACGCGAGGTCACTCGCCCTCGGTGTGCTCAAGCAGGCCGGAGTGGATCTCGCGCAGGGCGATGGACAGCGGCTTCTCGCGCGGGCCGGGCTCCACCAGGGGGCCGACGTACTCCAGCAGGCCCTCGCCGAGCTGGGCGTAGTAGTCGTTGATCTGACGGGCGCGCTTGGCCGCGTAGATCACCAGGGCGTACTTCGAGCTGACCTTTTCGAGCAAGTCGTCGATCGGGGGGTTGGTGATGCCTTCGAGGGTGGTCGTCGGCTCACCCAGTGCGCTCAGCTCGGTAGGGGTGATCACTCGCAACGCTCCAGCTGGTTAGGTGTGTTCCGGAAGTACCAAGGTTAGCAACTCCGCGGCCGCGGTCCGCACATCGGCGTTCACCACGACCACGTCGAACTCCGCCTCGGCGGCCAGTTCGTCCTTCGCCACGGCGAGGCGGCGGGCCACCACGGCGTCGTCCTCGGTGCCGCGCCCGACCAGCCGGGACACCAGCGCGTCCCAGGACGGCGGCACCAGCATGACCAGCTGGGCCTCGGGCATCACGCGGCGCACCTGGCGCGCGCCCTGCAACTCGATCTCCAGGACGGCGGGCCTGCCTTGCGCGAGCGCGGCCTCGACCGGTCCGCGCGGGGTGCCGTAGCAGTTGCCCGCATAAGCCGCGTGCTCAAGCAGTTCGCCTGCCTCGACCATCCGGTCGAACTCGGCGCGGTCGATGAAGTGGTAGTGCGCGCCGTCGATCTCGCCCGGCCGGGGCGCCCGGGTGGTCACCGAGACGCTGAAGTAGATGTCGGGGTGCAGCCTGCGCAGTTCGGCGACCACGCTGGACTTGCCGACCCCCGACGGGCCGGACACGACTGTGAGCCGGGACCGGACAGCGACGCCCGATCCCGACTCACGGCCGCTCAACTTCGCATTCACTCGCCGCTGAACTCGGCGAGCAAGGCCTTGCGCTGACGGTCGCCGAGCCCGCGCAGGCGCCTGCTTGGGGCGATCTCCAGGCGCTCGATGATCTGCTGGGCACGCACCTTGCCGACGCCCGGCAAGGCCTCCAGCAGAGCGGTGACCTTCATCTTGCCCAGGACCTCGTCATTGTCAGACTGGGCCAGCACGTCCTTGAGGGTGGTGCCGCCTCGCTTCAGGCGCTCCTTGAGCTCGGCTCGGGCGCGACGGGCGGCAGCCGCCTTCTCCAGCGCTGCGGCCCGCTGCTCCTCGGTCAGCTGGGGAAGGGCCACGATTTCCTCCGTGGGGGTGGGATTTCTGCGGATCGGTGCCGCGACGTTACCGACCCCTGGCCTGCGAGGACAACGCGGGGGCAGCGTGCGCGCTGCGTGACCAGCGATCCAAAGTTGATCAACAACGCGTGACCGGCGACGCTGTGACCTGCGGCGATGCGCACCCCTATCGATCCAGATGGGCTGTGACGCTGTGCGATCGGATGCCCGGCGGAGGCGAAAGTGTCGCGTCCGCCACTCCCTGAGCACCCCCGAACACACCCGGTCAGCCTAAGGCCCCTACCTGCGCAGACGCGGAACGGACGCGCGGAAGCCCCGGAAGCCCCGCTTCGGGCTTCCGGGGACGCGCTTCCCTAGCGGTGGTTCAGCGAGCGGCGGCCGCCAAGACGTCGCGAACCCGCAGCGCCGCCGAGCGCAGCGCGACGGGGTCCGGACCGTGCCGCAGCACGTCGCGGGAGCTCGTGGGCAGGACGTGGCGCGGGTCGGGGCCGAACAGCCGGGCCAGCTCGGCGGCGCCCGCGCCCTGGGCGCCGACGCCGGGGGCCAGGATGGGCCCGTTGAGCCGCGACAGGTCGACCCCGGTCTCCCCGATGGTGGCCCCGACGACCAAGCCCACGCCGCCCAGCGGCGCGGCGCCCGCGTTGCGGTCGGCCGCGGCGTCCACGACCGCCTGCGCCACGCTGCGGCCGTCCGCCACCGCCCGCTGCACGCTCGCGCCCTCGGGGTTGGAGGTCAGCGCGAGCACGAACACCCCACGCCCGGTGCGCTCGGCCTCGTCCAGCGCGGGCGCGAGCGAGCCGAACCCGAGATACGGCGAGAGGGTCACCGCGTCCGCGGCCAGCGGGGAGCCCTCGGCCAGGTACGCCTGGGCGTAGGCGGCCATGGTCGAGCCGATGTCGCCGCGCTTGACGTCGAGCAGCACCAGCGCGCCCGCCGCCCGCGACTCGGCGATCACCCGCTCCAGGACAGCCACGCCCTTCGAGCCGTGCGCCTCGAAGAACGCCGACTGCGGCTTGAGGACCGAGACCTCGCCCGCCAGCGCCTCGACGCAGGTGAGCGCGAACCGCTCCAGGCCCACCGCGTCCCGGGACAGGCCCCAGGCGTCGAGCAGGCCGGGGTGCGGGTCGATGCCGACGCACAGGGAGCCGCGCGCGGCGACCGCCTCGGCCAGCCGCGCGCCGAACGCAGCCCTCACGCGTCCGCCCCGGACTGCCCAGCCTGCTCGGACTGCCTAGCCTTGCCCGCGAGCAGCGCGGCCTGCAACGCCTGCAAGGGCCGCACGCCGATGTCGTCGCGGATGAGCGCCTCGATGCCGTGCACCGCCGCCGCCGCGCCCTGGATCGTGGTCACGCACGGGATGTCCCGGGAGACCGCGGCCGTGCGGATCTCGTAGCCGTCCACCCGGGGCCCGTGGTTGCCGTACGGGGTGTTGATGACCATGTCGACCCCGCCGTCGCGGATCAGGTCCACGACGTTCTCCGCGCCCTCGAAGTGCTTGCGCACCACCGTGCACGGAATCCCGTTGCGGCGCAGCACTTCCGCGGTGCCGGACGTCGCCAGCACCTCGAAGCCCAGGTCGGCCAGGCGCTTCACCGGGAACACCATCGCGCGCTTGTCCCGGTTTGCGACCGAGACGAACACCCGCCCGCCGACCGGGAGCGAGCCGTAGGAGGCGGTCTGCGACTTGGCGAACGCCTTGCCGAAGGAGGCGTCGATGCCCATGACCTCGCCGGTGGACTTCATCTCCGGGCCCAGCAGCGAGTCGACGCCGTGGCCGTCCGGGGTGCGGAAGCGGTGGAAGGGCAGCACGGCCTCCTTCACCGCGACCGGCGAACCGTCGGGCAGTTCCGCGCCGTCGCCGTCGGCGGGCAGCATCCCCTCGGCGCGCAGGTCGGCGATGGTCGCGCCGAGCATGATCCGGGCCGCCGCCTTCGCCAGCGGCGCCGCGGTCGCCTTGGAGACGAACGGGACCGTGCGGCTGGCGCGCGGGTTGGCCTCCAGGACGTAGAGCACGTCGTCCTTGAGCGCGTACTGCACGTTGAGCAGGCCGCGCACGCCGACGCCCTTGGCGATGGCCTCGGTGGAACGGCGCACGGCCTCCAGGTCGGTGCGGCCCAGGGTGATCGGCGGCAGCGCGCACGCCGAGTCGCCGGAGTGGATGCCCGCCTCCTCGATGTGCTCCATGACGCCGCCCAGGTAGACCTCTTCGCCGTCGCAGAGCGCGTCGACGTCGATCTCGATGGCGTCGTCGAGGAACCGGTCGACCAGCACCGGGTGCTCCGGGCTGACCTCGGTGGCCCGGTCGATGTACCCGGCCAGGGTCTCCTCGTCGTAGACGATCTCCATGCCGCGCCCGCCGAGCACGTAGGACGGGCGGACCAGCACCGGGTAGCCGATCTCGTCGGCGATGCGCTTGGCGCCCGCGAACGAGGTCGCGGTGCCGTACTTGGGCGCGGGCAGGCCCGCCGCGGTCAGCATCTCGCCGAACGCGCCCCGGTCCTCTGCCATGTGGATCGCCTCGGGCGAGGTGCCCACGATCGGCACGCCCACATCGGCGAGCCGCTGCGCGAGGCCGAGCGGGGTCTGCCCGCCGAGCTGCACGACGACGCCCGCGACCGTGCCGGAAAGCTGCTCGGAGTGCACGACCTCCAGCACGTCCTCGAAGGTGAGCGGCTCGAAGTAGAGCCGGTCGGAGGTGTCGTAGTCGGTGGAGACCGTCTCCGGGTTGCAGTTGACCATCACGGTCTCGTACCCGGCCTCGCGCAGCGCCATCGCGGCGTGCACGCAGGAGTAGTCGAACTCGATGCCCTGCCCGATCCGGTTCGGGCCAGAGCCCAGGATCAGCACCTTGGGCCGGTCGTGCTGGGGCAGCACCTCGGTCTCGGCGTCGGGGTCGAGCTCGTAGGCCGAGTAGTGGTACGGGGTGAGCGCGGCGAACTCGGCGGCGCAGGTGTCGACGGTCTTGAACACCGGCCGCACGCCCAGGCGGTGGCGCAGGCTGCGCACGCCGTCCTCGCCCGCCAGTTCCGGGCGCAGCGCGGCGATCTGGCGGTCGGAGAAGCCCGAGCGCTTCGCCCGCCGCAGCAGCGGCTCGTCCAGCACCGGGGCGCTCTCGACCTCGCGGCGCAGCTCGACCAGGGACGCGATCTGGTCGATGAACCACGGATCGATCCCGGACGCCTGGTGGGCCTCGTGGACGGTCGCGCCCATCCGCAGCGCGCGCTCCAGGGTGTAGAGCCTGCCGTCGTGCGGGACGCGCAGCGCGTCCAGAGTGGACTCCAGGCTCATCACCTCGGGGTCGGGGGTGGTCCAGAACCCGGTCGCCTTGGTCTCCATCGACCGCAGCGCCTTGCCCAGCGCCTCCACGAAGTTGCGGCCGATCGACATGGCCTCGCCGACGCTCTTCATCGTCGTGGTGAGCGTCGGGTCGGCGCCGGGGAACTTCTCGAAGGCGAACCGGGGCACCTTGACGACCACGTAGTCCAAGGTCGGCTCGAACGAGGCCGGGGTCTCGCCGGTGATGTCGTTGCGGATCTCGTCCAAGGTGTAGCCGATGGCCAGCTTCGCGGCGATCTTGGCGATCGGGAACCCGGTGGCCTTCGACGCCAGCGCGCTCGACCGCGACACCCGGGGGTTCATCTCGATGACGACCATGCGGCCGGTCTTCGGGTGGATCGCGAACTGGATGTTGCAGCCGCCGGTGTCGACGCCGACCGCGCGCAGCACGTCGATGCCGACGTCGCGCATGTGCTGGAACTCGCGGTCGGTCAGGGTCATCGCCGGGGCGACGGTCACCGAGTCGCCGGTGTGCACGCCCATCGGGTCGATGTTCTCAATGGAGCAGATGACCACCACGTTGTCGTGCCGGTCGCGCATCAGCTCAAGCTCGTACTCCTTCCAGCCGAGCACGCTCTCCTCGATGAGCACCTCGGTGACCGGGCTCTCGGCGAGCCCGGTGGACGCCAGCCGCTCCAGCTGCTCGTGGGTGTAGGCCAGGCCGGAGCCGAGGCCGCCCATGGTGAACGAGGGCCGGATCACGACCGGCAGCCCCAGCTCGGCGACGGTCTCGCGCACCTCCGCCATCGTGTGGCACACCCGGCTGCGCGGGGTCTCCCCGCCGATCTCGGCGACGATGTCCTTGAACTTCTGCCGGTCCTCGCCACGCTGGATCGCCTCGATGTCGGCGCCGATCAGCTCGACCCCGTACTTCTCCAACACCCCGCGCTCGTGCAGCGCCACGGCGGTGTTCAGCGCCGTCTGCCCGCCCAGCGTCGCCAGAATCGAGTCCACCGGATTCCCGGCGTCCCGCTCGGCCGCGATGACCTTCTCCACGAACTCGGCCGTGATCGGCTCGATGTAGGTGGCGTCGGCGAACTCCGGGTCGGTCATGATCGTCGCCGGGTTGGAGTTGACCAGGCTGACCCGCAGCCCCTCCTCCCGCAGCACCCGGCACGCCTGCGTGCCGGAGTAGTCGAACTCGCAGGCCTGGCCGATCACGATCGGGCCGGACCCGATCACCAGCACGTGCTGGATGTCGTCGCGCTTGGGCATCAGCGACCGCCCTCCATCAGGGTCACGAACTGGTCGAACAGGTTTGCGGCGTCGTGTGGGCCCGCGGCGGCCTCGGGGTGGTACTGCACGGAGAAGGCGGGGACGTCGAGGGCGCGGACGCCTTCGACGCAGCCGTCGTTGGGGCAGTAGTGGCTCACCGTGGCGGGGCCGTAGGGGGTGTCGAAGTCGGCGCCGGGCTCGCCTTCGATGGCGAAGCCGTGGTTCTGGGAGGTGATCGCGACCGAGCCGGTGGCGACGTCGATCACCGGGATGTTGATGCCGCGGTGGCCGTAGCGCAGCTTGTAGGTGCCCAGGCCCAGCGCGCGGCCGAGGATCTGGTTGCCGAAGCAGATGCCGAACAGCGGGATGCGCCGCTCCAGCACCGCCTTGGTCAGCTCGACCGGGTGGTCGGCGGTGGCCGGGTCGCCGGGGCCGTTGGACAGGAAGACGCCGTCTGCCTCGACGGCCAGCAGGTCGTCCAGGGTGACGGTGGCGGGCAGCACGTGGGTCTCGATGCCGCGGGCGGCCATCATGCGCGGGGTGTTGGACTTGATGCCCAGGTCCAGCGCGGCCACCCGGAAGCGGCGCTCGCCCTGCGCGGGCACCACGTACGACTCGGCCGCGGTGACCTCGCCCGCGAGGTCGGCGCCCAGCATCCGGGGGCTTTCCAGCACGCGGGAGACCATCGCCTCGGTGTCGGTCAGCGCGTCGCCGGAGAACACCCCGGCGCGCATCGCGCCGCGCTCACGCAGGTGGCGAGTCAGCGAGCGGGTGTCGACGCCGCTGATCCCGACGACCCCCTGGGAGACCAGCGCGTCGTCAAGGGACCGGGTGGAGCGCCAGTTCGACGCGATCCGGGCGGGATCGCGAACCACGTAGCCGGAGACCCAGACGCGGCTGGACTCGTCGTCCTCGTCGTTCCAACCGGTGTTGCCGATCTGCGGGGCCGTGGCCACCACGATCTGCCGGTGGTAGGAGGGGTCGGTCAGCGTTTCCTGGTAGCCGGTCATGGCGGTGCAGAACACCACCTCGCCGAAGGTCTCGCCGGTGGCGCCGAACGCCTCGCCGCGGAAAACCCGGCCGTCTTCGAGGACCAGCGCCGCGGCTGTCCGTGTGCTCGTCTTACTCACCGTCTCGTACCTCCGGCGTGAGAGCGCGCAGCGCGGGCACCCACGAGTCGTAGTCGTCCTTGTCGTCGGCGCGGAAGCCGGTGTCGAACTCGTGGCCGCCGATCGCCCAGCGCACCACCAGCAGCCCGTCGCGGCCCATCACCTTCCCGGCGATCCCGGCCTCGGTGCGCGCAGCCCGCACCGACTCGGCCGGAATCCACACCGGACTCGCTCCCGTGCGGTCGAACAGCAGCCCCTCGCGCAGCAGGTGCGCGGTCGCGTCCGCGCGGAAGCCGAGGTCGCCCACCGCGACCCGGTCCTGCCAGCTCGCGTCGGTGACCGTGCTGGCGTAGACGCCCGTGCTGGGCGGCAGCAGCGTCTCGGCGGTGCCCGCGCGGACCCCGGCCAGCACCGTCTCCGGCGCGGCGGGGAACGCGGGCAGCACCGCGGCCTGGCGGCGGGCGCGGTTGCGGTAGCCCCACCACATCAGCAGGACCAGCAGCACGAACACCGCGGCGAACAGCGCGGTAAGACCAAGGCGGTTCATCGGCCCACCTTCCCGTCCCGGGCCGTGACGGCGCCGCGCAGCAGCGTCGCCACGACCACGCCGGGTAGCTCCATGCCCTCGTAGGGGGTGTTGGCCGCGATGCTGGCCAGGTCGGCGCCGCGCACGGTCCAGCGGCCCGCCGGGTCGACCAGGGTCAGGGTGGCTGGCTCGCCCACCGCGATGGGACGGCCCTGGTCGGGCAGGCCCGCGATCTCAGCTGGCCTCTCGCTCATCACCCGCGCCACCCCGCGCCAGTCGAGCAGCCCGGGATTGACCATGGTCTCGACCACGATCGGCAGCGCGGTCTGCAACCCCAGCATCCCGGGCCGGGCCGCGGACCACTCGCAGTCCTTGTCCTGGCTCGCGTGCGGGGCGTGGTCGGTGGCCACGCAGTCGAGCGTCCCCTCGGCCAGCGCGGCGCGCAGGGCCTTGGCGTCGGTCGAGGTGCGCAGCGGCGGGTTGACCTTGTTCACCGGGTCGTAGGTGGTCAGGCGCTCGTCATCGAGCAGCAGGTGGTGCGGGGTGACCTCGGCCGACACCCGGGTGCCCCGGCCCTTGGCCCAGCGCAGCACCTCCGCTGTGCCCTCAGTCGACACGTGGCACACGTGCAGCCGGGCGCCGACGTGCAGCGCCAGCAGGCAGTCGCGGGCCACGATCGACTCCTCGGCCACCGCGGGCCAGCCCGCCAGCCCCAGCCGCGCGGCCAGCTCACCCTCGTGGGCCTGGGCGCCGACGGTCAGCCGGGGCTCCTCGGCGTGCTGGGCGATCACCGCGTCCAGGGCCTTGGTGTACTCCAGCGCGCGGCGCATGATCAGCGGGTCGGCGACGCAGAGTCCGTCGTCGGAGAACACCCGGACCCGCGCCGCGGAGCGCGCCATCGTGCCGAGCTCGGCGAGCTTCTCGCCCTTGAGCCCGACCGTGACCGCGCCGACCGGGTGCACGTCGACCAGGCCGACCTCCCGGCCGCGCCGCCACACGTGCTCCACGATCACCGCGTTGTCGGCCACCGGGTCGGTGTTGGCCATGGCGAACACAGCCGTGTAGCCGCCCAGTGCCGCGGCCCGCGACCCGGTCTCGATGGTCTCGGTGTCCTCGCGGCCCGGTTCGCGCAGGTGGGTGTGCAGGTCGACAAAACCGGGCAGCGCCACCAGTCCCCCGGCGTCGACCACCTCGGCCCCATCGGCGTCGAGCCGGGCGCCGATCTCGGCGATCACGCCGTCGCGGACCGCGATGTCGACCGGCTCGCCCTCCCCGTAGGGACACGCCCCTCGGATGACCAACGAACTCATGCGGCCACCTCGCCACACCGTGACTCGCTCGCACCGGCCGCCGCGTGGGATCGGCGGCTTCGCTCGCGAACGCGCTGTGTCGATGATCCGCTCGCAAGCTCGCTCATGAACCGTCCTCTTCTCCGGCCAACAGGTGGTACAGCACGGCCATCCGCACGTGGACCCCGTTGGCGACCTGCTCGGTGATCGCCGCCCTCGGCGAGTCGGCGACCGCGGCGGCGATCTCCATCCCGCGCAGCATCGGGCCCGGGTGCAGCACGACCGCGTGCTTGGGCAGCATCCGCGCGCGCGCCTCGCCGAGCCCGTAGGCGATCGCGTACTCCCGCGCGGACGGGAAGAACCCGCCGTGCATGCGCTCGGCCTGCACGCGCAGCATCATCACCGCGTCCAGCGTCGGCAACTCGGGGTCGAGCTCGTGGGAGACCCGCAGCGACCCGGCCGCGCCCACCGGCCAGTCGGCGACGCCCACCGGCAGCAGCGTGGGCGGCGCGACGAGCACCACCTCCGCGCCCAGCGAGGTGAGCAGGTGCACGTTGGAGCGGGCGACCCGGCTGTGCAGCACGTCGCCGACGATGGCCACCCGCCTGCCGTCGATGCCGCCGAGCCGGTCGCGCAGGGTCGCCGCGTCGAGCAGCGCCTGCGTGGGGTGCTCGTGGGTGCCGTCACCGGCGTTGACCACGCTGGTGCCCGCCGGGGCGAGCCAGCCCGCGATCCGGTGGGCGGCGCCGGAAGCGGGGTGCCGCACGATCACGCAGTCCGCGCCCGCCGCGGCCAGGGTCAGCGCGGTGTCGCGAAGGGACTCGCCCTTGCTCACCGACGACCCGCCAGCGGAGACGTTCACCACGTCCGCGCTCATCCACTTTCCGGCGATCTCGAAGGAAACCCGGGTGCGGGTGGAGTTCTCGTAGAACATCGTGATCACCGTGCGGCCGCGCAGGGTGGGCAGCTTGCGCACCTCGCGGCCGAGCAGTGTCCGCTTGAGACCGTCCGCGGTGTCCAAGATGGCCAGTGCGGTGGCCGGGTCCAGACCTTCGGCGCTGAGCAGGTGCCTCATGCCCGCTCACCGGCCCGGCGCAGCAGGACGGCGTCGCGGCCGTCGGTCTCCTCGAACAGGACGTTGACCTCCTCGGCGCGCGCGGTGGGCACGTTCTTGCCCACGTAGTCGGCGCGGATGGGCAGTTCGCGGTGGCCCCGGTCGACCAGCACCGCAAGCTGCACGGCCCGGGGACGGCCCGCGTCGCGCAGGGCGTCGAGGGCGGCGCGGATGGTGCGGCCGGAGAACAGCACGTCGTCGACCAGGATGACCAGCGCGTCCTCGATGCCGCCTCGCGGCAGGGCGGTCGCGCCGAGCGGCCGGGTGGGCTTGCGGCGCAAATCGTCGCGGTACAGCGTCACGTCGAGGGTTCCCACGGGAACATCGATGTCGCTGAACTCCGCGATCCTGGCCGCCAAACGGGCCGCGAGCGGCGCCCCCCGGGTGGGGATGCCGAGCAACACGACCGGGCTCGCGCCGGACGCGCCGAGCGAAGTTTTCTCGATGACCTGATGGGCCATTCGGGCGATGGTGCGCGCGACGTCACCAGCCGAGAGCAGCTCCCGCTGCCCCGCCGGTTCCGGCGCGCCACGATCTCGGGGCGGCACGGCAGACTCCTTCCCCGCCTCACTGGACGGGCCTTAAAGGTGTCGATCGACCCTCTGACCTGGGGTCGACCCGACCGTATCAGGCCGGGGAGACCCACCGACCGGGTGGTCTGGCAGGTTTCCCCCGGGTGCCGCAGTCGAACCAGCTTGACCTGGTGACAACTCTGGGTAACCATTACTCTGCGTGTTGATTTGAAGCTACCCGCGGCAGTCCTTAGCGCCGTCGGGGCGAACGAACGGAGAACCGCCGCATGGGCGACTACGCCAAGGCGCTAGGGGCCAAGCTCCGCGCCATCCGCCAGCAGCAGGGGCTGTCGCTGCACGGCGTCGAGCAGAAGTCCGGTGGCCGCTGGAAGGCCGTCGTGGTCGGCTCTTACGAGCGCGGCGACCGCGCCGTCACGGTCCAGAAACTGGCCGAACTCGCGGACTTCTACGGCGTGCCGGTGGTGGAACTCCTGCCCGAGGGCCGCGTTCCGTCCGGAGCCGAGCCCGCCACCAAGATCGTGATCAACCTGGAGCGGCTGCAACAGCTGCCAGCGGAGAAAGTCGGCCCGCTGGCGCGCTACGCGGCCACCATCCAGAGCCAGCGTGGTGACTACAACGGCAAGGTGCTCTCCATCCGGACGGAGGACCTGCGCTCGCTGGCGATCATCTACGACATGACTCCGGGGGAGCTGACTGAGCAGCTCATCGACTGGGGGGTGCTGCCCCCGGAGGCGCGGCCGTCCAAGGAAGACTAGGTTGGCTGGCGAGACACCCGACCGCGCAGACGGGGATGCTGCGCAGTCGGGTGTTCGTGCTGTCTGGGCTTCTTGGCTTGGGTGGGGTTGCTCGATGGGGTGGAGTGGTTTCTTTGGGGCCCCTACGAAGGAAGATCCCGTCGTGGGAAAGACGGGTGGGGAGCCTTCGG
>NZ_JBVJIN010000090.1:0-12544 GCF_055586285.1 Actinokineospora sp. NPDC051303
CCGCACGTGTGAGGCCGAAGGCTTCCCACCCGTCTTTCACACGGCGATCTTCCTTCGTAGGGGCCCCGAAGAAACCACTCCACCCCATCGAGCAAACCCCGCGAACCAGCCACCCCAGCAGGCAGACAGCACAACGAAGGCCGCCTTCACACGAAGACGGCCCCCGAGAAACACCCAACGATCAGCTGTCCTGAAGATCAGCCAAAGCCGCCTTCACCTTCGACAGCTCAGCCTCCAGCTCCTCCATCCGCGCCCGGTGCTGCTCCCGAGCCGCGTCAAGGACACCCTCGATAGCCTTGGAAATGTCCTCATGCAGCTCAGCGGCCGCACGAGACACCGCAGCGGCCGGAACCGCCACACCCTGCATCATCCGCTTACCCGCCTGGGTCAGCTCAGCCTGCCACTCACCCTCAGCGGTGCCGGTGACGGTCAGAGTCAGCTCAACGGTCCGAGTCTTCTTCGCGGTGCTCTGGGCCCGCTGCGCCCGCGGCTTCTTGACCGGCGGCGCGGCCTGCTCGACGGGCTCGACAGGCGCGGCAGCCTGCTCGGCCTCGGTCGAAGCCGCCACGGTCTCCGCCTGCTCGGTCTCGGTCTCGGTGGACACGATCCACTCCCTCTCACGACGCCTGGTGAACCGGCTGAATTAGAACATTCGTTCGCCTGTTCGAGATCTCCGGGGCCGATCACGCTACGAGATGCCCGGCGCCGTCCCGTCAGCGGGCAGGGTGACGCGGATGCGGCACCCTCGGGCGGAGTCCACGACCCCGATCGTCCCGCCGTGCAGCTCCACGACCCACCGCGCGATCGACAGTCCCAGGCCGGTGCCGCCGCCGCTGGCGCGCTCGCCGCGGGTGAACCGGCGGAACACCAGGTCGCGTTCGGCCGCGGCGATGCCCGGCCCGTCGTCGCGGACCTCCAGGGTCAGCTCCCCGCCGGACTGGGCGGCGACGACGCGCACCTCGCCGTCGGCCGGGCCGTGCCGCACCGCGTTGTCCAAGAGGTTGACCAGCACCTGGTGCAGCCGCTCCCGGTCGGCGAGCACCGTCGCCGACCCGGGGGAGACCGAGGTGGAGAACCGGACCGACCGTCGGGCAGCGGCCGCGTTGACCTCCGCCTCGGCCACCACCTCCGCCAGCAGCGGGGCCACCTCGACGGACTCCAGGTCAAGCGGGTGCGCGCCCGCGTCGATCCGGGACAGGTCCAGCAGCTCGGTCACCAGCCTGCCCAGCCGCTCGGTCTGGGCGAGCGCGGTGCGCATGGTCGCCGGGTCCGCGTCGCTCACCCCGTCGACCACGTTCTCCAGCACCGCCTGCAGCGCCGCGATCGGCGTGCGCAGCTCGTGGGAGACGTTCGCGATCAGCTCCCGCCGGTGCCGGTCGGCGGCCTCCAGGTCGGCGCTCATCTGGTTGAACGCCCGCCCCAGCTCGCCCACCTCGTCGCGGGCGGTCACTCGGACCCGGCGGGAGTAGTCGCCGCGGGCCATGGACCGCACGGCGGCGGTCATCTCCCGCAGCGGGCGGGTCATGCCGTGCGCGAGGACCTGCGAGGTGATCAGCGCGCCGATGATGCCGGTGATGGACGTGGTGGGCGGCAGCCAGCCGATCATCGCCCAGAAGTAGGCCAGTCCCGCCGCGCCGGAGGCGACCAGCAGGATGCCGAGCTTGACCTTGATCGACCGCACCGGGTCCAGCGGCCGGGGCAGCCGTTCCAGCAGTCGGGCGGCGCTGGTCATCGGGGCGCCTCCAACGCGTAGCCCACCCCGTGCACGGTCCGGATCAGGTCGGCGCCGAGTTTGCGGCGCAGCGCCTTGACGTGGCTGTCGACCGTGCGGGTGCCCGCGGCGTCGCCCCAGCCCCAGATCTCGGCGAGCAGCCGCTCGCGGGGCTGCACGGCGCGCGGGCGGGCGGCCAGGTGCGCGAGCAGGTCGAACTCGATCGGGGTCAGGTGGGCCTCGACGCCGCCGCGCCGCACCCGTCGCTCGACCGGGTCGACTTCCAGGTCGCCGACGACGATCGCGGCGGCCCCCGGGTCGACCTGCGCTGCCCGCTCCACCCGGCGCAGCAGCGCGTGCACCCGGGCCACCAGCTCACGCGGGGAGAACGGCTTGGTCATGTAGTCGTCCGCGCCGACCCCGAGGCCGACGAGCAGGTCGGTCTCGTCGTCGCGGGCGGTCAGCATCAGCACCGGCACCGGGCGCGCCGCCTGCACCCGGCGGCACACCTCCAGCCCGTCGAACCCGGGCAGCATGACGTCGAGCACCACCAGGTCGGGCCGGGTGCGCTCGGCCGCGGCCACCCCGCCGGGGCCGTCGCAGGCGAGGTCGACCTCGAACCCCTCGGCCCGCAGCCGCGCCGCGACCGACTCCGCGATCGTCCGCTCGTCCTCGACCACCAGGACGCGCCGCTTGTTCGCCATGCCGTGACTCTATGCAGGCGCGATGGGCAAGTGACGCGCGCTGTGTGAACGTTTCGTGGAGACACCCCGATCGGCAAACCGGATGAAGCACCGGGCGGCCATTGCCTAGGCTGGAGGCAAATGAGCAGCACCGACACCAGCGCATCCCTGGCCGACCTGCGCGCCCGTCTGCCCGAACTGATGCTGCGCGACCAGCGGCGGCTCGGCCGCAGGCTCGACGGCGCGCGCAAGACCCGCGACGAGGCCAGGCGGCGCGCCACCCTGGACAAGATCGCCGCCGAGATCGACACGGCCGCGGCGCGGGTCGAGGCGCGGCGCGCGTCGGTGCCCGCGCTGAAGTACCCGGAGGAGCTGCCGGTCAGCCAGCGGCGGGCCGACATCCTCGCCGCGATCCGGGACAACCAGGTCGTGATCGTGGCCGGGGAGACCGGCTCGGGCAAGACGACGCAGCTGCCCAAGATCTGCCTGGAGCTCGGTCGGGGCGTCACCGGGCTCATCGGCCACACCCAGCCGCGCCGGATCGCCGCGCGCACGGTGGCCGAGCGGGTCGCCGAGGAGGTCGGGACGCCGCTGGGGGAGACGGTCGGCTGGAAGGTCCGCTTCACCGACCAGGTGGGCGACCGCACGCTGGTCAAGCTGATGACCGACGGCATCCTGCTCGCCGAGATCCAGAACGACCGGCTGCTCTCCCAGTACGACACGATCATCATCGACGAGGCGCACGAGCGCAGCCTCAACATCGACTTCCTGCTGGGCTACCTGTCCCGGCTGCTGCCCAGGCGCCCCGACCTCAAAATCGTCATCACCTCGGCGACGATCGACCCGGAGCGGTTCTCCCGGCACTTCGGGGACGCGCCGATTGTCGAGGTCTCCGGCCGCACGTACCCGGTCGAGGTGCGCTACCGGCCGCTGGTCGACCCAGAGGACCCCGACGCCGACCCGGACCGCGACCAGACTCAGGGCATCCTCGACGCGGTGGACGAGCTGTGCGCGGAGGGGCCCGGCGACATCCTGGTGTTCCTCTCCGGGGAGCGCGAGATCCGCGACACCGCCGACGCGCTGGCCGCGAAGAACCTGCGCGACACCGAGATCCTGCCGCTCTACGCGCGGCTGTCCAGCGCCGAGCAGCACCGGGTGTTCCAGCGGCACACCGGGCGGCGCGTCGTGCTCGCCACCAACGTCGCCGAGACGTCGCTGACCGTGCCCGGCATCAAGTACGTGGTCGACCCCGGCACCGCCCGGATTTCCCGCTACAGCAACCGGCTCAAGGTGCAGCGGCTGCCGATCGAGCCGGTGTCGCAGGCCTCGGCGAACCAGCGCAAGGGCCGCTGCGGCCGGACCTCGGATGGCATCTGCGTCCGGCTCTACAGCGAGGACGACTTCGACGCCCGCCCGGAGTTCACCGACCCGGAGATCCTGCGCACCAACCTGGCCTCGGTCATCCTGCAGATGAGCGCGGCCGACCTCGGCGAGATGGCCGACTTCCCGTTCATCGACCCGCCGGACCGCCGCCACATCGCCGACGGCGTGCAGCTGCTGCAGGAGCTCGGCGCGCTCGACCCGGCGGAGAAGGACCCGGCGAAGCGGCTCACCCCGCTGGGCCGCAAGCTCGCCCAGCTGCCCGTCGACCCGCGCCTGGCGCGGATGGTCATCGAGGCGGACAAGGCGGGCTGCGTCAGCGAGGTGATGATCATCGCGGCCGCGCTGTCCATTCAGGACCCGCGCGAGCGCCCGCAGGACGAACAGCAGGCCGCGGCGGAGAAGCACGCCCGGTTCGCCGACCCGGACTCGGATTTCCTGTCCTACCTCAACCTCTGGGAGTATCTGCGGGAGCAGCAGAAAGAGCTGTCCGGCAACAGGTTCCGCAGGCAGTGCAAGGCGGAGTTCCTGAACTACCTGCGGATTCGGGAGTGGCAGGACATCCACAGCCAGCTCCGCCAGGTGGCCCGGCAGCTCGGCATCACGCCCAACGACGTGCGCGCCGCGCCGCAGAACATCCACATCGCCCTGCTTTCCGGGCTGCTCTCCCATATCGGGTTCCGCGACCCGGCGGGCAAGGACTACTTCGGCGCGCGCAACGCGAAGTTCGCGGTGTTCCCCGGCTCGGCGCTGTTCAAGAAGCCGCCGCGCTGGGTCATGGCCGCCGAGCTGGTCGAGACCTCGCGGCTGTGGGGCCGCATCGCCGCCCGGATCGAGCCGGAGTGGGTCGAGCCGCTGGCCGCGCACCTGGTGAAGCGCACCTACAGCGAGCCGCACTGGGAGGCGAAGCAGGGCTCGGTGGTGGCCACCGAGAAGGTGACCCTCTACGGGCTGCCGATCGTGGTGGGCCGCAAAGTCCAATATGGACGGATCGACCCGGAGCTGTCCCGAGACCTGTTCATTCGCAACGCTCTTGTCGAGGGGGACTGGCAGACCCGGCACCACTTCTTCCACGACAACCGCAAGCTGCTCGCCGAGGTCGAGGAACTGGAGCACCGGGCCCGCAGGCGCGACATCCTGGTGGACGACGAGACCCTGTTCCAGTTCTACGACCAGCGCATCCCCGCGGACGTGGTGTCCGGCAGGCACTTCGACACCTGGTGGAAGAAGACCCGGCGCGAGCAGCCCGACCTGCTCAACTACTCGAAGTCCATGCTGGTCAACGACTCCGTGGGGGAGATCGATGAGCGGGCCTTCCCGGACACGCTCCAGCAGCGCGGCCTCGAACTGCCGCTGACCTACCGGTTCGAGCCCGGCCGCGCCGACGACGGCGTCACCGCCAAGGTCCCGATCTCGGTGCTCAACCAGCTCGACGGCGACGCGTTCTCCTTGCAGGTGCCGGGATTGCGCGAGGAGGTCGTCACGGCGCTGATCCGGTCGCTGCCCAAGCCGCTGCGGCGCAACTTCGTCCCAGTCCCCGATTTCGCCAAGGCTGTCGTGCGCAGGCTTGGCGAGGCGGAAGAGTCACTGCCCGACGCGGTGGGCCGGGAACTGCGTGCGCTCACCGGGGTCGTGATCCCGCGCGACGCCTGGCAGCTCGACACGGTCCCCGACCACCTCAAGACCACGTTTCAAGTGGTCGACGGCGACAAGACTCTGGCCCAGGGCAAGGATTTGGGTGCGCTCAAGCAGCAGCTCAAGCGCGAGCTGCGGGCGTCGCTGGCCGAGGCGACGGTCAGCCTCGAGCGGCGCGGGCTGACCGACTGGACGATCGGCACCCTGCCCAAGGTCGCCCGCACCGAGCAGAACGGCCTGGTCGTCACCGCTTACCCGGCGCTGGTGGACGAGGGCGCGACCGTGGCGGTGCGGATGTTCGACACCGAGCCCGACCAGCGCGCGGCGATGTGGCTGGGCACCCGCAGGCTGGTGCTGCTCACCGTCGCCTCCCCGGTGAAGCAGGTCGTGCGCACGCTGTCCAACCAGGCCAAGCTCGCCCTCTCGCACAACCCGCACGGCGGCGTCCCGGCGCTGCTCGCCGACTGCGTCGACGCCGCGGCCGACCACCTGATCGCCCGCGCGGGCGGCCCGGCCTGGGACGAGGCCGGGTTCGCCCGGGTCCGCGAGGCCGTGCGCGCGGGTCTGATCACCACGACCCTGGACGTCCTCGACCGGGTGCGCAAAGTCGTGATCGCCTGGAACGACGTGCAGAACCGCCTCGCGCGCACCTCCGGCCCGATCTTCGCCGAGGCCCTGTCCGACATCGGCGAGCAGCTCGCCGCCCTGGTCTTCCCCGGGTTCGCCACGGCCACCGGCGTGGGCCGGCTGCTCGACGTGGAGCGCTACCTGCGCGGCATCGAACGCAGGCTCGACAAGCTGCCCGAGCGTCCCGACCGCGACACGGCGTGGATGCACACCGTCCAAGACCTCGAAGACGCCTACCACGACCTGCTCGACCAGCTTCGGCCCAGCGCCCGCGAGATCGACCGGGTGCGGGCGGTGCGGTGGATGATCGAGGAGCTGCGGGTCAGCTACTTCGCCCAGACCCTCGGCACGCCGAGCGCGGTCTCCGACAAGCGGATCATGAAGGCGATCGAGCAACTACGGCCGTGACCGCTGGTCCGCCCCGGCGGCTCAGCGGCGGACGTGCAGGCGGACCACGGTGCCCGTCCCGGCCGCGGAGCGGATGCGGACCAGGTCGCAGAGCTGGTTCGCCAGCCACACCCCGCGCCCGCCCTGCACCGACGGCCGCGGCGCCACCCGGCCGACCATGGGCTCCACGATGTGCCCGCTGTCGCTGACCTCGCACACGAACGCGTCGCCGTCGGTCCACAGGCGCAGGGTGCCGCGCTCGCCGCCGTGGCAGATGCTGTTGGTGACGATCTCGTTGGTGGCCAGGGTCAGGTCCAGCGCCCGGTCGCGGGGCAGGCCGAACGCGCCCGCGCGCACGCCGACCAGGTCACGCAGATCGGGCAGGTCGTCCAGGCAGAAGTGCACGACGTCGGACACCGAGTCGGGGGCGGGCAGGTCGCCGCCGAACTCCGCGTGCGCGTGCTCGGGGTCGAACCGCACGCTGATGCGGCGCGTCCCGGCGTCCACGACGACCGGGTGGCTGTGCTCGGCGGAGCGCAGCACCGGCTTGGCCACGGCCGCGCCGTCGAACGCGCAGCGCAGCCGGAATCCCGCGGTGTCCTCGAACGCCAGGTTCAGCAGCGACTCGTGCAGCAGCGCCTCGGCCATCTCCTCGGCGGGCCGCCCACGCCAGGCCGGTTCGCTCAGCCCGCGCGCCTGCCGCCCGCCCGCCTCGTCGACCAGCCCGCGCAGCAGCGGGATGAGCCGCGCCGGGTTGCGCCCCACGTCGGTCACGTCCAGGAACCGCACCTGCCCGGCGGCGTCGCCGAGCGCGTCGCGCAGCAGCGCGATGCCCGTGGGCGGCACCAGCGCGAACACGAGTTCGCCCGCGCTCACCCCCGCGCGCAGGTACGGCACGGCGCCGTCGACAAAGCCGGGCTCGTCGCGGTACACCAGCGCCTCGTGCGCGAACGGGGATGGAGTCAACTAGCCACCTCATAAGACCAGGACGCGGTAGACGCTGCCGCCTGCGACAGGACCGAGCCGCACCGGCGGGATCGTACCGGGCACGGTCGGGCCGCGACCCCGCGCGGCTCGCCGTCGGCGACCACATTCACCCGCTCGCTGTATCGGCGCGTCGCCCTTGGGTCGAGTGGCCTGGGGCGGGTTGGCCGTGAAAGGTTTCGTTCATGGTCATCTCCGTCCCCGCGCCGAAACGGCGGGTCAGCCTGGACGACTGGCTGATGCTGGCCCTGGCGCTGCTCTCCGTCGGACTGCTGGCCTACCGCGCCTTCTGGCGGCCCGCTGCCGAGGTGGCCGCGCTGATCGCGCGCGTCGACCTGGCGCTGTGCGCGGTGTTCGCCGTCGAGTTCCTGTGGCGCTGGCGGACGGCCGGGTTCACCCGCCGGTTCGTGTGGGTGAACTGGTACGACGTCGTGGGCATGGTCCCGGTGGCGCATCTGGCGTTCCGCGCGTTCCGCCTGCTGCGCGTCGTGCGGATCGGGGTGCAGCTCACCCGCTCGCACCGGCCGGTGGACCGGTCGATGGGGGAGGAACTCGCGCACCGGGCGATGCGCCGCTTCGGCACCGTGATCATCGACGTGATCAAGAAGCCGTTGACCGTCGCCGTGCTCGATGAAGTGGTGTCCGTGCTGCGCACCGGGCACTACGCGCGCAACATGTCCAGCGCGCTGGAGGAAAACCGCGCCGAGATCCGCGCCATGGTGCTGGAGAAGCTCAAGGACGACCCGCAGATCGGCAGGCTGCGGCGCCTGCCGTTCCACGACGAGATCGTCGGCGCGGTCTCCGACGCCGCCCTGCGGGTGATCCTGGAGATGCTCGCCGACCCGCGCACCGACGAGCTGATCTCCGACCTACTGCGGGAGAACATCAACCAGATCCGGGACGCCGTGCGCGCCGACGTCCACCGCAACCTGCCGGACCTGCCGCCACCGGACCGCTGACCGTGGCCGCCGTCACTCATCCGGCCGTGCCGGACGGCCCGCTCCGCTGCGAGGATGCGAAGGGTGACCTTCCATGATCCCAGGTTCGCGCTCGATCCCGACGTCCTGCACATGACGCCCGGCGCGTTCGGCGTCGCGCCCACCGCGGTGCTGGCCGCGCGGGCGGAATACCGGCGGCGGGCCGAGGCCAACCCGACGCGCTTTCACCGGGTCGAATCGCCAGAGCTGGTCGAACGCGCGCGGCTCGCCGCGGTGGCGTTCCTCGGCGGCGATTCCGTCGGGGACGGGGTGGCGCTGGTCCGCAACGCCACCGAAGGCGTCGCGACGGTCCTCGCCGCGGTGCCGCTGGGCGCCGGGGACGAGATCCTGCTGTCCGAGCACGGTTACGGCGCGGTCCGCATCGCCTGTCAGGCCAAGGCCGACGCGGTCGGCGCGACGGTCCGCTCGGTCGACTTCCCGGTCGACGCGGAGCCGGAGGCGATGACGCTGGCCTTCGCCGAGGGCCTGCGGCCGACCACGCGCCTGGTGGTCGTGGACGGCATCAGCTCCGACACCGCGCTCGCACTGCCGGTCACCGGGATCGCCGACGCGTGCCGGGCGCACGGGGTGCCGGTGCTGGTCGACGGCGCGCACATGCCCGGGCACGTCCCGGTGCGCCCCGACCGGTTGGGCGTGGACTTCTGGGTGGGCAACTTCCACAAGTGGGCCTACGCCTGCCGGGCCACCGCCGCCCTGTGGGCCGCCCCGGCGTGGCGGGACCGGCTGCGCCCGCTGGTGCCGTCGTGGACCTACCCCGCTGGCTTCCCGCACTGGTTCGGCGAGGCGGGCACCAACGACCAGACCGCCTGGATGGCCCTGCCCGAGGCGCTCGCCTTCTGGCGCGACGCGGGTGGCTGGACCGCGGTGGAGGGCAGCGCCGCCCTGCTCGACAAGGGCGTGCGCGTCGTCGCCGAGGCCGTCGGAGCCGACGGGCAGGCCAGCGCGCACCACGCCCCGCTGATGCGTCTGGTCCCCCTGCCCGCCGGGCTCGTCACCGACGCCGCCGACGCCCGCCGCTACTACCTCGAACTCAGCGCCCGCGGCGCGGAGACCTCGATCGTCTGGCGGGACGGGCGGGCCTACATCCGGCTGGGCGCGGCCATCTTCCAGCGCGAGGACGACTACCACGCGCTGGCCGCCCTGCTCGTTGACGGCCGCTGACCGCCCAGGTCACTGGACGTCGCTCACTGGACGCGCTCACTGGATATCGCTGTCCGGCGGGGGCAGACGCAACGGCGCCGACGCGGGTTCGACGCCGTCCACGCCCGCCACCGCCCGCAGACCCCCGAGGGCGTCCGGGGACGCTGTGCCGGTGACCGCGCCGATCGCGGCGAGCACGCGCTCCACGCGCATGCCCGCCGCTTCCAGAGCGGCGACCACCTCGGGCAGCCGCGCCAGGCCGTCGTCGTCAACGGTGACCGTGACCGGCTGGGTCACGGGGCCGCCACCAGGCCCGCGCCGACGTCGGTCGAGGCCAGCGGCAGCCGCCGCGCCGCCTGGGCCAGCCGCGCCCACAGCTCCCACGACCGCGCCCCGGTCGCCTGGGCGATCAGCGCGGCGACGCCCGCGACGTGCGGGGTCGCCATGCTGGTGCCGCTGATCCGGTTGTAGCCCCCCGGCCACGACGAGTGCACGTCCACGCCGGGCCCCACGATGTCCACCGCCCCGATCTGGTCGACCGTGCCGCAGGAGAACCACGCCAACGCCGTGTTCACGTCGGTCGCGCCGACGGCCAGCACCGACGGGCAGTTCGCCGGGTGCCCCACCGGGTTGATCCGCCCGTCCTGCCGCCGCGACTCGTTGCCCGCCGCCGCGATGATCAGCGTGCCCTGGGCCAGCGCGCGACTCGCGACCCGCTCGTAGGTCCGCGAGTACGGCGTCCCCGGCCGCACGGCCGCGCCCAGCGACATCGACACGATCGGGCAGCCGTTGGACACCGCCCACGCGATGCCCGCCAGGATGCCGCCGTCCGCGCCGGACCCCTCGTCGCTGAGCACCTTGCCCACGAAGATCTCCGCCTCCGGCGCCACGCCGTAGCCCGGTCCCGACGCGGGGTCCCTCGGCCCGCACGAGGTGCCGATGCAATGCGTGCCGTGCCCGTGCCCGTCCTGCACCGGCTGGCCCGCCACGAACGACTCGCTGGTCACCGCCCGGCCCGCGAAGTCCGGGTGCCCGAGGTCGAAGCCGGTGTCGAGGACCGCGACCCGGATGCCCGCCCCGGTCGCCTTGCTCACGTGCGCCCCGACCGCCTGCAACCCCCAGGTGAAGGCGCTCTCGTCGGCCTGGCCCACGGGCGCGGCTTCGGCCGCGGCGCTGATCGCGTACACCCGGCGCTCCATTTCCACCTGCGCGATGGGCCCGGGCTCGTCCACCGCGCGAGTCAGCGCCTGGGCCTGGTCGGGGTCGGCGTCGACCACGGCGACGCCGAGCGTGCTGAACACCAGTCCGTCAGCGCTGTCCGGCGCGGGCGCGCTGATTCCGGCGAGCCTGCCCAGCGCCTCGGTCCCGGCCGCCGCCGCGTCGTCTTCCAGCAGCACCAGGTATCGCCCCGTGGTGTCGTCCTGCGCGGGATTCGTCATGTCCCCAGCCCTTCGTCCGTTGCCACCGTTCGCTGCCGCCACTCACAAGTGTGATCGGTCGTTCACACTGGGTGTAACTGATGTCACACAAATGGCCCTGCGTGTGGCTGGTGCCCGGTTATTCCGCGCCGTCCACCCCGTGGCACGCCCGCGACCGGGCGAACCGGACGTTTACTGTCGAGGGCATGCAGACCTGGCAATCCCACCCGGTGCCGCGGGTGGCCGGCGCGCCCCGGCCGTTGCGACTTTTCGACACCGCGACGGGGGGCGTGCGCCCCACCGCGCCCGGCCCCACCGCGACGATGTACGTCTGCGGGATCACCCCGTACGACGCGACCCATCTCGGGCACGCCGCCACCTACCTCGCCTTCGACCTGGTGCACCGCGTCTGGCTGGACAACGGCCACGACGTGCACTACGTGCAGAACGTCACCGACATCGATGACCCGCTGCTCGAACGAGCCGAACGCGACCACGACGACTGGGTCGTGCTCGGCATGCGCGAGACGGCGCTGTTCCGCGAGGACATGACCGCGCTGCGCGTCCTGCCGCCGCGCGACTTCGTCGGCGCCGTCGAATCGATCCCGGAGATCGTGGAGGCCGTCGCGAAGCTGGTCGCCGACGGCGCCGCCTACCGGGTGGACGACGCCCAGTACCCGGACGTCTACTTCGACCACACCGCGTCCGGCCGCTTCGGCTACGAGTCGAACTACGACGAGCCGACCATGACCCGCTACTTCGCCGCCCGCGGCGGCGACCCCGACCGCGCGGGCAAGCGCCACCCGCTCGACGCCCTGCTGTGGCGGGCGGCGCGCGACGGCGAGCCGAGCTGGGACAGCGAACTGGGCCCGGGGCGGCCGGGATGGCACGTCGAGTGCAGCGTGATCGCGCTCAACCGCCTGGGCATGGGCCTCGATCTGCAGGGCGGCGGATCAGACCTGATCTTCCCGCACCACGAGTTCAGCGCGGCGCACGCCGAGGCGCTGACCGGGCAGCACCCGTTCGCCCGGCACTACACGCACTCGGCGATGATCGGCCTGGACGGGCTGAAGATGTCCAAGTCGCGCGGCAACCTGGTCTTCGTCTCCCGGCTGCGCGCGGACAAGGTCGACCCGATGGCCATCCGCCTCGGCCTGCTCTCCGGCCACTACCGCACGGACCGCTCCTGGACGGCGGACGTGCTGGACGAGGGCCTGGCCCGCACCGACCGCTGGCGCGCCGCGCTCGACGCCCCGGCGGGCGAGCCCGCCGAACCGCTGATCGCCCGGCTGCGCGACCACCTCTCCGACGACCTGGACACCCCCGCCGCGCTGGCCGCGGTCGACGCGTGGGCCGCGCGGACCCTCGCGGGCGACGGCCACGACCGCGACGCCCCGGCCACCGTCCGGGCCGCCGTCGACGCCCTGCTGGGCGTCGCGCTCTAGGGCCTGTGTCGAAGTGCCGGTGCGTGTCAGTCGTGATCGGGGTGGTTCCTGGCGGTGCGGCCGCGGCGCCGCTCGTACCGGTGTTGTACTTGGGCGTCGCGGCCGTGCCGTCAGGGGCCGCATCCGGCGCGGCTGG
>NZ_JBVJIN010000091.1:0-12022 GCF_055586285.1 Actinokineospora sp. NPDC051303
CTCCGCACGTGTGAGGCCGAAGGCATCCCACCCGTCTTTCACACGGCGATCTTCCTTCGTAGGGGCCCCAGAGAAACCACTCCACCCCATCGAGCCAACCCCCGCAACGAGACCCGCACAGACCTCAAGCAGGCTCACGCCCAGTCACCGACCGAGCGATATCCACCCACCGCGGCTCCTGCCCAAGCTGAATCCTCGGCGTATGCACCGCAAACCCCACCACCGGCCGAGCCTCCTCAAAATGAAACTCCAGCCCATAACTCCCCGGCAGCACCTCCGCCACCTCAGCCGCCGGAAACCGCCGCGTCCCCCAGGGATTCACCACAGCCACCTGCCCATCAACAAGCTCAACCCGCGCCCGAAACGCGGCCCACGCTAAGAGCACCAGCACGGCATATAACGCCACGCTTAACACCTGCTCAGACATAGGCACCCCGTCGAGCAGCAGCGGCCGGACCACTGAGGGCAGCGTCAACAGGGGCACGGCGACCGCGATCAGCCGTACCCACCACCGCACCCGCCACACCCGCCGGACCGATCGAGGCGTCTCCATCGGGGGATTCTCACACGAGTCGGGCCCGATGTCGCCGGTCAATCCGGGTCGTAGGCGAGGTTGGGCCGCAGCCACCGTTCCACTTCGGACTGGGCCAGGCCGCGCCGCGTGGCGTAGTCCTCGATCTGGTCGCGGCCGACCCGGCCCACGGTGAAGTACCGCGACTGCGGGTGCGCGAACAGCAGGCCGCTGACGCTGGCCGCCGGGGTCATCGCGAACGACTCGGTCAGGCCCATGTCGAGCTGCTTGGCTTCCAGCAGGTCGAAAAGGAGTTCCTTCTCGCTGTGGTCCGGGCTGGCCGGGTAGCCCAGCGCCGGGCGGATGCCGCGGAAGCGCTCGGCGTGCAGGTCTTCGATCGCGGGGTCGGCGTCGGGCTCGAACCAGGCGCGCCGGGCTTCCAGGTGGATGTGCTCGGCGAACGCTTCGGCGAGCCGGTCGGCGAGGGCTTTGACCATGATCGCCTTGTAATCGTCCTGCTTGGCCTCGTAGGCCGCGGCCAGTTCTTCCGCGCCGTGGATGGCCACCGCGAACCCGCCGAGGTGGTCGCCTTCGGGGGCGATGTAGTCGGCCAGGCACCGGTTGGCCCGGCCTTCGGGCTTCTGCGTCTGCTGGCGCAGCATCGGGAACCGCACGCCGTTGTCGAGCACGATGTCGTCGCCTTCGGCGTGCGCGGGCCAGAACCCGTACGCGCCGCGCGCCTCGAACGAGGAGTCGGCGATGATCTGGTCGAGCAGCGCGTTCGCGTCATCGAACAGCTCGCGGGCGACCGGCTGGTCCAGGATCGCCGGGTACTTGCCCTTGAGTTCCCAGGCTAGGAACAGGAACTGCCAGTCGATCATCTCGCGCAGCGTGGTCAGGTCCGGCTTGACCAGGCGGAGGCCGGTGAAGTCGGGCACCGGCAGGTCCTCGAACGACACCCGTTCCCGGTTGGCGCGGGCCTGTTCCAGGGGCAGCAGTGGCTGTCGGGTCTTGGCCTCGTGCTGCTCGCGCAGCCGCTGCTGTTCGACCCGGTTGGCCGCGGCCAGCGTCTCGGCCCGGTCGGTGTCGAGCAGGTCGGAGACGACGCCGACGACGCGGGACGCGTCGAGCACGTGGACCGTCGCGCCGTCGTAGGCCGGGGCGACCCGGACCGCGGTGTGCTGGCGGGAGGTGGTGGCGCCGCCGATCAGCAGCGGCAGCGACAGTCCGCGCCGCTGCATTTCCCCGGCCACCGCGACCATCTCGTCCAGCGACGGCGTGATCAGCCCGGACAGGCCGACGGCGTCGGCGCCCTCGGCGATCGCGGTGTCGAGGATGACCGACGCGGGCACCATCACACCCAGGTCGATGACCTCGTAATTGTTGCAGCCCAGCACGACGCCGACGATGTTCTTGCCGATGTCGTGCACGTCGCCCTTGACCGTGGCGAGCACGACTTTCCCTTGCCCGCGCACGGTTTCCGCGCGGCCGTCGAGGCGGGCCTGCTCCTTCTCGGCCTCCATGAACGGCTCAAGGTAGGCGACCGAGCGCTTCATGACGCGCGCGCTCTTGACCACCTGCGGCAGGAACATCTTGCCCGAGCCGAACAGGTCGCCCACGACCTTCATGCCGTCCATGAGCGGGCCTTCGATGACGTCCAGCGGCCGGGCGGCTTCCTTGCGGGCTTCCTCGGTGTCTTCCTCGATGAAGTCCACGATGCCGTGCACCAGCGCGTACGACAGGCGCTCGGCCACCGGCGCGTCGCGCCAGGCCAGGTCCACGACCCGGCGGGTGCCCGACCCGCTCACCGTCTCGGCGAAGGACACCAGCCGGTCGGTCGCGTCGGGCCGCCGGTCGAAGATCACGTCCTCGACCAGTTCGAGCAGGTCGGCCGGGATGTCGGCGTAGACCGCGAGCTGGCCCGCGTTGACGATGCCCATGTCCAGCCCGGCGCGCACCGCGTGCAGCAGGAACGCCGAGTGCATGGCCTCGCGCACGACGTCGTTGCCGCGGAAGGAGAACGACAGGTTGGAGATGCCGCCGCTGGTGCGCGCGCCCGGGCAGCGCTGCTTGATCAGCGGCAGCGCGTCGATGAACGCCTTGGCGTAGCCGTTGTGCTCGGTGATGCCGGTGGCCACGGCCAGCACGTTGGGGTCGAAGACGATGTCCTCGGGCGGGAACCCGATCTTCTGGGTGAGCAGGTCGTACGCGCGGCCGCAGATGGACACCTTGCGCTCGGTCGTCTCGGCCTGGCCCTGCTCGTCAAAGGCCATGACGACCACGCCCGCGCCGTAGTCGCGAATGCGCCGGGCCTGTTCGAGGAAGGGCTCCTCGCCTTCCTTGAGGCTGATCGAGTTGACCACGCCCTTGCCCTGCACGCACTTGAGCCCGGCCTCCAGCACGCTCCACCGCGAGCTGTCGATCATGATCGGGATCCGGGCGACCTCGGGCTCGGTCGCGATGAGGTTGAGGAACGTGGTCATGGCGCGCTCGCTGTCGAGCAGGTCGGCGTCCATGTTGACGTCCAGCAGGTTCGCCCCGCCGCGCACCTGCTCCAGCGCCACGTCGACCGCGCCCTGGTGGTCGTCGGCCTCGATCAGGCGGCGGAACCGCGCCGAGCCGGTCACGTTGGTCCGCTCGCCGATCATGACGAACCCGGTGTCCGGCCCGATCGCGAACGGCTCTAGGCCGCTGAACCGGGTTTTCGCGGGCGGTGCGGGCACCGCGCGCGGCGGGACGCCCTTGGCGGCCTCGGCGATCCGGGCGATGTGCGCGGGCGTGGTGCCGCAGCAGCCGCCGACGATGTTGACCATGCCCGCGGCGGCGAAGTCGCCGAGCAGCTCCCCGGTCTCCTCGGGCGTCTGGTCGTAGCCGCCGAACGCGTTGGGCAGCCCGGCGTTGGGATGGCTGGCGGTGTAGGTGCCCGCGAACCGGGCCAGGTCGGCGATGTGCGGGCGCATCTCCGCGGCCCCCAGCGCGCAGTTCACCCCGACCACCAGCGGGTCGGCGTGCTCGATGGAACTCCAGAACG
Source organism: Actinokineospora sp. NPDC051303 (assembly GCF_055586285.1). NCBI lineage: Bacteria > Bacillati > Actinomycetota > Actinomycetes > Pseudonocardiales > Pseudonocardiaceae > Actinokineospora > Actinokineospora sp. NPDC051303. The sequence goes on from NZ_JBVJIN010000091.1 coordinate 3,543, forward strand.
CCTCGACGGTCTGCCCCGACAGCGTGCGCCCGCTCAGGTCCACGATCGTCACCGAGATCCACAGCGGCAGTTCCGGCGCGACCTCCCGCGCCGCCGCGATAGCCGCCTTCGCGTTGAGCGTGTCGAAGATCGTCTCGACCAGCAGGATGTCCACCCCGCCCTCGGCGAGCGCCGCGATCTGCTCCGCGTAGGTGGCCTTGACCTGGTCGAACGTCACCGCCCGATACGCCGGGTCCTCCACCCGAGGCGACAACGACAGGGTGACGTTCAGTGGCCCGATCGACCCGGCGACGAACTTCCCCCCCGCCTCGTCCGCGGCCTGGCGGGCCAACTGGGCGCCGCGCACGTTCATCTCGTGGACCAGCGACTCCAGCCCGTAGTCGGCCTGCCCGATGCTGGTCGCGGTGAACGTGTTCGTGGTGGTGATGTCCGCGCCCGCGGCCAGGTACTGCCGGTGCACGTCGAGGATGACGTCCGGCCGGGTGAGGTTCAACAGGTCGGGATCGCCGGTCACATCACGCGGGTGATCGCCGATCCGGTCGCCCCGGTAGTCGGCAGGCGTGAGCCCGGCCCCCTGCAACATGGTGCCCCAGGCCCCGTCGAGCACCGCGATCCGCCGGTCCAGAAGCTCCCGCAGGGCCGCCGTCCTGCTGCCTGCCTCTGTCACCACGCGCACACCTCCGTTGTCCGGAGGCGCCCTTGTCGACCACAACCCTGGCCGAGCGTGGCGGACCTCGGGTCCGTCGCAGCGCCTCTCGACCTGGACCTCGAGCCTACCGGACCACGCCCCGCCCGTCCGAGACGCTCACGCGCTGGAAGAATCACACGAGGTAGTCGCGCCGCCGGTCAGGGACGCTCGGTGAATCCGCCCGCTCCGTCGTTGCGGAAGTGCCGCACGGTGATCGTCCCGTCGCTGTGTCTGGAGATCACGCCGACATCGGGAACACCGTCGTAGTCGAGGTCGGTGACGAACACCTCGTACGCCACGGAGACCCCCGAACTCGCGAAGATCACCGGCGCCCGCCCGCTGCCGAAGCGCAACTCGGCCGCGGCCAGCGAGAACTCACAACGGCGGGACAGCAGCATGTCCTGTCCGCCGTCCCCATCAAAGTCGGCGAACGCGTGCTGGGGAATCCCGGCCGAGCTGCAGACGTCGATCGGACCGGGCACCAAGACGCCGTCTGGTGTGTTCCGGAACGAGATCAGCCGCACGGCATGGTCGCTGGACTGCCAGATGTCGGCGAGCCCGTCGCCGTCGAAGTCCGTCTGCCGCAACGTGCTGGGAAAGTCGAGCCCGCCGGTCTGTCCGACCACGAAGACCCGGGGACCGACCTTGCGCAGGATCATCAGTTGGCGTCCCGCGGGCGCCGTGGTCTGGAAGTTGGTGACCAGGATCTCCGGCTTCCGGTCGCCGCCGAGATCGACCACCTCGCCCATGTTCGGGCAGTACGGCATCGCCGTGGCCTGCGAGGTGTAGGCATAGTCCACGGGAGCCCCGAACCCACCCCCCGAAAGCCCGTGCTCAACCCGCAGCGTGCACGTCGTGGACAGCGTGACCGGCCCAAGCGACACCCGGTCGGATCTTCGGTCCCCGTCGACATCACCGACGAACGGCTGTCCCAAGTTTCCCGCACTCGCCGCCCCCGACAACGGCAACAACAACGCGGCCGCGAGCGTGGCGACGGTGGCCAGTCTTGTCTTTCGCATGGTTCCCCAAACCTCATCGGCCCTGGCGATTCCAGGGCTCCATGGGGAAGTCGCCGTCACCGGCCCGCTGTGACCGGCACGAGGCCGTTCTGTCGAATTGCCGCCCGCCGTGCGTGAAGCGACGCGGGCGGAGAAGGTCAGCGGCCGGGGATGAGGGTGCGGGGGCCGATGAGGGCGGCGACGCCGGTCAGCAGGTAACCGACCGACGGGGCGAAGGCGCCGATGCTCAGGTCGCTGAAGGCGGTGGCGTTGACCAGGTCCATGACGGCGGTCAGGTGGATTCCGGACAGGGCGAGCAGGATGACGCCCGCGACGCGGCGGAAGGTGGTGACGGCGAGTTTGAGGGCGAGCGCCACCAGGACGACGGCGATCAGGGCGCCTGCCGCGAGGGCGATTTCGACCGTGGTGAAGCTCATCGGCTCGGGGGAGCCGAACAGGCCGGTCAGCGGGCCAAGGCCGTAGCGCAGCACCAGGTAGCCGAGGCCGAGCAGCATCAGGCCGCCCCACACGACCTTCATCGCGACCGACTCCAGGACGGCGGCGAAGGCGAGGACGATGCCCAGGGCGATCAGCGGGTAGCTGAACAGCACGACGTACCAGTCGCCGAAGCCGTGGGAGTCGCCGTCGGTCAGGGTTTTCCAGAGGGTGGGGAGGGAGACGCCGTCGCTTGTGGTGCCGCGGGCGGCCCAGGGGAGGACGGTCAGGCTCAGCAGTTGGATCAGGGAGCCCGCGGTCGCCAGCAGCAGGCCAAGGCCGGGGACTCGGCGGGGGAACCGTTGCGGGGCAAAGGGTTCGCGCGGAGGTTGGCGGTACTGGGGTTGGCCGTGCGGTGGCTGCCCGTGCGGCTCGCGGCCAAGAGGTCGCGGCGGGTGGCCGTAGGGGTCGCGCGGCGGCCGGGGCGGGGCGTGCGGAGGCCGCGGGGGCTGGTCGCCGTACGGGTCGTGCGGAGGATGCGCCACGCTGGCACGGTACCCGTTGCGCCGTTGGAGTGCGGCCTGCCGCCGGGCGTTATGTTTCTCCCGCCCCACGCCGATAGATCATGCAGCGGCTTCGAGTTTCGAGGGACCGGAGGCGGCCATGACCGCGACGAACATCTCCCCACCAGAATCCCCACAAGACACGCTTGTCCACTCGTACCTGTTCCTGCGCCGGGCCATCGGACTGATCGGCCTGGCGCTGCCGGTGGTGCTCATCGTCGGCAAGGAACTGGTGCAGGGCGGCGGACTGCTCAACTCGATCAGTGGTTACTACTACAGCGACATGCGCGACGTCTACGTCGGCAGCCTGTGCGCGATCGGCGTTTTCCTGTTGTCCTACCGGGGTTACGACCGGCTTGACGACATCGCCGCCAATGTGGCGGGGGTCGCGGCGATCGGCGTCGCGCTCTTTCCGACCACGCCCGCGGGTGATCCCTCCGCGGCGGACAAGGCCATCGGTGTGCTGCACATCGTGTTCGCGGCCGTGTTCTTCCTGACGCTGGCGTACTTCTGCCTCGTGCTGTTCCGCAAGTCCGACAAGGTCCGCCCGACGCGCCGCAAGGTGCAGCGCAACCAGGTGTACCTGGTGGCCGGGCTGGTCATCCTGGTGTGCCTGGCGGGCATCGTGGTCGTCGGGCGGTTCATGGACGACTCGCTGCATCCGGTGCTGTGGTTGGAATCCGCGGCGACGCTCGCGTTCGGCTTCGCCTGGCTGACCAAGGGCGAGGCCATCCTCGGCGACCTGTCGCCGGTCGCGCTGGTCGCCGAAACCTGAGCCGGTGCATCTCGGGGGGGGGGGGGGGGGGGGGGGGAGCCAAGGAGGGGGGGGGGGGGGGGGGGGGGGGGGCGCCCCCCCCCCCCCCCGCCCCCGAGTCATGTCCGGGGAGTTTGGTCGTCCTCGTCCGCGACGGGTCCCTGCCTGCGGGCGAGGACGATCAGCAGCACGATGATCGCCACCGGGCCCGTGACGAGCGCCATCTCGTCCCAGCCGCCGTTGTGCATCATCACGACCGGCGCCATCGGCGCTCCTTCCGCCCGCGGCCCCTCTTGCCGTGGCCGCCGTCACTCCCTAAAGTGTAACCACAAGTAACAGTTACTTGGGGTTGCGGACTTGTCAAGGAGGACGGTCATCGTGGACACCGCTGCGCAGAGCCCGCCAGCGGGCGGGGCCGAGTTCGGCCAGATCGTCATCGCCGCCCTGATGTTTCTGCTGGTCTTCCTGCCGCTGGCGGTGTTCGCGATCCGCGAGCGGGCGGGCAGGCCGACCGCTCTCGGGCGGCTCGCCGACTGGGCCGCCGCCCGCGTCGAGCTGCCCCGGTGGGCGGCCCTGCCGATGGCCGTGGCGTTCGTCTCTGGCGTCTCCGCGCTCGTCGGCGTCTACTGGGACGTGCCGATCCACATGGAACTCGGCCGCGACGAGGGCCCGCTCGCCAACCCCTCGCACTACCCGATCTACTTCGGACTGATGGGCATCTTCGCCAGCGGTGTGCTCAGCGCCGCGCTGGCCAAGGGAAAGCTGCCCGCCCGCACCTTCGCGATCGGCCCGCACTGGCGCGCCCCGATGGGCGCGATCGCGATGATGGCCACCGGCGCGATCGGCATCGCGGGCTTCCCGCTGGACGATGTGTGGCACCGGCTTTTCGGCCAGGACGTCACCGAGTGGGGCCCGACGCACGTGCTGATGATCGGCGGCGGCGTCGGCGTGGTGATCGGCTTGCAGCTGCTGCTCGCCGAGGCCCGCCAGGTGGGCGCGTCCGGCCCGGTGGTGCGGCTGCTCGGCCCGGTGCTCGCGGGCGCCTGGATGATGGGCGCCTCGGCGTTCCTGATGGAGTACGACCTGGGCGTGCCGCAGTTCCCGATGCTCGCGCAGGTGGTGCTGGTCGGCCTGATCGGCACCTGGACGCTGCTCTACGGGCGGCTCGCCTGGGGGCCCGGCGGCACCCTGATCGTGGTCGCCGTGCTGCTGGTGAGCCGGGCGGCGTTCTCCGTGCTGCCGCTGGCCGACGACCTGCACGTGGCCGTCCCGCTGCCCTACCTCGCCGAGGCTGTGGTGATCGAGTTCGTCGCCCTCGCGGTCCGGCGGCGTGGACTCGGCTTCGCCGTGGCCGCCGGGATCGGCGCGGGCACCGTCGGGCTGCTCGGCGAGTGGGCGCTGTCCCAGTGGCTGATGCCCAACCCCTGGCCCGCCGCGCATCTGGGCACGTTCCTGATCTTCGGCGCCGCCGCGGCCGTCGCGGGCGCGCTGATCGGGACCTGGCAGCACCAGCGGGTCGAGGAGGTCGCCGCCGGTCGCGGCCAGGGTGGGTTCACCGCCCGGCACGGCGCGGGCCTGGTGGGCGCGCTGGGCGCGGTCGCCCTGATGTCCGCCGTCGTCGTGCCCGCCGATCCGCCCGCTGGCCTCACCGCCGACTTCCGCCTCACCGACGCGCCCGGTGGGCCGACGATCTCCAACCCGCACGGCGGCGGCGTCCCGCGCTGGGTGCACGCCACCGTCACGATCAGTCGCCCGGATCTCACCGAGGACCCGATCTGGCTCAACGGTTTCGCCTGGCAGGGCGGCGACTTCTACTCCACGCCGCTGGAGCGGACCGGCGTGGGGGAGTACCGCACGACCGAGCCGCTGCCGGTGTTCGGGCAGTGGAAGGCGGGCATCCGGCTGCACGCCGCGAACCGGCTGCTCGCGCTGGCGCCGATCTACGCGCCGGACGACCCGGCCGCCGACGCCGAGGCCATCCCGGCGGTCTCCGGCGTCCGCGAGTTCATGTCGGAAATCGACTTCCTGCAACGGGAACGCAAGTCCGACACCCCGGCCGTGCTGTGGACGGCGGGCTACCTCGTCGTGGGCGTGTTGTTCGCGGGCATGTGGGCGCTGTTCGCCTGGCTCTACGCCGCGGCCGCCGGGGGCAGGCCCACGACTCCGCGACGCCGGAAAGCGGGCGCGTCGGTCGACCGGTGACGGGTGCTCAGAGCCAGTCCTTGCGCTTGAACATGGCGTACAGGCCGATCGACAGCCCGAGGATCACGGCCGTGGACACCCAGAACCCCCACGGCTGCTCCGACCCCGGATACGGCACGTTCTGCCCGTAGAACCCGGTGACCGCGGTCGGGATCGCGATGATCGCCGCCCAGCCGGTCACCTTCTTCATGATCAGGTTGAGCCGGTTGCCCTGGATGTTGAGCTGGGTCTCCCGCAGCGTCGTCACGTGCTCGCGCAGCGAGTCGGTCCACTCGGCGGCGTGCGCGGCGTGGTCGCGGACGTCGGCGAAATACGGTTCCAGCTCGGCGTCGACCAAGTCCCGGTTCCTCGGCAGCCCGGTCAGCACCTCGCGCGTGGGCAGCACGACGCGGCGCAGGCCGGACAGGCTGCGCCGCAGCCGCACCACGTGCCGCTGCGACTCGCGCGTGTCGGCGGTGTCGTCGAAGACCTGGTCCTCCAGGTCGTCGAGCAGCTCGTCCAGCGCGGACACCGCGTCGAGCTGCCGGTCGACCACGACGTCGAGCAAACCGTGCAGCAGCACGCCGACCCGGTCGGCGGACAGGGTCGACTGGTCCCAGGCGCGGGTCACCTCGCCCATGTCGAACCCGTCGCCCACGGTGACCAGCGCGCGCTCGGTCACGAAGACGGCCAGCTCGGAGGTCGTCAGGGCGCCCGACGCGTCGATCTTGGCGTCGTAGACGGTGAGGAACAGGTGGGACCGGTAGGTGTCCAGCTTCGGCCGCTGCCCGCGGTCGCGGGCGTCCTCCACCGCGAGTTCGTGCAGCCCGAGCTGGTCGCCGACGATGGTCAGGGCGTCCTCGTCGCCGGACTTCAGGTCGACCCAGACCACCGCGCCCGGGGCGGCGAGGTGCGCGGACAACTCGGTCAGCGGAAAGTCGGCCGCGGTGACTTCGCCGTCGCGGTAACAGCGGGTCTCGCTCATCCGGACCTGCGCAGCAGCACCGTGTAGAGGGTCAGCCCCGGCCCGAAGGCCATCGCCAGCACTAACTCGCCCGGCCGCGCCGACAGCTCGCGCAGGACCAGCAGCACCGTGGCCGACGAGCAGTTCCCGTTCGCGGCGAGCACCGCCCGCGAGGGCGCGAGGGCGGCGGCGGGCAGATCCAGCGCGGCCCGCACGGTGTCCAGGATTCGCGGTCCGCCCGGGTGCACCGCCCACCCGGCCACGTCGCCGATCTCCGCGCCGTGCCGGGCGAGCAGCTTCTCCACCACGGGCCGCGCGGACGCGGCGAGGATCTCGGGCACCCGCGCGGACAGCCCCATCCGGAAACCCTGGTCGGTGACGGTCCAGGTCATCAGCTCCCGGCTGTCGGTCTCGGTGTGCGACGCGACGTCGACCACCTCCCAGCCCGGCCCGTCCGGACGCACGACCACCGCGGCCGCCGCGTCGCTGAACAGCGAATGCGCCACCACCTGCTCAGGGTCCCGCGACGGCGGCTGCACATGCAGCGAGGTCAACTCCACGCACACCAGCGCGGCGGGCCGTCCGCCGGTGGCAACGAAGTCCGACACCGCGCGCAACCCGGGAAGCGCCGCGTGGCAGCCCATATGCCCGATGACCAGCCGCTGCGTGTCCGCGGGCAGGTCCAGCGCGGCGGCCAGCCCGATGTCCAGCCCCGGCGTCCCGTAACCGGTGCACGACACGATGGCCAGCAGCCCCAACTCGTCCGCGGCCACTCCGGCGTCGGCCAACGCGTTCGTCAACGCCCGCACCGCCAACGGCGGCGCCTCCTCGGCGAACCGCGCCATCCGCTCACCGGTCGACCACCCCGACACGTCCTCGGTCACCGGGTCCACCACGGAGTTCCTGCTGCGCACCCCCGCCCCCGCGAACACCCGCCGCGCGAGCGCGCTGTCCCCGAAATGCCGCCGAAAGTACCGCTCCCACAAGACGTCCTGGCCCACCGACCGGGGCAGCGCGACGCCGATCCCGGTCACGACCGACACGACATCAACTCTCCTTCATGCCGACACCCTGAAACAGGACGGCGGTCGTCGGAACGGACACCATCCGCACCCCCGGGCGCACCCGCAGCACCCACCCGGCCAAGTCTGTCAACGACGGCCGGATTCCGCGCAACCGCACCGTCACCCCATGCCGCGCGCACTCCCGGACCAACTCCGCCCGATTGACCAGCAGACTGGGCAAGTGCAACCCGCGCGGCACCCGAGGCAACCGCTCGGCGATGTCGATGGCCAGCCACTTGCTCACCGAGGTGTCGGCGAGCGTGTCCAGCACCAGCAGCCCACCGGGACGCAAGATCCGACAGGCTTGCGCGATCGCCCGGCTCAGGTCTGGGACGTGTTCGAGGATTTCGCCCAGCACGACCACGTCGGCGCATTCAGGTTGGAGGGGGAGGGCGAGTAGGTCGCCTTGGACCGCTGCTACGCCGTGCTGCGCGGCTAGGCGGGGGCCTTGGGTGGAGAGATCCACGCCGACGTGCAGGTATCCCTTGGTCGCGATGTGCGGAGCTAGCAGGCCTGCGCCGCAGCCTAGGTCGGCTAGGACCGCTTTGGGGCGGGTGGCGGGTGGGATGAGGTTGGCTCGGGCGGCGGCCAGCCAGTGCAGCATCGCGAACACTCCACGCGGTTGCCACCATTGGGTGGCTAGATCGTCGTAGAGGGCTGGGTCGGTCATGATCAGAGGCTGGCACAGGGTGGTTTGTTCTGCTTGCTGGCTTCTGTGCTGTGTGGGGTGGCTGGCTGGGGTCTGTCTGCTCGATGGGGTGGAGTGGTTTCTTTGGGGCCCCTACGAAGGAAGATCCCGTCGTGGGAAAGACGGGTGGGGAGCCTTCGGCCCC
>NZ_JBVJIN010000092.1:0-11834 GCF_055586285.1 Actinokineospora sp. NPDC051303
GGGAGCCTTCGGCCCCACGACCACGGCGAGTTTAGGGATCTTCCTTCTCCCCCAAAGAAACCACTCCACCCCATCGAGCACCTGGCAGGGCCGGGTGCGGCTTCGTGGGGGGCGGGTTCGTTGGGCGGTTCGCCCCATCGAGCGCCTGGCAGGGGTGGTTCGGCCTGGTAGATGTCCGGGTGTCCTTGCTCCACCCGTCGGTTAGTAATTGGTCTGGGCGCAGTGCTGGGTACCGATGGTGAGGTGCACAGTGGAGGTATGCGAGACGCCTGCTCCAACCGGAGGGGGCGGATTGAGGGCCGTGGGATGGCGTGCCGTGATCCGGTGCGTGTCCTGGGTCCTGTGAGGGAGGGTGGTGTGTCGTGGCGGTTAGCGTCTTCGACCTGTTCAGTGTGGGGATTGGGCCGTCTAGTTCGCACACTGTGGGGCCTATGCGGGCCGCGTTGACCTTTGTTGAGGGGTTGCGTGCCGAGGGTTTGCTCGACTCGGTGGGGCGGGTTCGGGCGGAGTTGTTTGGGTCGTTGGGGGCTACGGGGCACGGGCACGGCAGTGACAGGGCGGTGATGCTGGGGTTGGAAGGTGAGCGGCCGGAGGAGGTCGACACCGACAGCGTCGCGCGGCGGGTGGCGGGGATTCGGGAGTCGGGGACGCTCACGTTGTTGGGGGGTCGGTCGGTCGCGTTTGTTGAGGATCGGGGGGCGGGGGATGGTGATCTGGTCATGCACCGCCGTCGGGCGCTTCCTCTGCATCCCAATGGCATGGTCTTCTGCGCCTGGGATGGGGCTGGGGTGGAACTGGCGCGGCGCACGTACTACTCGGTCGGTGGTGGGTTTGTCCTGACCGAGGACTCGGCGGGTGGGCCGGTCATCTCCGCGGACACCACTCCGGTCCCGTTTCCGTTCCGGACGGCCGCCGAACTGTTGGCTCACTGCGAGCGCCACGATCTCACCATCGCCCAGGTCATGCTGCGCAACGAGCTGGTGTGGCGCACGGAGGCTGAGGTCCGTGCTGGCCTGCTGCGGATCTGGCAGGTCATGCGGGACTGCGTTGCCCGGGGCTGCGCGCGTGACGGCGTGCTGCCCGGGGGACTCAAAGTCCCGCGCCGCGCGAAGTCGTTGCACGCCAAGTTGGTGGCGGAAGACGGTGCGGGCGACCCGCTCTACGTCATGGACTGGGTAAGCCTGTTCGCGCTGGCCGTCAACGAGGAGAACGCGTCCGGCGGGCGGATCGTCACCGCCCCCACCAACGGCGCGGCGGGCATCATCCCCGCCGTCCTGCACTACTACACGCGCTTCCTGCCCAACCCCACTGATGACGGCGTGGTCGAGTTCCTGCTGACCGCCGCCGCGATCGGCGTGGTGCTCAAGGAAACCGGCTCCATCTCCGGCGCCGAAGTCGGCTGCCAGGGCGAGGTCGGCTCGGCGTGCGCGATGGCGGCCGCAGGTCTCACCGCCGTCCTCGGCGGCTCGGTCGCGCAGGTCGAGAACGCCGCCGAAATCGGTCTTGAACACCACCTCGGCCTGACCTGCGACCCGGTCGGCGGCCTGGTCCAGATCCCCTGCATCGAACGCAACGCGGTCGGCTCCACGAAGGCCATCAACGCCTCCCGCATGGCCCTGCGCGGCGACGGCACCCACGTCGTCCACCTGGACAAGGTCATCAAAACCATGCGCGAAACCGGCGCCGACATGCACACCAAGTACAAGGAGACCGCCCGAGGCGGCCTGGCCCTCAACGTCATCGAATGCTGACCACCTGAGCTGCCGCCAAGCGGCTGATCTTTGGCCGATCACCCCACGCGGCTTCCACGTGCTGCCATACTCGGGGGCACCAGAGCGTTGTCTGTCGCTGTTTGGAAGCGATCCGCACCTGGCATGCCCAGCGCGCGGCCCGTATTCCTTGGGATGCAGGCACGCTTCTTCGAGCTGCCAAGGAGTGCGTGTTGAACGCTGTCTTCCAGTCAGTCGATCTCGTGCCGGTGTGGATCGCGGCGACGGTCGTCCTGCTCCGCTGGGCACCCCGCCCGGTGCTCACCCTCGTCGCCGGGATCGCCGCCGTCCTCAGCCGCGACAGCGTGCGAAGCAGCCGCGCCCTCGAAGTCCTCCACCTGACCCTGAACGACTCGCCCCGACCCACCCCACCCGCGAACCGATGACCCACCCCGAGCCGATCCGGGAGACCCCGCCCCGGCACGGCGCCAAGTGGGACCCGGCGGAGGAAGACCGCCTGCTCGACGCGTTGCGCGGTCCGGCGTCGGCGGCGGAAATAGCCGCGGCACACGGCCGGACGGTGGTGGCGATCCAGGCTCGCGCCGCAGCCGTGGTCAAGCCCACGCGCGATTTCGACACGCTCGCCGAGGCCCTCGACTGGATACGCGCTGAACTGCGCCGAGGCCCAGACGGCCCACTCGGTTGGGCCCTGCGGCGAGCCGATCAGGCCAGAGAGGCCCCCGAGGGGGAGCAGCAGACCGGGGAACCGGTGCGAACCGATGGCGCACCGGCTGATCCGCCGCCGCGCGCTGCCATGGGAGACCGGCAGGCGGGGGGCACGGGCGCCAGCCAGGGGCCGCCCGCCGCCGCTCCCGGGCAAGCGTCCCGCGTCAGCGTCGTCATGGGGTTGTGGTCCTCGGCAACCGGCCTCTCCTCGGATGGGGAGGCGGGGGAGCGGATCGCGGCGAGCGCCGAGATGGGCGTGCTCAGCCGTTTTCCGGACCCGGTCCTGGCCCGGGCCGCCGAGGCTCTGTTCGCCGCCCGGGGGAAGGTCGACGCGGCGGACTGGGTGATCGAGTGCGACTGGCCCGATGTCGGTGACCTGGTGTTGACGGCGCAGCAGGTGCGGGACCGCGAGGAGACGGTGCGCATGGTCGGCGGTGAATTGCTGTCGGCGTCGTTGGCCAAGGTCGCAAAGCCGAGGGTGCGGGAGGTGCTGCGGCTACGGCTGGGCATGGATGACGAGGCATACACCCTGCATGCCATTGGCACCCGGTTCGGCGTGTCGAGGGAACGCATCCGGCAGATCCAGAACCAGGGACTCAATCGGCTGCTCGTGCGCAAGCACACCGGAGTCCGGCGCGGGTGGGACCAGGCCCACGATGTGCTGCGGCACGCGTTGGTGTCCGAGGACGGGTCGTTGGACCCGGGCCGGGTGTTGTCGTTCATCGAACTCGCTGTGCCCTACGCCGATCGGGATACCGCCGTGAAGGTGGTCGCTCGGGTGTGCGGGCACGACAAGGCCATGGCCGACGATGTCGCCAAGCAGGTCGCTCTCGCCTACCGGGAGCGGGCGGCGGTGCGAGCGCGGGAATTGCGGGAAGAGAAGCGGCGCGGCATCGTGAACAGCCGGGTTCAGCGGCTGATCGACGATGCCGATTGGGGGGAGCAGACGGCCGAGCCCCTGCCCGTGCTGACGCCCCAGCGGGACCCGAGCGGGAGCGAGGGGCGTGGGCGTGCGGGCTGGTGGCTCTCGGCCAAGCTGGGGCGCGAGGTCGGCCACGAGTCGGAGACCGAGTTGCGCGTCATCCAGCGGCTTGACGCTTCGGATCTCGTCGTCTCCTACTGCGAGCAGCCAGTCCGGATTCCCTATCGGCTCGACGGCGAACCACGGGTCTACTATCCCGACCTCGCGGTCGACCTGCGCGACGGCAGGCGGCTCGTGATCGAGGTGAAGGGAACGCCGTCAGACTTCGCCGAGCGCGGCACCCGGGCGAAGATCGAGGCCGCGCGCGAGTACTGCTTCGCGCGCGGCTGGGGATTCGTCGCCACCACCGGCACCTACACGCTGCGCCAGTTTGTCGCCTGGCCCGTCGAGGACGCCGTCGAGCGGGCGATCCGGGCGCGCCTCACGGCGGGGGCGGCGCACTGGCGAGCCATTCGGGACATGCTTGACCGGTACGGCCTCACGCACACAGCGCTCGGGGCCCTCGTGTGGCGCAATGGTTGGCGGTTCGACCACCGCCCGTACCGGCTCGCGGTGAGCTGAGGTGGGTCAGGCCGCGGTCGAGATCGAGGATGACGACGGCTCGTCGATCTCGGTGGTGTGGATCACCAGGGTGTGTCGGGCGACGTCCAGGTCCTGGCAGTCCGGGTCGGTGCAGTCGAGGGTGAAGAGGTCGACTATCAGGGTGCCGTGGCAGTGGCTGACCCGCTGTACGCAGGAGACGCACGTGGGCGTCACGAGGCCCTCCTCGGTCGGGAGCCCGCGCCCCCGGCCGCTTTCACCGCCTTTTCCAGGTCGGCGCGGCTCATCTTGGAGCGACCCTTGATGTCCAGGTCACGGGCTCGCTTATCCAGCTCTGACTTGCTCAGGCTAGACAAGTCTTCCGACTTTTCCGCGGAACCGTCCCGGCGTTTCTTCCGGCTTTCCACGCTCTTGCTCAACGCCTCGAACAGGTCGACCACCTTGGTCGGGCTGCTGGGGGCGGCCTCGCTGACGACCTCGCGGCCTTCCTTCTTGTCCTCGATCAGCCGCTCGACCCGCTGGGTGTAGGTGTCGTGGTAGTTCTCCGGCTCCCATTCCTCGGTCATGGAATCGATCAGGCTGATCGCCATGTCGAGTTCCTTGCCGCGCGCCGGGGTGATCTCCGGCAGCGACTTGAGTTCCTTCGCCGGGTCGCGGATGTCCTCCGCGAACAGCATCGTGGTCAGGATCAACAGGTCGTCGCCCGCGCGGATCGCGGTCAGGTACTCCTTGCCGCGCATCACGAAGGTGGCGATGCCCGCCCGGTTGGTCTTGCGCATGGCCTGGAGCAGGAGGCTGTACGCCTTGCCGTACTCCTCTTTCGCCGGGGCCAGCCAATAGGTCTTCTGGAAATGGATCGGGTCGATCTCGTCCAAGTCGACAAAGGCGGAGATATCGATCGTCCGGGAGCGGCCGGGGGCGATCTGGTCGAGTTCGTCCGGCTCGATGATGACGTAGTCGCCGCCGCCGATCTCCGCGCCTTTGACGATGTCGGCGTAGGCGACCTCCTTGCCGGTGCGCTCATTGACGCGCTTATACCGGATGCGGTCGGAGGTGCCGCGCTCGAACTGCCGGAAGCTGATCGTGTGGTCCTCGGTGGCCCCGTACAGCTCCACCGGGACCGTCACGAGCCCGAAGTTGATCGCCCCGTTCCAAATCGGCCGCGCCACCGTGCCTCCCCGGCTTCGTCGTCTGCTCCAGTGTGGACCACGAACACCCGGAAAGTCCTGTTCAAACCGCTGCCCCGCACGGGTCGGCGGCCGTTCGGCGCAACCGGGCGGGGCAGCGGGCGGAACTCGGGCTCAGCGGTCGGGCTCGGCGACGAGTCCTTCCCGCAGCGTCTCCAGGGTGCGGCTCAGCAGCCGGGAGACGTGCATCTGCGACACCCCGATCTTCTCGGCGATCTGGGTCTGGGTCATGTTCTTGAAGAACCGCAGCATCAGGATCCGGCGCTCGCGCTCGGGCAGCCGCTCGATCAGCGGGCGCAGCGACTCGTGGTCCTCGATGCCGCTGAGCGCGGCGTCGTCCTCGCCCAGGGTGTCGGCCAGCGGGTCGGAATCCGGGTCGCCGGAGGACAGCGCCTCGTCCAGCGAGACCGACTGGTAGACCTGCCCGGCCTCCAAGCCCTCGTAGACCTCTTCGCGGCTCATCCCGAGGTGCTGGGCGATCTCGCTCGGCGTCGGCGCCCGCCCCAGCCGCTGGGAAAGCTCGTTGCCCGCCGCGCTGATCGTCAGGTGTAGTTCCTTGAGCCTGCGCGGCACGCGCACCGACCAGGCCGTGTCCCGGAAGTAGCGCCGGACCTCGCCCATGATGGTGGGCACCGCGTAGGACAGGAAGTCGATGCCGCGCCCGGGGTCGAACCGGTCGACGGCGTGGATCAGGCCGACCGTGGCCACCTGGGTGAGGTCTTCCCGGGCGACGCCGCGGTGGGCGAACCGCATGGCGATGTGCTCGGCCAGCGGCAGGTGGCCGGTGACCAGTTTGTCGCGCACGGTCTCGCGGCGCGGGTCCTGCGGGCAGAGTTCAGCCAATTCGGTGAACAGGGGGGCCAAGTGCGTGTACTCGTGCCCGGCGCTGGTGTGCGATGCCGTGCTCACCCCACGCCCGCCGTTCGCTCACGGCGGACCGAGATCCCGACCACCGGCGCCCCGTCGTCACCGCGCCGCGACCAGCAGGCGGCCCGGTCGGTCAGGGTGGTCAGCACCCGCCAGGCGAACGAGTCGGTGTCGGGCAGGTCGCCGTCCCTGGCCGCGGTGTGCGCCTCGAAGCACAGGGAACCGCCCTCCCGGGCGAACACGCAGGCGAGGGTGGCCCCGGGCGCGGCGAGGCCGATCAGCGTCGAGCACACCTCGTTCACCGCGAGGGTGAGGTCGGAGATGGCGTCGAGGTCGTGGTCGAGCATGGCCGCCACGGTCGCGGTGACCGACCGCGCGATCGGCAGGCTGTCCAGGTCCGCGCCCAGGCGAAGCTCCACGCGCTCGCTCACCGGCCGCTCGGCCCTGGGCACCGGCACGTTCAGCACGTTGCCCGAGCGCGTCGCCTTGCCCACGAGGCCCGCTAGGTGCTTTCCGGCGGTGGATTCCCCGCCACGCTCGGTCATCGAGTCGTCCCCGTCATGCCGGGCGAGTACCCGCCTACCGCCCCGGAGACACCTTCGCGTTCGCGTGGCTCTCATCTCAGCCTCCTCGTCGACCGGGTCCCGTTCGGCTAGGAGCGGGCGCCGGAACCGTCCGCGATCGGCCCCAAGATGTCGTACGGCGGCACCCAGCCCTGCTCGACCAGCACCCGGTACAGGTCGTACCCGGCCCGCTCCAGTTCGTCGCGCTCTCCTTCCGCGGCCACGAGCGCCCGCGCGGCGTCGAGCAGCGCCTCGTCCAGGCGCAGCGGCTCCGCGCCGGGGTCGTCGGGCTCGTCGGCCCCGGTGTTGCGCCGCAGGTACGCGTCCAGCGGCTCGATCGCGGGCTCGGCGAACATCCCCACCACCAAGTGCGCCACCCGGTGCAGCTTGGTGTTGTACTGCTGGGACAGTCGCACGAGCGCGTCGAACGCCTCCTTCGGCGAGCACCTGCGCAGCACCACGAGCACGCCCATGGCCTGCTCGATCGTCGCACGGGTGCGCAAAGCGCGCCGCAGACCGTCCAACTCGGACTGCAACTGGGCGACCCGCGTGTTCGGGTCCAGGCTCACCGGCGCCCTCCGGCCTGCCCTGGCGGTTTCCGCGGCGCGCTGCCCATGAAGCTTCCCTCCCGGTCGCCGTCGAGTTCACGAGTCCACGCGAGCGAGAGGGGGGACGCGTCGAGAGCGACCGACGCCGAGATCCGGCGGGTCTGACAACACGCAGCCACTCGCTTCACGCGAGCGCCGGGCGGCGACAGTCGGTGTCGGCCCGGCGCGCTGCGGCTGCTTGCTCAACCGCTACCGGAGCACTCTAAAGATCACGCCGAACGGGGCACAAGGCAGGGTCCGCGCTCCACCCGGCGAGCCGCTCCCGGTCCCTCTACGGTGGGTCGGGCAAGCCGCACGAGAAGGTGACACGGAAAGGAGCCAGACATGCTGGCGGTGACAGAAGCGGCAGCCGACGCGATCAGCGCGTTGACGGCGCAGGACGGGTTGTCCGGTCAGGGGGGACTGCGGTTCACCCTGGTCACACCCGAGGTGGACGGCGCGCCGATCGCGGTGGCGCTGGCCCAGGAGCCGGTGGCGGGCGACCAGGTGGTGCACGCGACGGCGGGCGCGCAGGTCTTCCTTGAGCCGGGAGCGGCGGAACTGCTCTCGGACAAGGTTCTCGATGTGCAGCAGGACGCCGAGGGGCAGCTCAACTTCGCGGTGCTCGAACAGCGGGACACACCGCCCGCGATGTGATGTGCACTAACAGGTGATTGAAACCACCTGACCCGGGTAATCCCCCAGTGGGGTGACGAGTCTCGGGAGGCGGATGTGGTTCAGGTCAGCCAGGTCAGGACGAGGTCTTTCGCGCCGCTGTGGCGGGGGCTGGATTTCGGTCCGGCCGTCGTGGTGTTGGCGCCCGGGTCGCGGCAGCCCGCCGAGCTGCCCTCGGCGTGGCGGCCGCTTGAGGAGCGGTTCCAGATCGCCTGGTGCGCCGTGCCTGAGGACGTCGAGTCCGTCGACCGGGTGGAGGACGTGCTCGAAACCCTGGCCGACCGCAACATCCGCACCCACGTGGTCGCCCACACCGCGCTCGCCGACGTCGCGACGAGGCTCGTCGGCGAGTTCTCCGACATCATCCGCGGCCTGGTCCTGGTCGGCGCCTCCCGAACACCCCAGCCGACCGGGGTCAGGACGCGGGTCGTCGCCCCGGGCGTCGATCCCGACCTGACCCGCCCGGATGTGGTGCGCGACGTGCTCGCGGCGGTGGACGCGGGCGAGACCGCCAATGTGCGCTTGGACCTGCCCGACTTCAGCCGGATGACCTTGGGCAGGCTCCGGGTCGAGGTCGGCAGGCCCTGACCTCAGGCGTGACCTGCCCCGTCCCGTCACCGCTCGGCCGGGCCGGGGCAATATCGTGGGGGCATGAGCGAGCGGGCGAGTGAATCATCAACACAGCGCGTGGGCGCGCGGGGCCACCGAACCAGCGAGGTGGCCCGATGAGCGAACACTTCGACGTCGTGGTCCTCGGGGCGGGGCCGGGCGGTTACGTCGCGGCGATCCGGGCCACCCAGCTCGGCTTGAAGACGGCGATCATCGAGGAGCGCTACTGGGGCGGCGTCTGCCTCAACGTCGGCTGCATCCCGTCCAAGGCCCTGCTGCGCAACGCGGAGCTGGCCCACCTGGTGCAGCATGAGGCCAAGACCTTCGGCATCCAGGTGGACGGCCAGGTCAGCTTCGACTACGGCGCCGCCTTCCAGCGCAGCCGCTCGGTGGCCGAGGGCCGCGTCAAGGGCGTGCACTACCTGATGAAGAAGAACGGCATCACCCAGTTCCACGGCCGGGGCAGCTTCACCGACGCCAACACGCTTGAAGTGGCCCTCAACGACGGCGGCACGCAGACGGTCACGTTCGCCAACGCGATCATCGCCGCGGGCGCCACCACCCGCCTGCTTCCCGGCACCTCGCTTTCCGATCGCGTGGTCACCTACGAGGAGCAGATCCTCACTGACCAGCTCCCGGAAAGCATTGTCATCGCGGGCGCGGGCGCCATCGGCGTGGAGTTCGCCTACGTCCTGCACAATTACGGTGTCAAGGTCACCATCGTGGAGTTCCTGGACCGCGTGGTTCCCCTGGAGGACGAAGAGGTCTCCAAGGAACTGGCCCGCCGCTACAAGCGTCTGGGCATCGACATCCTTACCGGCACCCGCGTGGAGTCCATCGACGACAGCGGCGCCAAGGTGAAGGTGACCGTGTCCAAGGCGGGCCAGCAGCAGGTCATCGAAACCGACAAGGTCTTGCAGGCCATCGGCTTCCAGCCCCGCGTGGAGGGCTACGGCCTGGACAAGACCGGGGTCAAGCTCACCGAACGCGGCGCCATCGACATCGACGGCCGCTGCCGCACCTCGGTGGACCACATCTACGCCATTGGCGACGTGACCGCCAAACTCATGCTGGCCCACGCGGCGGAATCCATGGGCATCGTGGCGGCCGAGACCATCGCGGACGCCGAGACCATGGAACTCGACTATGTGATGATTCCCCGCGCCACCTACTGCCAGCCGCAGATCGCCAGCTTCGGCTACACCGAGGCCCAGGCCCGGGAAAAGGGCTACGACGTCCAGGTGGCCAAGTTCCCCTTCACCGCCAACGGCAAATCGCACGGCCTGGGCGACCCGGTGGGCTTCGTGAAGCTCATCAGCGACAAGCGCTATGGCGAACTCCTGGGCGGCCACCTCATCGGCCCCGAGGTGACCGAACTGCTGCCCGAGTTGACCCTGGCCCAGCAGTGGGACCTCACCGTCCACGAGGTGGCCCGCAACGTCCACGCCCACCCGACCCTGGGCGAAGCGGTCAAGGAAGCCATCCACGGCCTGGCCGGTCACATGATCAATATGTAGTCGGTCGCCGTCCGGGGTTTGTCCCGCCCGCAACATTTCGGCGGGCGGGAAGACCCCGGCGCGGGCGGACTCGCGCACCCCGGCCATGAGTAGGGCGAAGATCATTGCCGCGCGGGCGCCCGGTAAATAGGCTGAATCGGCGGAAAGCGCGACTGTCGCTTTCCGGAATCTGCCTGGGGGCAGGCCGAAGAAAGCCCGAGAAACCGGGAGTGCCTGATGCGGGTCAAAGTCCTGTTCGCCGTCCTGCTGGCCGGGGTCGCCGTCGTCGCGACCGGCCCGAGCGCGGCAGCCGCCGTCGCTGCCCCGCGCCCGCTGCCGGTGCCGCCGGACGTGGGGTCGGCCAGGATCACCGACCTCAACCGGCACGGCTCGGTGGTCGGCAGCCTGATCGAGAAGACTTTTCCCCTGTCTAGGGCGACCGCCTGGGTCGGCGGGGAGCTGCGGCGGCTGGAGTGCCCGCACCCGCTGAGCCAGGCCACCCACGTCAACGACCGAGACCAGGTCGCGGGCTGGTGCTACGGCTCCGACAACCAGGTCAAGGCGACCGTGTGGCAGGACGGCGAGGCGACCGTCGTCGCTCCCGCCGACGCCGAGTACAGCGAGGCGGTCGACCTCAACAACCGGGGCGAGGTCCTGGTCTGGTCGCTGATCCGCACCCCCGGCTCCCCGGTCTACCTCGCCCGCTACAGCGTGTGGCGCGACGGCGCGCACCGCACAGCGTTCGAGGGCCCACAGGGACGGCTGTCGGACTTCGCCGTCCTCGGCGAAGGCGGCCACGTCGTCACCGAACTCGACGGCAAACTCCTCCGCTGGCGCGACGGCCGGACAACGGAACTGGCCCGCCCCGCGAACGCCGAGTCCGTCTACCCGGTCGACGTCAACATCCACGGCACCGTAGTCGGCGAGACACGCGACGCCACGTTCACCTACCGGGTGGTCGTCTGGCAGCGCACCCAGCCAGTGGACATCGGCGCCCTAGGCGGCGCGGCCACCAAGATCGGCCAAGCCAACCTGAGCGTAGGACCGTGGATCAACTCAGCGGGCGAAGTCGCCGCCGAGTCACGGACCCCCGACGGCCACTGGCACACGATCCACTGGCGCGACGGCATACTCACCGACCTCACCCCAACCGCGACCGACGCACGCGCGGCGGGCATCAACGAGGCGGGCATCATCGCAGGCACCCTGACCCCCACCGAAGACGCGCCTTCCACAGCGTTCCTCTGGCGACACCGACACCTAACCGAGCTACCCGCCCTAACCCCAGGCGAGTCATCCTCAGCGAGCGCACTGCACCCGCACCGCGCCCAGGTAGCGGGCACCAGCGGGAACACCCCCGTCATCTGGGGCTGACCTCACTGGAGATGAGCCGGTCCCGAAGTCAGCCCTCGGCCCGCTCCTTGGCGTCGTACGCCAAGTCGGCGTAATCGGGGGCCCCTTCGGCCTCACGCAGCTCAACCAACTCATCCGGCAACACCCGAGGCGGCAACTCCCCAAACCGGGCATACCGCAGGAACGCGAACTCATCGTCCGTGAAGTTCTCCGCCATGCCCCCGATTCTGCTCACTTTTGCGTGGCACGGACAACGATTCAGACCCAGTGAGACCTGTCCGAACCCCCGACCCAGGCGTAAGTTCGCCATCATGCGAATCTTGGGCAGGTTCTCACTGGTGCTCAGCCTCGCCTTGCTAGTGATGGTCTTGCCAACCCCCTGGTAAGGCAACGCCCCCAGGCGTCGCGGAGACAGGCCACCCGGGCCGAACCATCCCCCCACCAGGCCGCACCCGAGCCTGCCAGGTGCTCGATGGGGTGGAGTGGTTTCTTTGGGGGTGAAGGAAGATCCCTAAACTTGCCGTGGTCGTGGGGCCGAAG
>NZ_JBVJIN010000093.1:0-11334 GCF_055586285.1 Actinokineospora sp. NPDC051303
AGCGCCCGGCGGCAGCGCCCGGCGGCAGCGCCCGGCGGCAGCGCCCGGCGGCAGCGCCCGGCGGCAGCGCCCGGCGGCAGCGCCCGGCGGCAGCGCCCGGCGGCAGCGTAACGGGGTCGCCATCTACGCCTGTCGCTGGAAACAGTCCACCACCACCGGGGTCCGCAAGGTTGGCCAGGGGTTGGTCGCGTGGCTGCCGCGCCTTCCTCGGCACCGACACGTCACCGCCTGCCCCGCCACCGGTGGGGCACCGTCTGCCTCGGCAAGGGCACGGCCCACCTGCACTGCCCTAGGCACCGGCATGGCCCCTTGCCTGCTTCGCGGTGAGCGGCTCGCTGCCCTGGGCGGCTCAGGGTGAAAGGAGAGCTCCGATCGGAGCGTCAGCTAAGGCCATCGGCATCTCCCTCGGGCTCGCCGGACGCCGGTTTCCTGGCGCGCTTGGCGCGGGCGCGGGGTTTGGCGGGCTCAGCCGTGGCGGGCGCGTCGGGAGCGGCGGCCGCGGCGGGGGTTTCGGCGTTGGAGTCTGGGGTGTCGGCGGGGGGCTGCTCGGGCGCGGCCGCGGCGGTGTCGTCGTCCGCGCCGATGGTGGCGACTTCCCGTGCGGCGTCTGGGCCGTCGGTCAGGAGGACGCGGAAACCTTCCTCGTCCAAGACCGGGACCTTGAGTTGGACGGCCTTGTCGTACTTCGAGCCGGGGGCGTCGCCGACCACGACGAAGGCGGTCTTCTTCGACACCGAGCCGGACGCCTTGCCGCCGCGGGCGATGATGGATTCCTTGGCCTCGTCGCGGGAGTAGGTGTCGAGGCTGCCGGTGACGACGATGGACAGGCCCTCCAGCGTGCGCGGTGTCGAGTCGTCGCGGTCGTCCACCATGCGCACGCCCGCGGCGCGCCACTTCTCGACCACCTCGCGGTGCCAGTCGACCTCGAACCACTCGCGCACTGAGGCCGCGATGGTCGGGCCGACGCCTTCCGCGTCGGCCAGTTCCTGCTCGCTCGCCGCGGCGATGGCGTCGATGGAGCCGAACTCGCGGGCCAGGGCCTGCGCCGCGGTCGGGCCAACGTGCCTGATCGACAAGCCCACCAGGACCTTCCACAGTGGACGGTCCTTCGCGGTGTCCAGGTTCGCCAAGAGCTTGCGGGCGTTGGCCGACAGCTCGCCCGCCTTAGTCCGGAACAACTCGACCCGCGACAGCGCGTCCTCATCGAGGGAGAACACGTCGCCCTCGTCGGCGACCACGCCCGCGGCGAGCAGGGCCGCGGCCGCCTCGTAGCCGAGGACCTCGATGTCGAACGCCCCCCGGCCCGCGAGGTGGAACAGGCGCTCACGGAGCTGGGCGGGACAGGACCGCGCGTTGGGGCAGCGGATGTCGGCGTCGCCCTCCTTCTCGTAGCGCAGCGTCGTGCCGCACACCGGGCACTCGGTGGGCATCACGAACTCGCGGGCGTCGTCCGGCCGGGCGTCGATGACCGGACCCAGCACCTCGGGGATCACGTCGCCCGCCTTGCGGATGACCACGCGGTCGCCGATGAGCACGCCCTTGCGCTTGACCTCGCTGGCGTTGTGCAGGGTCGCCATCGCGACCGTGGACCCGGCGACCTTCACCGGCTCCATCACCGCGAACGGTGTCACCCGGCCGGTGCGGCCGACGTTGACCTCGATGTTGAGCAGCGTGGTCGTGGCCTCTTCCGGCGGGTACTTGAACGCGATGGCCCACCGGGGCGCCCGGGACGTGGTGCCGAGCCGCCGCTGGAGCGACACCTCGTCCACCTTGACCACGATGCCGTCGATCTCGTGCAGGGCGTCGTGCCGGTGCTCGCCCCAATAGCGGATGTGCTCGGCGAGTTGGTCCGCGGAGCCGAGCAGCTTGGTGTGGGCGGACACCGGCAGCCCCCACGCCGCGAGCGCGCGGTAAGCCTCCGACTGGGACGTCGGCTCGAAGCCGACCCGCTTGCCCAGGCCGTGGCAGATCATCCGCAGCGGTCTGCTCGCGGTGACCTTGGGGTCCTTCTGCCGCAGCGACCCGGCGGCGGTGTTGCGCGGGTTCGCGAACGGGGGCTTGCCCGCCTCGACCAGGCGGGCGTTCAGCTCGGTGAAGTCCTCGACCCGGAAGAACACCTCGCCGCGGATCTCGACCAGCTCGGGCACGGGGAACTCGTCGGTGCCGGTGAGCCGCTCCGGCACGTCGCGCATGGTGCGCACGTTGAGCGTGACGTCCTCGCCGGTGCGGCCGTCTCCCCTGGTCAGCGCCCTGGTGAGCCTGCCGTTCTCGTAGAGCAGGTTGATCGCGAGTCCGTCGATCTTGAGCTCGCACAGGTAGTGCGCGGAATCGCCGACCTCCTTGGCGACCCGGTCGACCCAGGCGCCCAGCTCGTCCATGTCGAAGGAGTTGTCGAGGCTGAGCATCCGCTCCAGGTGGTCGACCGCGGCGAACTCGGTCGAGAACGTGCCGCCCACCCGCTGGGTCGGCGACTCCGGTGTGACCAGGGACGGGTGCCGCTCCTCCAGCGCGGCCAGCTCGCGCAGCAGCGCGTCGAACTCGCCGTCGGAGATGGTCGGCGAGTCGAGCACGTAGTAGCGGAACTGGTGCCCGAGCAACTCCTCGGACAGCTCGGCGTGCCGCTCCCGCACGTCGGCGGGAACGTCCTCGACACCCTCGGCGTCCTCGGCGAGGGAATCCTTCGGAAGATCCTGATCCACACTGGTCACACCATGGAGAGTAGCGAGGGGGACCGACAGCGGGCAGGCTCAGTCCGCGAGCCTGTGGATAAGTTCGCGCAGCTCAAGCAGGCTGATGCTGTCCGCGGGCTCGGCCTCGGCGCTCTCCACCCGGCGCAGCCGCTCCCCCGCCACCCGCTCACCCAGCGTGGCGTCCAACGGCAGGAAGGTCATCGCGGACCGGGCCGCGGGGTCGAGCGCGGCCAGGACAGGGTGATGGACGGCGACGTCAACGACACCGGCCTCCTCGTCGATTTGGGCGTGCACGCGGACGTCGGCCAGCGCGACCCGGTGCTGGCCGAGGTTGACGGTGACCTCGGTTGGGTCGGGCACCGGGGGAACCGAGTCGTGGAACTCCCAGATGGCCGTGTCGGGTGGCGCGGCGGCCTTCCACGCGTCGGTGTAGGGGCGCAAGGCCGGGTCTTCCTGGCCGGAGACGACGAGGGCATAGATGGCCCGGCTGCCCCGGTCGAGGGAGAAGTGCAAATCAGGGTGCATGGTGGCGACCAGGTCGCACAGCTGGTTCTCGACGCGCTGCGGCTCGCCCTCGCCGAGCGCGGCCGACACCTCGGGCAGCAGCCGCTGCCACTGCGCCCAGAACCGCTCCGCAAGCTCGGCGGGCGTCGGATGCTCGACGGCGGCCCGGGGTCGACGGCGGCGCTGGAACCACCTCATGCGGCCGCCTCACAGGTTTGACGGCTCCACTCACCGGCGCCTCGCACCAAAGACACGCTCCCCACCTCGCTCACGTCACCCACTAAACGCGATGGCCCCAGCAGAGGGCGCACCGCCCGACCGAACTCACACTTACTCACGCCGCCGCCCCGCACTCGGCAGCTCCACCGCACACGCACCGCCCCACCGATTTCCTCCCAAGCTCGCTCACCCGGTTACCCACGAGCTCACCGGTCCCACCCTTAACGAACCGTGCCACCGACTCCCTACAAACTCGCTCACCGGGCCACCTGACAAGTTCGCTGGCCCCCATAAGCGGACTTTGCCACCGGCTCCCTCCCAAGCTTGCCCACCCGGCCACCCCACAAGCTCGCCGGTCCCACCCATAGGCGGACCTTGCCACCGACTTCCCCACAAGCTCGCTCACGTGGCCATGGCACAGGCTCACCCATAGGGCGAACCAGGCCTTCGGGCCATTCACGAACCCGCGCACGCCGCAAGCACAGCGGCACCACTCGGGGACTCACCGCCTAACCGACCCACTCCCGAGCTAGCTTCCTCACCTGGCCACCCCGCAAGCTCGCCGGTCCTACCCATGGCGGACTTTGCCCCCTCAAACTCGCTCACGCGGCCACCCCGCGACCTCACCAGCCAACCCAGGGCCGGAGCGCGCCACCAAACCACACACGAACTGGCTCATCCGGCAAGCGCGGTGAGGCCACCCACTAGCGCACCGGGACCGGCTCGCTCGCAAGCTCGTTCATGAGCCCATAGTGGCCCAGTTCGCCTCGTTTGGTGGCGGATCGGGCCGCTCATGTGTGATCAGAGCGGGCTCAGCCGCCCGCGACGGACGGGATGACCTGGATCTCGGCGCCCGGCTCGATCGGAGTCTCGGCTCCGCCCAAGTAGCGGCATTCTTCTCCGTTCACATAGAAGTTGACATAGCGGCGCAGCGCCCGCGTCTCGTCGCGGAGGCGGCGGTTGAGATCCGGATAGCGGGCGGCCAAGGCGTCCAGCACCTGCCCGAGCGTGGCGGGATCGGCGACCTCGACCTCGACGCTGGCCTGCCCGCCCGCCTTGGGCCGCAGGACGCCGGGCAGCAGCACGGTGACCGACATCTAGATCACCGCGGCCCGCATCGACAGGACGTCCGGCAGGTGGGCGGCGACCTGGGTCCAGTGCTCGCCCCCGTCGCTGCCCGCGTACACCTCGCCCGAGCGGGAGCCGAAGTAGACGCTCGCCCGGTCGGCGTCGTCCACGCACATGGCGTCGCGCATGACCGCGGTCCAGAAGCCGCTTTCGGGCAGGCCGTTGGTTAACGCCGTCCAGGTGGAGCCCGCGTCGTCGCTGCGGTAGACGCGGCAGCGGCCCTCCGGCGGGAAGCGCATTCCGTCCGCGACCAACGGGAACGTGTAGATCGTGTCGGGCCGGTGGGGGTGGACGACCATGGGGAAGCCGAAGTCGGACGGCAGCCCCTCGGCGATGGACGTCCAGGTGCGGGCGCCATCGTCGCTGCGGTAGACGCCATGGTGGTTCTGGGCGAAGAAGCGGTCGGGCCGGTCGGGGTGCTGGGCGATCTTGTGCACGCACTGGCCGAACTCCGGGTAAGGATCCGGCAGGAAGTAGGCCTTGATTCCCTCGTTGCTCGCCGTGAACGACGCGCCGCCGTCCGCACTCACATAGACGCCGCCGGTGGACATGGCCACGGTGATCCGGTCCGGCTCCCGGGGGTCGACCAGAACCGAGTGCACGGCCATCCCGCCGAACCCGGGAACCCACCGTTCGCGGTGCGGGTGGTCCCACAGGCCGCGCATCAGCTCGTAGGTGCGCCCGCCGTCCTCTGACCGGAACAGCGCCGACGGCTCGACCCCGGCGTAGACGACGTCCGGCTCGTCGGCGGCCCCCGGGGCGAGCTGCCACACGCGCGTCAGGGCGGCGCCGGTGTCCGCCGGGAACGCGACCGGGGCGTGCTCCGGCTCGCTCCAGGTCGCGCCCAGGTCGTCGCTGACCGCGACGCTGGGGCCCCAGTGCTCCGAGGTGACCGCGGCGAGGATTCGCGGTGTCTCGCGGCGGGTGTCGACGGCCACCGCGTAGACGTCGGTCATCGGGTGGTGCGGGCCGGTCACCTCCCAGTCGACACCCGATCCCTTGGCAAGAAACAAGCCCTTGCGCGTGCCGATCACGAGCAGCACCTGCTGTGCCGGTTCCCGCGTCGCTGTCTGACTCATCGCACACCTCCACCGTGATGGCGGCCACGCTACGACGGGGGACCGACAGTTTCAGCGCGGCGGGCGCAGCGCGGCGGCGAGCACGTCGTGGTTGAGCCGGGCGATGGTGTCCAGCGGGATCCCTTTCGGACAGACGGCCGCGCACTCGCCGGTCTGGGTGCAGCCCCCGAAACCGAGATCGTCTTGCGCGCGCAGCATGTCCGCGGCACGCGAGCGGCGCTCCGGTTGTCCCTGCGGCAAGAGGCCGAGGTGCGTCACCTTCGCCGCGGTGAACAGCGTCGCGGAACCGTTGGGGCACGCCGCGACGCAGGCGCCGCAGCCGATGCAGGCGGCCGCGTCGAACGCGGTGTCCGCGGCCGGTTTGGGCACCGGCACGGCGTGCGCGTCCGGCGCGGCCCCGGCGGGCGCCGAGATGTAGCCGCCCGCTTCGATGACCCGGTCCAACGCGGACCGGTCGACCACGAGGTCGCGCACGACCGGGAACGGCGCCGCCCGCCAGGGCTCGACCACGATGGGGACGGCTGGATCGAAGTGGCGCATGTGCAGCTGGCAGGTTGTGGTGGCCCGCTCCGGGCCGTGGGCAACTCCGTCGATCATCAGGCCGCACATGCCGCAGATGCCCTCGCGGCAGTCGTGGTCGAACGCGACGGGCTCGTCGCCGTCGAGCAGCAACCGCTCGTTGAGCACGTCGAGCAGTTCCAGGAAAGACATGTCCGGGGTGACGTCGTCCACGGCGTACTCCACAAGCCGCCCCCGCGCGTCCGGCCCGGTCTGCCGCCACACCCGCAGCGTGTACCTCACTTGTAGCTCCTCACACTCGGCCGCACGGCCTCGAAGGTCAGCGCTTCCCGGTGCAGGACCGGCGGTTCCCCCACTCCGGTGAACTCCCAGGCCGCGACGTAGGAGAAGCGCTCGTCGTCGCGGCGCGCGTCGCCGTCCGGGGTCTGGCTCTCGGCGCGGAAGTGGCCGCCGCAGGACTCGGTGCGGTGCAAGGCGTCGAGGCACATCAGCTCGGCCAGTTCCAGGAAGTCGGCGACCCGGCCCGCCTTCTCCAGCGACTGGTTCAGCTTTTCGCCCGTGCCAGACACCTTGACCCGCCGCCAGAACTCGTCCCGCAGCGACGGGATGCGGTCCAACGCCTTGCGCAGGCCCGCTTCGGACCGCCCCATGCCGCAGTGGTCCCACATCAGCCTGCCCAGTTCGCGGTGGAACGACTCGGCTGTGCGATCGCCGTTTACCGACAGGAGAGCCGCGATCTTAGCGCGCACAGTGTCTTCGGCTTCGTTTACCGCCGCGCTGTTAACCGGTCCAAACGGGCCGTCGGCGAGGTAGTCCCCGATCACGGCAGGAAGAACGAAGTAGCCGTCGGCCAAGCCCTGCATGAGCGCGCTGGCGCCGAGCCGGTTGGCGCCGTGGTCGGAGAAGTTGGCCTCGCCGATGACGAACAGGCCCGGGATAGTGGCACGCAGGTCGTAGTCGACCCATAGGCCGCCCATCGTGTAGTGCACTGCCGGGTAGATGCGCATTGGCACCTCGTACGGGTCTTCCGCGGTGATGCGCTGGTACATCTCGAAGAGGTTCCCGTAGCGCGCCGCCACGGTGGCGCGACCGAGCCGGGCGATGGCGTCGGCGAAGTCGAGGTACACCCCGAGCCCGCCCGGTCCGACGCCGCGTCCCGCGTCGCAGACGGCCTTCGCCGCGCGGGAAGCGATGTCGCGGGGGACCAGGTTGCCGAAGCTCGGGTAGAGCCGCTCCAGGTAGTAGTCGCGTTCCTCTTCCGGAATCAGGCCCGGGGCACGGTCGTCGCCTGCGCGCGCGGGGACCCAGACGCGGCCGTCGTTGCGCAGCGACTCGCTCATCAGGGTCAGCTTCGACTGGTGCGCACCGCTTACCGGGATGCAGGTTGGGTGGATCTGCGTGTAGCACGGGTTCGCGAAGAGGGCGCCGCGACGGTGCGCACGCCAGATCGCGGTTGTGTTGCAGCCCTTGGCGTTGGTCGAGAGGTGGAAGACGTTCCCGTAGCCGCCGGTGGCCAAGACCACCGCGTCCGCGAGATGTGTGGTGATCTCACCGGAAACCAGGTCTCGCACGACGACACCGCGCGTCCGGCCGTCCGCGACGACCAGGTCGAGCATTTCCGTGCGGGGGCTCATGACGACGCGGCCCGCGTGGATTTGCCGGGCCAGCGCCTGATACGCGCCGAGCAGCAACTGCTGCCCGGTTTGCCCGCGCGCGTAGAAGGTCCGCGAAACCTGGGCGCCGCCGAAAGACCGCGTGTCGAGCAGTCCGCCGTACTCGCGGGCGAACGGCACGCCCTGGGCGACGCACTGGTCGATGATCTGGGTGCTGACCTCGGCGAGCCGGTGGACGTTCGACTCCCGCGACCGGAAGTCGCCACCCTTGACCGTGTCGTGGAAGAGGCGGTGCACGCTGTCGCCGTCACCGGCGTAGTTCTTGGCCGCGTTGATTCCCCCTTGCGCGGCGATGCTGTGCGCGCGTCGGGGGCTGTCCTGGTAGCAGAAGGACAACACGTTGTACCCCAGTTCGGCCAGGGTGGCCGCGGCCGAACCGCCCGCGAGACCGGTGCCGACGACGGCCACGGTAAGCCTGCGGCGGTTAGCCGGGTTTACCAGTCGCGCGGAGAACCTGCGGCGCTCCCAACGGGTTTCCAGCGGACCGTCTGGCGCGCGAGTGTCGGCGATCGAGTCGCCCTCGGTGAACAGCATGGTCACCTCACGAATCCGAAGAGGACGGCGTACGGCACGGACAAGAAGCCAGCGGTAATCAAGACCGCGACACCGAATGCCGTCGCCTGGACCGCGGCGGCGCGGCGCGCGCTGCCCAGGCCCAGGCTGCGCAGCGCGCTCCACACGCCGTGCCGCAGGTGGAAACCGAGCGCTACGACGGCGACGGTGTAGGCCAGCACGATGTGCCAGTGCCGGAAATCGGCGACGACGTTGTCGTGGATCGCGCCTTCGACGCCGTGCGGGTTGAGCACCCCGGCGGTCAGGTCGAGCACGTGGTAGACCACGAACAACGCGATGATCACCCCGCCCCACCGCATAGTGCGGGCGGCGTAACCGCCACGCATCCGGACGCGTCGGGCGTAACCGGTGGGTCGGGCTTTGCGGGCGCGGCGGGCCAACTGGATCGCGGCGGTCATATGCAGCACGACCGCCACGAGCAAGACGACGCGCACGACCCACAGGAAACCGCCGTGGCCGAACACGGGCGACAGGAACTCGCGCAAGAAGCGGCCGTATCCGTCAATCGAGTCTGCCCCGGCGAACACCTTCAGGTTGCCCGCCATGTGCGCGACGACGTAGAGCAGAAGCACCCCGCCGGTCACCGCCATGACGGCCTTCTTGCCGACCGTCGAAGCCCACAATCTACCCGCCGTGGTACGCGGAAACCCTTGTGGCACCGGGGGTTTCGGCGCGGTGGTCACTGCCATGCCGCCACGCTAGGAGCGGCCGTCACCCCGCGTCCAATACATGAATCGGCTCATCTCGATAGCCTGAGACTATGACGCTGCAGCAGCTCGTGTACTTCCTGGCAGTGGCCGAGACACGTCACTTCACCAAGGCGGCGAAGCGGGCGCATGTGGCGCAGCCCTCACTGAGCAAGCAGATCCAGAGCCTGGAGACCGAACTGGGCGCGCCGCTGTTCACCAGAGCACGGGGAAACGTCTCGCTTACCGCCGCTGGGGAAGCGCTGCTTCCAGTGGCCAAGCGCATTCTGTCCGATGTGGATACCGCGCGCCTTGAGGTGGCCGAGCTGATCGGCCTGCGGCGCGGGCGGATCCGGCTGGGCGCGACCCCGAGCGTGTGCGTCGGCGTGCTGGCCGAGGTGCTGCGGCTGTTCCACGACCGGTACCCGGGCGTGCGGCTGTTCGTCGAGGAGGGCGGCTCCCGCGACCTGACCGAGGCGTTGCTCGGCGGCGATCTGGACCTGGCGCTGGTGATCGTGCCACCGCAGGGTGTTGACCCGGCGCTGACCAGCACCCCGGTCCTGCGGGAGCACCTGATGGTGGCCTCCGCCGCCGACGGCCCGGCGCCCTCCGATCGGGACACGGTCCGGCTGGAGACCTTGCGGGAGCAGCCAATGGTCATGTTCCGGCGCGGCTACGACCTGCGGGAGACCACGCTGCACGCCTGCCGGGCAGCCGGTTTCGAGCCGAAGCTGGCGGTCGAGGGCGGCGAGATGGACGCGGTTTTGCGGTTCGTGGAAGCGGGGCTGGGCGTTGCGGTGGTCCCCAGCCTTGTCCTGCCCGGCAGACCCAAGCTGCGCGCCACTCCCCTGGCCGCCCCAAGCATCCGCCGCACCATCGCGTTGGCGCACCACACCGACGTCCCGCCGACCGCCGCCGCCCGCGCTTTCCGCTCCACTCTGCTCGGCCATCTCGACGGACTGGTAGCGGCTAACGCCTTACCGACAGGCGTCGAACCCTTGCGCTAAGAGCTGCTTACCAAGACTCCGGTGGCTCCATGAACGCCTTGCCCACGTCCCCGGTCAACCCCATCGCCCGGCGCGCCCACTTCGCCGAGGCGCCCGCCAGGCCGCAGGTCGGCGTCGCCACCGCCCGCTCGGCCAGGATCGACCGGGAGAACCCCAGACGGTCGACCAGCCGCAGCGCCGGTTCCGCGACGTCCCGCAGGCTGACCGGGGCCTTCGGCTCGGTGCTGGGGACCACCCCGAGGAACAAGGCGATCCCCGAGTCCCACGCCTCCCCAATCTGGTCGGACACCGACGCGGGAACACCCGACAAGAGGGTCGCGTCCAGCGCTATCGCCCCCGCGCCCGCCTGGTGCAGCAGCGCGATCGGCGGCCGCGGCGCACAGCAGTGCACCACTACCGGATGGCCAGTAGCCGCCTTCGCGGCGTCCACCAGGACGGCCAGGGTGTCGCGGGCCTCCGGTTCGGCGACGGCGCGCACCGTGCCGTAGCCGGACGGGGTCGGCAGCGCGCCCGCGAGGACCGTGGGCAGGGTGGGCTCGTCAAGCTGCACCACAACCTCCGCGCCGGTCCGCCTGCGGACCTCGGCGACGTGCGCGCGCATCCCCTCCGCCAGGGACTCGGTGAACTCGCGCAGCGCGCCCTGGTCGGTGAGCACCCGGTGCCCGCGCGGGAGTTCGACCCCCGCGGTCAGCGTCCACGGTCCGGCGAGTTGCAGCTTGAGCGCGGTCGGCGGGGTGCCCGCGCGTTCGACGGCCTCTTCGATCGCGTCGAGGTCCCGCCGGATCAGGTCGACGGCGCGTCGGTGGTCCAGCCCCGGCCTGGCGGTGACGCGGTAGCCGGAAGGGACCAGCTCGATGGCGAGATCGACCAAGAGGGCGGCGGTGCGGCCGATGATGTCGGCGCCGAGACCGCGCGCGGGAAGTTCGGGCAGGTGCGGCAGATCGGGCAGCTCGCCGAGCACGGTCGTGGCGGCCTCGACAGGGTCGACGCCGGGCAGCGAGCCGATGCCGGTGGCGGCGCCGGGCGGCCAGGGTGCGGTGGTCACGGGTGCAGTGTGGTGGATCGCCCGCGCTGTCCGCACGCCCGCCCAAGGGCTCGCGCGCGGCTAGGGCCTGTATCGAAGTACCGGCACGCACCAGCCGCGCCGGATGCGGCCCCTGGCGGCACGGCCACGACGCCCAAGTACAACACCGGTACGAGCGGCGCCGCGGCCGCACCGCCAGGAACCACCCCGATCACGACTGACACGCACCGGT
>NZ_JBVJIN010000094.1:0-10651 GCF_055586285.1 Actinokineospora sp. NPDC051303
CTAGGGCCTGTATCGAAGTACCGGTGCGTGTCAGTCGTGATCGGGGTGGTTCCTGGCGGTGCGGCCGCGGCGCCGCTCGTACCGGTGTTGTACTTGGGCGTCGCGGCCGTGCCGCCAGGGGCCGCATCCGGCGCGGCTGGTGCGTGCCGGTACTTCGATACAGGCCCTAGTTTCCGCTGAACCGGTAAGTGGTCTCGCCGTCGAGCAACCGCGCCAGGCGGGCGGCTCGGTCCGCCCAGCGCCAGGACTTCTCCATCCACAGCCTGCCCGCCGCGCCCATCTGGGCCGCGCGGTCCGGGTCGGCCAGGAGGTCGGCGATCCGACCGGCGACCTCGGGGACTGCCCGGCCGTCGACCACGTGGCCGGTCTCGCCGTCCAGGACGGTTTCCGGGGCGCCGCCGGAGTCGCCGACGATGACCGGCAGGCCGGTCGCCGCGGCTTCCAGGAACACGATGCCTAGGGCCTCCACGTCCAGCCCGCGGCCGTGGGTGCGACACGGCATGGCGAACACGTCACCCGCCGCGTAGTGGGCGGGCAGTTCCTCCCACGGCACCGACCCGGTGAAAACCACCTGCTCGGCGACGCCCGTCCGCGCGGCCAGCGCGGCCAGCCGAGCCCGGTACGGCCCACCCCCGACCAGCAGCAACGCCGCGTCGGGCACCCGTTCCCGGATGGCGGGCAAGGCGCGGATCAGGACGTCCTGGCCTTTGCGCGGCATCAGCCGGGACACGCACACCACCACCGGCCGCTCCCCCAGCCCGTGCCGCCTCCGGATCTCGGCCCGCGCCGCCCGATCCGGCTTGTACAGCTCCGTGTCGACTCCCGAGGGCAGCAGCTCCAGCGCCGCCCGCCTGCCGAACGCGGCGGCGAACCGGCCCCGGGTGTAGCGGCTGACGTAGGTCACCACATCGGTGGTCCCGCCGATCCGCCGGATCGCCTGCCGCGCTCCCGGCACCATCGACCAGCCGACTTCATGCCCGTGGGTGCTCGCAACGACCCGCCGCGCCCCCGCCGCCCGCAGTGTCGGCGCGAGCAGGGCCAGCGGGGCGGCGGCGCCGAACCAGACGGAGTCGCATCCCTCCGCGCGCAGAATCTGCTTGGCCCGCCGGGCGACGTCGGGGGTGGGCAGCATCAGCCCAGTGGCGTGCCGGACGACCTGGAACGGCTGGGCCGCGTCGAACTCCTGGTGGGAGCCGGAACGCGACTCCCACTTCGGGGCGTAGACGACGAGGTCTTGCGCTGGCAGCCGGGTGGCGAATGAATGCAGGTATGTCTGGATGCCCCCGGGCCGGGGTGGGAAGTCGTTGGTGACTAGCAGGGTCCTCCGCACTGGGTCAATTTAGGCCCATGCCTGTTGGGGTCTGCTTGGCCCCCGTGGCTTGGTTCTCCCGGGGGGCGTGGCTCCTGGTGGGTTTGCTCGATGGGGTGGTGCGGCCCGGGCGAAGGCCGGTTTGCTGCTCCACCCGCCTCGCACGTGGCAGGTCCGGGTGCCGGTGGGCAAGCGGCCAGGTGGGAAAGACCCTGCCTTGACCTAATTCGCCACCCCACGGCCCCCACTCACAAAGCCCACCCTCCCTGGGGGACCATCCCGAATCCATCCTATCGCCGCAGGTCAGCGCAGGGAAGAGGGTGTGGCGCGCCTGTGGATAACTCGCGATCATGAGGCCCGTCTGGTGGCTTGCGGCACGTTCTCGCGGTTGGCCTACTTGTCCGGAAGGAGTCAGCGGAAGGCGGCGCGTAGGTAGGACTGCCATTCGCGTAGGAGGGTGGCGCGGTCCATGCCGATGGCGCGGCGCAGCAGGTCGTCGGTGTCCGCCGCCGACAGGGGGCCCGCGCCCGCCAGGTCCCGGTAGAGGGCCACCAGGCGGGGTTCGCCCAGGCGGTCGGCGATGAAGCGGGACAGGGACCACGCCTGCTGGTAGGCCAAGTCGAGGCTGCGGTCGCGGGCGCGGAAATCCCGGTCTTCCGGGAGGGCGGTGGGCGGACCGGACTCGCGGACTCTGCGGGCCAGGTCCGGTGCGCCCTGGACCAGGCCGATACCGCTGTCCCGGTATCCCACGTAGTCGGCGAAGCCCTCCAGCAGCCACATCGGAGAGCCGTCGACGGTGGCCACTCTGGCGGCGACGTGGGTGATCTCGTGGCGAAGGACGACGCGGAGGGAGGAGACCGACAGGGCTCGGGAGCCAGCCGGGCTGAGGACGACGCGCTGGCCGGTCGCGGTGCCCTGGGCGGTGTCCACGCGGTCGGCGATGGCCACGGCGACCACGGCGTCCACCGGGAAGTCGGGGCCAACCAGGGAGCGCATCTCGGCGGGGCTGTCGGGCAGGATCAGGGCTACCCGCTGGGGCCAGGCCGGGCCCCAGACCTCGCTGACGGCCCGCACCGACGAGTCGAGTTCGCGGACGAGGCGGTCGACCATCGGTTTGCTGCCGGGGTGGGCCAGGACGATGCCGTTCGCGGTGCTGGTGACCTCGCAGGGGCCGAAGTCCCACGGGCCGCGCCAGCTTCGCCTGCCCAGGTCGTTGAGGGCGGTATCCGACCGGAGGAACCAGCCGCCCGCGCGGCGGACGAACAGGTAGCCCATGGCCCGGGTGGTGGGGACCTGGTCGACGCCGCGCAGCGCGTAGCTCAGGTCCACCGCGGGCGCCCACAGCTCGATCGCCGTCGGGTCGGCCGCGGGGGCGGGCAGGGTGGTCAGGTCGAGGGTGTCGTCGGCGCGCACGGTGTAGGACCAGGCGTCGAACGGGACGGTGGCCAGGTTGGCGAACAGGTCCAGTTGGGCTTGGAGGAACGCGGGGTCGGCCTGCGGGTCGAGGGTGGCGAGGAAGGCGGCCTCGTCGCGGCGGGCCAGGGCGCTGGCGCGGCGGTCGAGCAGCTTGACGATCGCGTCGGCGCGTTCGGCGTCGGCGGCGGCGACCGACTGGGACGGCGGGGGCACCGCCCCCATGGGCTGGCCCTGGCCGGACTGCCCGCCGGGGGCGGACGCGGGGTCGGGCAGCGAGACCAGGGCGAGGCCGGTCAGTGTGAGCACGGCGACGACCGCGCTCAACCAGGTTCTCGCCTTTACCCCGATGGCCACCAGCGAATCCTAGGTCCTGGCGCCAAGCGCCGGGTGGCTGTCAGCGCGATCGGGGTGAATCCCGCAGGCGTCGCCGCCGTGCGCTTCGCGACCGGGCCCCGGACGAAAAAGCGCTGGGACCGGGGCTACGCGACCCCGGTCCCAGCGCGGAAACACCCGCTCGCGACCTACCCGACGATGCGCTTGGCGCCCAGGTAGTCGCGGCCGCCGCCGTCGATGGTGTCGGTCTTCACCGGGACACCCGTGGTGGAGGCGTGCACGATGCGCCCGTCGCCGATGTACATGGCGACGTGGTGGATGCTGCTGGCGCTGCCGCCGTAAAACAGCAGGTCGCCGGGGATGAGCTCGCTGCGCGAGACGGACTTGCCGTAGCCGAACTGCGCGCGGCTGGAGTGCGGCAGGCTCACGCCCGCGGCCCGGTACGCGTACAGAGTCAGGCCGGAGCAGTCGAACGCGCCCGGACCCTCCGCGCCCCACACGTAGGGCTTGCCGCGCTGGGCCAGGGCGACCTCCATCGCGCGACCGGCCGCGCCGGGCGGGGCGAGGTAGACGCCGTCGTCCTTGGGGCCGCCGAGGTCGGCCAACTCCTTGACCGAGAGCCGGTTCTTGGCCTGCTCGACCTGCTTGATCTGCGCCTGCAGGTCGTCGTGGGCCTTGGTGATGTCGGCGGCGAGCTTCTCCGCTGCCGCCTTGGCCTCGGCCGCGCGGCGTTGGCCGTCCTCGGCCAGCTTGCGGGCGTCGGCCGCGGTCGCCACGGCGCTGGTGTACTTCTCCAGCGCCTCCTGGTTGTCGGCCGCCAGGACGTTGAGCGCGGAGGCGCGCTCCAGGAAGTCGTCGGCCGAGGACCCGGTGAGCAGCGCGGAGATCTTGTTGAACCGCGCGCCCTGGAAGGACGCGTTGGCGAGCAGGTCGACCTGGCCCCGGAACTGCTCTTCCAGCGCCATGGCCTGCTTCTCGTTCTCGCCAGCGAGCGCGACGTCGGCGGTGGCCTTGTCGTATTCGGCGCGCTTGGCGTCGAGGTCGGTCCGGGCCTTGAGCAGATCCTCGTTGACCTTGCTCGCCTGTTCGCTGAGCTGCTGGAACTGCCGCAGTGCCTCGGATGCCGTGGTGGGTGGGGGAAGGGGGGTGGGAGGCTGGGCGAACGCGGGGGTGGGCGAGAAGCTCACCACCGCGACGACGGCCGTGACACTCAGCGCACTACGCATTGCACGTTTGAGTCGATGCGACGACACGTCGCGCGTACTCCTTCGTCCGTCTTGCCGCCGACGGGGGCGGCCTTTCGCACCCGCGCGCCGCGTGCGGCGTACGGGTCCGAACCGGCGCGAGCGGGGTTGCCGCACGCTATCCGATCAAGGACGACCCCACCGTGGGGGACCGGTTCAGCCCCACGACAGGGCTGACTCGGCGGCGACCTCGCGTAGCCACCTCGGGGTGGGTGACTGCTGGCCGCGAGGTCTCGGACAGGTTACGAAAAGTGAGCCTCTCCGTCTACCGACCCCCTCGAAATTGGGTTGCGATTCGTGCCGAAACACCAACGGAGCAGTCGCGACTCCACTCTGTGATGAGTACGACAGCCCAGTTCACTCAGGTGGTGAACCGCTCGGCGACTGAACCGACCACTCGCCGCCTCGCTGGATTCACCCGGGCGGATCACCCCCGATCAGGCGGTCTTCTCGATCGGAATCAGCCGCAATCGGGGCACCATGCCCGCCGCGGCGAGCGCGTCGATCGCCCGCTGCTCGGACGCGTCAAGCTCGATGCTGGGCGGCGCGCCCAGCAGCACGGTGACCACGCACTCCTTGCACGCGTCGCCGCGAACCTCGCAGCTGTCGCAATCGATGATCATTGCCCGGCTCCTTTCCGTGCCCGCCGATCTTCGTGATCCGCAGATTAGGAGAAGGCACCGACAATTTTCGCTCAGGCGTTCGAGACGAATCCGGCCACCGGGCGGTCACGCCCCGACGAACTCCCAGTGCCACGGTTCCTCGCGGCCCCGGCCCGGTTGCGCCCACGGCGGATTCGACCACCCGAAAAGGCCTGCGTTGGCGACCATCCAGGCGTATTCCGGGGTGCCGAAGGACTGCACTCCGCCACACAGGTCGACCGCCATGCCCCAGCCGTGATTGCTGGTGCCCGGCACCGCGGCCAGGGCGGGTTTGGCCCCGTAGAGGCGCACCTGGGCGGCGAACGTGCGATACGAGTCGGTCATGCACAGCGGCTTGCCGAACGCCGACGCGAACGCCGCCGACATCGCCCGGAACGCCTCGGCCGCGTCGCAGCGCAGCAGATGCGCGCCCTGCCCGGCCGGGCACAGCGCGGCCAGCGGGATCAGCCCGTTCGGATACCCGCCCCACGCGCCGGGAGCCTCGCCCGCGGCGCGTGGCGGCAGCTGCACGCCCCCGCACCGCCACGGCAGGCCGCCGTCGGTGGCCCGGGGCGGCTCCTGCGGCGGCCGCTGAGCGAGCGCGGGCCTGCCCACGCCCAGCACCGTGTCCCCGCCGGGCAGGTCCGTCACCACCACGCCCGCGAGCCGCGCGTCCGCGGCGAGCATCGTGCGCTCGTCCAGCACGATGCCCACGCCCTGGGCGCCCAGCCGAGCCGGGCCGAGGAAGACGATGTCGCCGGAGCGCGCGTCGGCTGTCGGGACCGGGGTAAGCACGGCCATCTGTTCCCCGACAGACGGCGGCAACGGCACCCCACCGGCCGTGTAGACCGAGCGGACGAGACCATCGCAAGAGAACGCCGTAGGTCCCTCACCGCCCTTACCGGGCACATACGGTTTGCCAAGAACGCTTACCGCCGCGTCGACAGCCTTGATCGTCTCTTCCGGCAGCACTAACAGTCGCTCACCGTCGGTCAGGATCACCTGGGCGACCCCCGCCTGCGGCTTGCCGTCCGCCCCCGGCACCGATTGCAGGCCGGGCGGCAGCCGCGTCGGATCGCGGAGCGTGGCCGCCTTGGGCGCGACGACGCCCGCCGCGGCGAGCTTGCCGGTGTAGGCCGCCCAGTTGGCGGCCGTCTTCCGGTTGCGCTCGGCCTGCGCCTGCTGCTGGGCGACCACGGCCGCGTTGGTGTCGTCGACCTTGCCGCGCAGCTCGGAGGACACCGCGGCGGCCCGGTTCGACGCGTCCCCGGTCCGCCGGTCGAGGTCGGCTTTGCGCTCGGCGGCGGAGCGCTCGGCCCCGGTGGCGGCGTTCTCCGCCTCGACCGCGGCGCTCTGCCTGCGCACCGCGTCGGCGAGCCGGGCGTCCTGGTCGGCGCGCACCCGCCCGAGCAGGCCCGCGCCCTGCAGGAAGTCCTCCGGGCTGTCCGCGGTCAACAGCACCTGCAACCCGCTGGGCTGGGCCAGCGCGGAGTACAGCGCGGCCGAGTACTGGTCCACCTCGGCCTGCTGGGCGGCGACCACCCGGTCGGCGGCCTCGCGCGCGGACTTGGCCTCGCCCACCCGCCCGGCCGCGGCCCGAAGCTCGTCCTCGGCGGCGCGCACCCGGTCGGACAGGTCGGCGAGCTCGCGCTGGACGTCGGTGGCGGTGCGCTGCAACTCGGCGACCTTGGGATCGGCGAACGCCTCGCCCGGCCGAGGGTCAGGCGCCTGCGCCCCCGGCCCGACCCCGGCCTCGACCTGCGGCGGGTCGGTCGGCGGCGGCGTGGGCTGGCGGGCGCCCGCGACCGGCTGCCCGAGCAGTGTCGCGACCAAGACCAGCGCGGCTCCCGCCGCGATCGCGCCCCGTCCCCTCACCAGCACCCGCCCCTCCGCCACCGAGACGCCCGCTAAGGACCGCCCGCTCGATCAGATCCAGCTCATCTCAGATCCCGGCATGTCAAATCCCGGTTCATCTCAGATCCGGCCCAACCGGGCCAGCAGCACCGCGGACGGAACCGGGTGGGCCCCGCGTCTGCGCACGGCGTCGGCGACCGCCCGGTCGGAGGTGACCACGACCACCGGCCGCCCCTCCGGCTCCGCGGTGACCAGCGCCTTGATCACGTCGTCGGCGAGCACGCCCGGGTCGCTGAACAGCACCCGCACCCCGCGCGGCGCGGCGACCGGGACCGCGACCACGCCAGCGCCGTCGAAGACCAGGGTGACCTCGGCGGAGGTGCGCGCGGACAGCGAGGCGAGCTGGCGGATCAGCCGGTCGCGCTGGTCGGCCAGGGACAGCTCCGGGTAGCCGGTCTTGGTGACGTTGTAGCCGTCGACCACGAGGTGCACCGCGGGCAGCGCGAGCAGCCGGTCGAGCGCGGCGGGGTCCTCGACCCGGCCCACGACCCCCTGGGCGGCGGTCGCGCCGCGCACCAGGTCGGCCGGGCGCGGCCCGCCGCCGCCGAGCGCCAGTTCGCGGCGCAGTCCGGTGACGGCGCCGTCAAGGGTGTCGACCAGCAGCGCGAGCCGCACCTCGTCGGCCTGCCTGGCCTCGCGGGCGGACTGGCGGGCGATCTCGGCGTCGGCCTCGGCCCTGGCCGCGCGGGCGCGCTCGATCTCGGCGCGCTCCCGCTCGCGGTCGCGCTGCTCGGCGAGCGCGGCGAGCTCCACGCCCACCTCGGCGCGCAGCCGCTCGGCCTCGGCCTGGGCGGCCGCGGCGGCGTCCTTGGCCTCGCGCAGCCGGACCCCCTGCTCGCGCAATCGCTTGCGGAGCCGTTCCAGCTCCGCCTCGCCCTCTTCGCGGACCCGGTCGGCCAGGCCGGTGGACTCGGCGGCGAGCCCGCGCATCCGGTCGAGTTCGGCCTCGGCCTTGCGCAGCTTCGCGACCGCCATGTCCCGCTCGGCGCGCAGCGAGACGTCCGACGCCCGCCGCGACACCAGCTCCAGGTAGTGCACCGCGGACTCCTCGCCCAGCAGCACCGCCGCCGCGGCCACCGCGACCGGGTCGTCGCCGCCGAGGTCGAGGCTGGCGGGCCGGTTCTCCCGGAACCACTCCACCACCGCCGTCCGGAAGCCGACGACGTCGCGCAGGCAGGCGATGATCGCCGCCCCGCCCAGCCGGGCCCGCTTGGCCGGGGCGAACCGGGCCACCGCGCGCAACTGCTGCGGCACGTCGACCTTGGGCAGCGCGCCCACCGCCTCCGCGCCCAGCTCCGCGAGCCGGGTGCGCACCTGGTCGGGCAGGGTCGCGAAGTCCACTCCGGACCCCGTTCGGGTGGCGGCGTCGTCCACCGGACCGTCCGCTGTGGACAGTTCGGGCGTCGGGCCGGACTCGTCCGGTCCGACCGGCAGGGACGACGGAGCCATTCTCTAAGGCTAGTCGCGGGCCCAAGAACCTCGGCGTCGATGCCCCTTCACCCGATCGGCCCCCCGCTCACCGCACCGAGTGAGCCCGGCCAGAGCAGTCCGTGGAGCCGTTCGCGGCAGGGGAAAACTGTCGGTGGGGTGATCTAGCTTCGACGGTGATGAGCAGCGCACCAGAGCCCCGCGGCCAACTCGCGTTCGACGAGTTGGGCACGCCGCTTCGCGAGACGACCTTCGTGGTGTTCGACCTGGAGACCACCGGCGGCAGCGCGGAGGAGGACGCGATCACCGAGTTCGGCGCGGTCAAGATCCGCGGCGGCGAGGTGCTCGGCGAGTTCGCCACCCTGGTCGACCCCGGCCGGGGCATCCCGCCCGAGATCGTCGCGCTCACCGGCATCACCGACGCCATGGTCTACACGGCGCCGCGCCTGGAGACGGTGCTGCCCGCGTTCCTGGAGTTCGCCGCGGGCGCGGTGCTCGTCGCGCACAACGCCGGGTTCGACGTGGGGTTCGTCAAGGCGGCCTGTCGCCGGTTCGGGTACCCGTGGCCCAAGCCCGCCGTGGTCTGCACGGTCCGGTTGGGCAGGCGCGTGCTCAGCCGCGAAGAGGCGCCGAGCTGTCGCCTTTCGGCGCTGGCGGCGCTGTTCCGGGCTACCACCATGCCCACCCACCGCGCCTTGGACGACGCGCGGGCCACCGTCGACGTGCTGCACGCCCTGCTGGAGCGGGTCGGCTCGCTGGGCGTGCAGTCGCTGGAGGAGCTGCTCGACTACATCCCCGAGGTCACCGCCGAGCAGCGCCGCAAACGCACCCTGGCCGAAGACCTGCCCAACGAGCCAGGTGTCTACCTGTTCCGCGGCCCCGGGGAGGAAGTCCTCTACGTCGGCACCGCCACCGACCTCCGGCGGCGCGTGCGCCAGTACTTCACCGCGAGCGAGACCCGGCGGCGGCTGCGCGAGATGGTCAGCCTCGCCGTCCGCGTCGACACGGTCACCTGCGCGCACCCGTTAGAGGCGGAAGTCCGCGAACTGCGCCTGCTGGCCGCCCACAAACCCGCGTACAACCGCCGCTCGAAGAACCCCCGCCACGCCTGGTGGATCACCCTCACGGACGAGCCGTTTCCCCGCCTGTCCCTGGTCCGCCGCCCGCGCGAGGGCGCGCTGGGCCCGTTCCGCAGCCGCGGCCGAGCCGAGGAGGCGATGCTGGCGTTACAGGAGGCCACCGGCGTGCGCCCGTGCACCGTGCGCATCCCCGCCCAGTCCCCCAACGCCCGCCCGTGCGCCTTGGCCGACCTAGACCGCTGCGCCGCGCCCTGCGCTGGCAAGCAGAGCGCCGAGGACTACGAGCCCGCCGTCCACGCCGTCAACGCCCTGGTGGCAGGCCACGAACTCGACGCGCTGCACCGCCTGGAGCGCCGCATGACCGAGCTGTCGACAGCCCAACGCTACGAACAAGCAGGCGCCGACCGCGACCGCCTCCGCACCCTGGTCCGCGCCCTAGACCGCGGCCAACGCCTCTCCGCCCTAGCCGCGATCGCCGAACTAGTCGCCGCCCGCCCCGACGCCACTGGCGGCTGGGAGTTCGCGGTGGTCCGCCACGGCCGCCTCGCCAGCGCAGGCGTCGCCCGCCGCGGCGTCCCCCCAATGCCGGTAGTGGACGCATTAGTCGCCACGGCCGAAACCGTCATCCCCGACGAAGGCCCCCTTTACGGCGCCCCAGCTGAGGAGGTCAGCGTCGTCCTCCGCTGGCTAGACAAACCCGGCACCCGATTGGTCCGCTGCTCCCACCCTTGGTCCGAACCCGCCCACTCCGCCGCCCGCTGGCGCCCCTGGCTAGACCGCGCCGACCACGCGAAAACCACAACCCTCCCCCACGACTGATCCCCCACCCAGCTGATCCCCCCACCCACCAAAGAACCCACCCGAACACGCCCCGTGATCGCAAGTTATCCACAGGCAAGATCGTTCTGGACCCGATTGTCGGCCTGGCCCGATAGACTGGAGCGGGGTCAGCCCCCAGGGTGGGTGGGGTTTTGTTGTGGGGCTGTGGGGCGGCAAAACAAGAGCAAAACAAGAGCTGTCGCGACGTGAATGGGACGGTTGCGCGGCTTTCATGTGGGCAAGGCTCGCCAGCCCACCCTCCCACTAGGCCCCTGGTGCCAACCGCCACCCGGCTCTGCCAGGCTGAACCCGGGCTCGCCAAGTGCGCGATGGCGCGGAGGCAGCGAATCCGCCCCGCCGTCAGGCCGCACCTACG
The DNA here is from genome assembly GCF_055586285.1 of Actinokineospora sp. NPDC051303. Taxonomy (NCBI): domain Bacteria; kingdom Bacillati; phylum Actinomycetota; class Actinomycetes; order Pseudonocardiales; family Pseudonocardiaceae; genus Actinokineospora; species Actinokineospora sp. NPDC051303. The sequence goes on from NZ_JBVJIN010000094.1 coordinate 10,560, forward strand.
CCCGCCCAGTGCTCGATGGGGTGGAGTGGTTTCTTTGGGGGTGAAGGAAGATCCCTAAACTCGCCGTGGTCGTGGGGCCGAAGGCTCCCCAC
>NZ_JBVJIN010000095.1:0-10063 GCF_055586285.1 Actinokineospora sp. NPDC051303
GGGGGGTGTGGGTTTCTGTTGGGGGGGGGAAGGTGTCGCCTCTTTTCTTTCGTTTTTGGCACCCCCCCCCCCCCCCCCCCTTCTCCCCCCCCCCCTCCCCCCCCCCCCCCCCCCCCCCCAAGGTCGGGGGACGGTGGCTGTTGGCGTTCGTGGCGGGTGGTTGGGCAGCGGGCGGTCAGCCGGGAGTCATCTGCCTGTCAGCGCGACCTCCGTTTTCCTGGTGACCGCCGCCGTGGCCACGGCCAACGGGAGCAGGGCCGCGTGCGGGAGGTACTGCACGAGCGCCAGCACGGCCACCGCGGCCGGGCCGGTGAGGCCCAGCGCCCAGGCTCCCGCCCGCGTCAGGTTTCCGCGGGCGTGGGCGTCCCAGGCGCAGCAGGCTAATGCGAGCAGGGCCCCTGCGAGGGCGGCGGTCTCGATGGCGAAGCCGATCTCACCCGGGTCGCCGAACCAGTAGGTGAGCACGTCGCCCGCGAACGCGACGGCGAGCAGGCCGACGCATGCCGGGAACCACCGCGAGCGCACGCGCAGGGAGCGCAGTGCCAGCAAGGTGGTCAGGTAGACCACGGCGACCATGCGGCCGTAGAAGTGGTACGCGTCCAGCCCTAACCAGTCCGCGAAGGACACCGCCGGATCGGTCAGTGGAGCCAGAAGCCGGACCAGAGGCGACACTTCTGGTCCATTGTAGACAGCCGACTGGATGGGGGTGAGGATCACGGCGAGCGCCGCGCCCGCCGTCGTCACGGTTCGGGACATGGCGGTCACGACCAGAAGGCGTCGACGGTGGCCTGGTCCCGGTTGTGGAACCAGACCCGCCGGACGCGGCCGTGGTGGATGTCGAGCAGGTGCAGGGTGGGATTGGCCAGCGGCGGTCTGCCCGGCCGCACGGCGCGGGTGATGGCGTACACGGCGGCGTGGTTGTCGCCGCCGAGGAAATCGATGACCTCGGTGTGGGCGCCGCCGGGAGCGATGGCGGCCGAGGCCGCCAGGAACTCGGCGATGCCCGCCACGCCGACGTAGTCGCCCGCCGCGGGATGGTTTCCTGGCACGCGGAGGAGCACATCCGGCGCGACCAGACTCGCCACAGTGGCGGAGTCCTCCGCTTCGATGGCCGCGTAGAGGCGGCGGGCAAGAAACGCGTTCATGCTGTTCTCCTGGGATTTCGACTGTCATGGAACAGAACACCGGCGCGGCGGATCGGTTGCGCCCGCGCCAATGGGGAACTTCAACTTCGCGGCGCCAGCGGTTTCGGGGCGTCTCGACGCCGTCGACACCCGCCCGCGCAAGGCGACCGACCCGCCACGGCATGCTCGCAACCCTCATGGGTCACCCAGCAGCGCAACGGATTTATCGCGGCCGCACTGACCCGCGACTTCACAGAGCAATGCCAACGGCTTCAGGCATTTCCACCGCCACCACCCGCGCAGAGCAGCCCGAAACACCGCACCACCAACACAACGAACCTGTCACCACCGCACCGCTGCGCGACCTCGACTTCACTGCGCCAACGGCATCCCGGCATCTCGACCGCCACCGACACCTGCCCGCGACCCGACACACCGCGCCACCAGCACAACGAACCTGTCGCCGCCACACCGCTGGTGCGACTTCAACTTCGCGGTGCCAACGGCATCCCGGCATCTCCGCCGCCACCGATACCCGCCCACTCAAGCAGCCCGACATCGCACCACCAGCACAACGAATCTGTCATCACCGCACCGCTGCGCGACTTCACCTTCGCGATGCCAACGACTTCCTGGCATCTCGACCGCCATCGACACCGCCCGCGCAGAGCAGCCCGAAACACCGCACCACCAGCACACGAACCTGTCACCACCGCACCGCTGCGCGACTTCAACTTCACAGCGCCAACGGCATCCCGGCATCTCCGCCGCCACCACACCTGACCGCGGTCCGACACACCGCGCCACCAGCACAACGGACCTGTCACCACCGCACCGCTAGGCGACTTCAACTTCGCGGTGCCAACGGCATCCCGGCGTCTCTCGACCGCCACCGACACCTGACCGCAGCCCGGCACACCGCGCCACATGCGGCGACGACCTGTCGTCGCCGCACCGATCAACAACATCGCTTCGCGGTGCTGGCGGCGTCCGGGCGGCTTGGCCACCGTCGACATCCGCCTGCTCAGAGCGACCCCGACAGACCGCGCCAGCGGCGCCACGGACCTGTCGCCGCCGTATTGGGCGACTTTGACCGCGGTGCCAATGGCTTCCGGGCGGTGCGGCTGCACGTTCAGGGCGGTCCGAAACACCTCCGCGATCCGCGACCTCTCAAGCGTCGCGTAGTAGGGCGTCGGCGCGGCGGGGTGCGATGCGGTGCAGGACAAGGAAAGTCCTTGCCCGGCCAACGTGGATTTCGGTGCGGTCGGCGCGTAGGCCCGCGAGGAGTTCCGCTGCGGCGGCGGCCGGGGTGATCTTGGCGGTGCCCCTGCCCGCGGTCATCGGGGTGTCGACCAGGGGGAGCATCGCCTCCACGACGGCCACGGTGGGGGCGTCGTGGTCGAGTTGGTAGCGCAGGGCCTTGGTGAACGCGCGCAAGCCCGCCTTCGCGGCCGCGTAGCCGGGGGCGCTGCGCTTGGGTGAGACAGCCAAGGCCGTGGACACCGTCACCACCGCGGCGGCGGGCGCGGCGAGCAGGTGCGGCAGGGCGAGGGCGGTGAGCTTCATCGGCGCGACGAGGTCGGTGGCGATCTCGGCGTCGACGTCGGCGAACAGGGGGCCGGGGTCGCGGCCGACCAGGTCGTAGGTGAGTTGCACGGCGGCGTTGTGCACCAGCAGCGTCAGCCCGCCCAGCGCCTCGGTGGCGGTGTCCATGAGCCGGACCAGGTCGCCCTCACGGGTGAGGTCGGCGGGGATCGCGTGCAGGCCGGGCGACTCGGCCGCGGTCTCGGCCAGGCGGTCCGGGTCGCGGCCGCAGATCGCCACGGCGGCGCCTTCGGCCAGGAGTTGGCGGGCCAGGTCCCGGCCGACGCCGGAGGTGCCGCCGGTGACCAGGGCTTTCACGGAAGGAAGGTGCATCACCACTCCAAGGTATCACTCGTTAACGTAACGAGTGATACGTTAACCCATGTTGTAGCCTTGTCAAGTGCCAGAGACCACAGAACGCCGCCGCCGGGCGGCCAGGGGCGAGGGCGGGCGACTGCGGGAGCAGATCGTCGTCGCCGCCGCCCGGCTGCTCGCCGACAGCGGTGACGAGGACGCGGTCTCGATCCGGGCGGTCGCCGACGCCGTCGGGGTCACCCCGCCGTCGATCTACCGCCATTTCGAGGACAAGTCCGCCCTGCTGCAGGCCGTGCTCGACCGGCTGTTCGGCGACATGGAGGTCGCGCTGGCCGACGCCGCCGAGCACGAGCCGAGCCCGGTGCGCAAAGTCCTCGCCCACGCCCGCGCCTACCTCGACTACGGCCTGCTCGAACCGGGCCGCTACAAGGTGCTCTACGAAGGCCGTGTCCTGCCCACCCTGTCCACACCGGACACTGCCGCGCTGGACACGACTCCCGGCCGAAGCGTCCTGACCGGATCGGTCGACGCGCTACGGGAAGCCATGCGCGCCAACGAGATTCCCGAAGCCGACCCGTGGCGGCTGGCCGTGGTCATCTGGCAGATCCTGCACGGCGTGGTGTCGATGCGGATCAACAAGCCGCGATTTCCCTGGGCGCCCGCCTGGGAGGACGCGGAGTTCGCGATCCGGTCGGTCCTGCGCCTTCCCTGACCAGACAACGAGAAAACGAAGATGGCCCGGAAGTCGACGGCGGGCCAGCCGTCGACTTCCGGGCCGTAGCAGAGATTAGCACCGTCTAGTGGGTGTGGACCCCCACCGCCGAGTTCGCCGAGACCGGTCCCCGCAGCGGCACGATCCGCGCCGACGCGGTGCCCAGGCCGCTGGGGCCGCGCAGCCGCTGCGGCGTCGGCGCCGATTCGGCCGCGCCGGGGCTGTCGGCGAAGTGCTTGCGCAGGTGCGGCTCGTCGTAGCGCAGGCAATCCTGGTGCCACACCAGGATTCCCGACATCCAGTTCTGCAACTCCTCCGCGTATCCGCTGAGCGTGGCGCGGGCCTCGGTGCTCAGGTCGAGGTCATCGAACAACGCGGGCAGTTCCACCTCGACCGCGTGCTCGAACTGGCGCATCCGGCCTTCCATCAGGTCGCCGACGATCTTCATGGCAACCTCGGGGCCGCAGTCGAAGAAGTTCTGCACGACCAGCACGAGGTTGTGGATCTCGCCCTCGAACTGGATCTCCTTCTGGTAGGAGAACACGTCGTTGATCATCCAGCCGTAGTCGGTCGCGGCGAGTTCCAGCGACTGGACCGCCCGGCTGCGGTACACCTCCTGCGGCACCGTCTTGCCGTGCCCGATCCGGCACAGGCTCTTGGTCAGGTCCGACCCGAAGGTCTTGCGGCGCATCTCGATGTAGTCGACCGGGTCCGGGATGCGGTTCTGGTACTGGTTTCCCAGCTCCCACAGCCAGCTTTCGGTCATGTCGTCAATGGCCCGGCGGAACGCCCGCCGCGCGTCCGGCGCCATCGGCCCCGCGGTCCGCTGCCACAGGTCCGCGAGCCCGCGCTCCAGCGCGTTCACCGGGGCCGGGGTCGCCTCGCCGTCCAACGGCATGAACTGCGACAGCCGCTCGGTGCACACCCGCGCGCCCGCGTAGTCCCCCGTCCGGCCGAACACCAGCGGGTAGTAGTCGTCGCCGTAGGTGCCCCACACCAGCCATTGGGTGGACACGTCCAGCGCGTCGGGCTCGGCGTCCGGGTGGATGCCCGCCGAGCACAGCGCGAGGTCGTAGGCCCGCGTCTTCTCCTCGTCCCACAGGCCCGGCACCTCATCGATGATGCCCACCTCGCGCGACCACAGCACCGCGTTCTCCCGCGACTGGGCCAGGTGGGGGCTGAGCCGGGACTTGAACGGCATCCGCAGCGGCGGGTGCGGCACCTGGCCGACCCGCTGGAACGGCACGTAGGTGAACGACCGCGCCCGTTGCCGGTGCGTCATGGCCAGTGACCGGGCGATCCGCGCCGCCGAGGTCCCCAGGCCCTGCGGCCCGCCGAGGACGCCGGTGCCGGGCGCGCCGCCGTTGTTCATGTAGCGGCTGGACCGCATGTGCCACTCGTGGCCCCCGGACTGCCAGTCCTGCAAACCCTTCACGTAGGCCAGCACGCCGAGCCGGGACGCCGGGTCGATGGCGTGCTCGTCCAGCAGCGGCGGCACCTCGGTGAGCGCGGTGTGCTCGAACTGGTGCAGCCGCGAGGTCAGCAGGTCGTTGACGGCCTCGGCCGCCTCCTGGGTGCCGATGTCGAGGAACTTCTCGAACACCAGCACGCCGTTGCTCAGCTCGCCCTCGTCCAGCACCTCGCGCTCGTAGGAGAACAGGTCGTTGCGCAGGTGCACGCCATCGGCGAACGTGTCGCGCAGCACGTGCATCGGGCGGCTGGAGGCGATGACCGCGGGCACCTCGGCGCCGACCGCGTGCTCGACCAGGTTCGCCGACCAGGGCGCGCCGCCCACCTTGCGGCGCATCTCGATGTACTCGATCGGGTTGGCCAGCCTGCCCTCGTTGATGTTCGCCAGTTCCCACAGCGACTCGTCCAGCAGGTTCTTCGTGCTCTCCACGAACCGCCGCCGCCAGTCCGCCGACATCGGCGGGGTGGTGCGCGTCCACAGGTCGGCCAGCCCGCGCTCGACCGGGTTCGTGGGCGTCTCGGTGATCGCGCCGTCCACCGGCATGAACGCGCGCAGCCGGTCGAGGTACTCGCGGGCGGCGGTGATGTCGCGGGTGCGCTTGAACAGCTCCAGGAAGTGGTCGTCGAAGTAGAACACCCAGACGTACCAGTCGGTGATCAGGTCCAGCTCGGGGCCGGGGGCGTCGGGGTGGGTGTAGGAGCACAGCAGGGCGTAGTCGTGGGCGTCCAGGTCGTCCTGGGTCCAGATCACCTTGCCGTTCTGCGGCACGTCGATCATGTCCATGTCCCTGGCCCACGCCCGGCTGTGCACGCGGGCGCCTTCCAGGTTCGGGTTCAGCCTCGCCGGGTAGGGCATGTAGAACTCGGGCAGCTCGAAGGGCTGCGGCATCGCACGCACCCGACCTTTCCTTGTGGTACGGCCCGGACCGGGTGCAGAAAACCAGCGTCGGCGGACGCGGGCCAAGACCCCCGAGGCGAATCCACCCGATCGGTACGGCCAAGATCGTCCGCGCCCACTCACAGTGGCCGCTGGTCATCCGACCTTTGGTCTGTACGCTCGGTCGGGATGCCCGAAGCGAGCACTGAGACCAGGATCAGCCGACACGCCCGCGCCGCCGTGGCCGGTGTCTTCTTCACCAACGGCGCGCTGTTCGCCAACGCGATTCCCCGGTTCCCGGAGATCAAGTCCGCCCTCGACCTGACGAACACCGCCTTGGGCGCCGCGCTGGCGGCCTTCCCCCTCGGCGCGCTCATCGCGGGCCTGTTCGCCTCGGCGCTGATCAACCGCTTCCGCTCGGGCCGCGTCGCGGCGCTGGGCATCGTCGCCCTCGCCGCAGCCCTGCTGCTCATCGCCACGGCCGCCGACTGGGCCATGCTCGCCGCGGCCATGTTCGTCGCGGGCGCGCTCGACTCGGTGGTCGACGTCGCGCAGAACACCCACGGCCTGCGGGTGCAGCGCCGCTACGGCCGCTCGATCGTGAACTCCTTCCACGGGCTCTGGAGCATCGGCGCGGTGTTCGGGGGGCTCATGGGCTCAGCGGCGGCCGGGCTGTCGGTGCCGTTGCCGATCCACCTGCTCATCTCGTCGGTGCTGTTCAGCGCGGTCGCCCTGGTCTGCCACCGGTTCATGCTGCCCGGCGGCGAAGACGCCGAACGCGTCACCGAGGGCCAGGACGCCGCCGGGGCCGACAGCCACAGTTCCGCGCCCGCGACGCCGCGCCGGTTCCGCGGGGCCGCGCTGCGCCTGCTACTCGCCCTGGGCGTCCTGGCCAGTTGCGGCGCCATCGTCGAGGACGCGGGCGCGTCCTGGGGCGCGCTGTACCTCACCGGGTCGCTCGGCGCGGGCGCGGCCACCGCGGGCCTGGCGTTCGTCGCGCTGCAGACCGCGATGACCGCGGGCCGCCTGCTCGGCGACCGCGCGGTGGACCGGTTCGGCCAGCGGCGGGTCGTCCGCGTCGGCGGCGCCCTCAGCACGGTGGGCATCGGCGCCGCGCTGGCCCTGCCGTCCGTCCCAACCACCCTGGTGGGCTTCGCCCTGGCCGGGCTGGGCGTGGCCACCCTCATCCCCGCCGCGATGCACACGGCCGACGAGGTGCCGGGCCTGCCCGCTGGCGTGGGGCTCACGGTGGTGAGCTGGCTGCTCCGCGTCGGCTTCCTGGCCTCCCCGCCGCTCATCGGCTTCATCGCCGACCACACCAGCCTCCGTGTTGGCCTGCTGATCGTCGTCCTGGCGGGCCTGACCATCCTGGCGCTCGGCCGCGTCATGGTCGACCACACACCCCGACCAGCGGAAACGCCCCTCACCTGAATCGCCCTCGTCCCGGTGTCTTTTCCACCCCCTTCCGATCACCTCTCCTCTCACTTCGCCACCCCCAATCGGGTCACCATTTACCCGTTATCTTGATAGCTCATAGTAGCTAACCGATCCATGAAAGGAATGTGTTGCCAAAACGGCAAGGTTTCTTGGCTTATCGGCCAAAGCGAGCCACCATCGCGGCATGGCACACACCACGCACGACTTCGACTGGGCCGCCATGGCCGACCGGCTCGAACGCGAGGCCGACCTGTTCCAACCCGTCTTCACCGACACCGCCGAGTGGGCCCGCTCGGTCGTGCCGGACATCCGCCGCGTCTACGACGTCGCCAGCGGACCGGGCGGGGCCGCGCTCGCCTTCGCCAGCGCGTTCCCCTCGGCGGAGGTGGTCGCCATCGACGGCGCCGCCCCGCTGCTCGACCGGGCCCGCGACCGCGCCGCCCGGGAGGGCCGCACCGTGCGCACCCACCTCGGCGACCTGCCGGACTGCCTGGCCGACCTCGAACCGGCCGACCTGATCTGGATCAGCCGGGCCGTGCACCACGTCGGCGACCAGCAGGGCGTCCTCGACGCGCTGGCCCGGCTGCTGCGGCCGGGCGGCGTGCTGGCCGTCGTGGAGAGCGGGCTCCCGATCCGGTTCCTGCCCCGCGACATCGGCATCGGCCGCCCCGGCCTGCTCGCCCGCGTCGACGCGGCGACCGAGGCGTGGTTCACCGAGATGCGCGCGGGCCTCCCGGACTCGGTCGCCACGGTCGAGGACTGGCCCGCCCTGCTCGCCCGCGCCGGACTCGTCTCGGGCACGGTCCGCGGCGTCCTGATCAACCGCCCGGCGCCGCTCGACCTGCCGACCCGCAAGATCCTGCTGGACAGCCTCAAGCAGATTTTCGACCACGCGGGCGACCTGTTCGACGCCGAGGACAGGTCGACCCTCGCCGTCCTCACCGACCCCGACTCCCCCGAGGGCATCCTGCGGCGGCCGGACGCCTTCTACCTCGGCGCCGTCACGGTCTACACCGGACAGGCGAGCTGAGCCGACTGGGCCACCCCGGAGCGTTCCGGGGTGGCCCAGCCCGCAGGAGGTCTGTCTTGCCGCTGGAGACCTCAGAGGAAATGCCCACCGCCACCGAGGTCCGCCGGGCGCCGCCCGGCATGGGCGAGCGCGGTCCGCTCCGGCAGTTCCCCGCCGCATACCGCGACGACCGGCGCGCCTCCGTCCTGCGCGCTTTCGCCGAGTACTCCCCCGCCGCGACGCTCGTCTTCGACGTCGACTTCGGCCACACCGACCCCCAGGTCGTGCCCCCTACGGCGCGCCCATCCCGGTCGACAGTCCAGCGCATTACCGTGACCTACTGCGACCTACTGGTTTGTCGCCTGCACCTTCAGCGCGCCGAGGGTCTCGACCACGGCCGCCTCCGTGGTCGCCTTGTCGAGCCCCAGGCCCGAGAGCACGCCCTCGCCCGCCTCCAACTCCAGCAGGGCGAGCAGGATGTGCTCGGTCCCGACGTAGTTGTGGCCCAGCCGCAGAGCCTCCCGGAACGTCAACTCCAGCGCCTTCTTGGCGCCCGCGTCGAACGGGACCAGCGCGGGCACCTCGTCCGCCGCGGCGGGCAGCGTCGCGACCGCGGCATCCCGGACCGCGACCAGCGACACGCCCTGCGCGCGGATCGCCCGCGCGGCCAGTCCTTCCGGCTCGGCCAGGAGCCCCAGGACGAGGTGGCTGGTCGTGATCTCCGGGTTGGCCGCGGTCCTGGCCTCCTCCTGCGAGGTGATCACGACGTTGCGGGCCCGGGTGGTGAAGCGCTCGAACCCCTGGGCGGGGTCGAGACCGGGGTCCTTGGCCACGAACCGCTTCTGCGCGGCCTGCTTGGTGACGCCCATGCTCGCGCCGATGTCCTTCCAGGACGCTCCGGAACGGCGGGCCTGGTCGACAAAGTGGCCGATCAGGTGGTCAGCGATCTCACCGAGGTGGTCGGCCGCGATCACGGCGTCGGCGAGCTGGTCGAGGGCGTCGGTGTGGGCCTTCTTGATGGCCTCGATCAGGTCGTCGAGGCGAACCGGGTTGGTCAACTGGACTGGATTCGTCATGCGTCAACCATAGGTTGACCACCACGTGGTCGTCAACCAAGAGTTGACGAAATCCGGCCGGTCCTACGGGAAGGACCGGCCGGTCGACAGTGAGAGGTGACGAGCAAAGGGCGTGGCCTGCTGTGGGATGTGGCCCGGCTAGGCCGGACACGCAGGGCGTAGGTCGCGTGTCCGGCCCGTACCCGCGGTCAGCCCACCATTCGGGTGACCCGGGGCCCGGAGCCGGTCGGCCGCCTGGTCAGACGGGCGCCCGCTCCGATCGGAGTGGTGCAGGGTCCTCTGAGCATGCCGCAGCCGCTTGCCCCGCGCCCATCCCAAAAGTGCATAGTTCGGCGTTATAGGGCTCGGGGGGGGGGGGCGGGGGGGGGGGGGGGGGGGGGGGGGGGGGAGGGGGGGGGGGGAGGGCGGCGCCGCAGGAGAGCGCGGGCCTGCTCTCTTTTTCGCTCTTCAGTCCGACAA
>NZ_JBVJIN010000096.1:0-9135 GCF_055586285.1 Actinokineospora sp. NPDC051303
CGTGGGGCCGAAGGCTCCCCACCCGTCTTTCCCACGACGGGATCTTCCTTCGTAGGGGCCCCAAAGAAACCACTCCACCCCATCGAGCAGACCCCACGAGAGCCCTGAACCACGCAAGCCCCCACAACCAGCCGGCCTCAAGCAGCGAACGCGGCCAGAAGCGCGCGCACATGCGCCCCCTCCGGCACCCCCAGCCGCTCGAACACCGGCAACGCTGCCCGCCAGTCCGCCACCGCCCCCATCCGGTCCCCGGAAGCCTGCCGGACCAGCGCCCGCACGTGCCGGGCCCGCGCCTCCGCCAGCCGCTGCCCGGTCCGCCCGGCGATCGCCATCCCCTGCTCGATCTGGTCGGCCGCTGACTCGGCGTCCCCGCTGTCCAGGTAGGCGTGCGCGAGGTCGGTGAGCGCCCGCGCCTCCAGCAGCCGCATGCCGGTGTCCCGCATCAACGCCAACGCCCCGGTCCCGTGGTCGATGGCGGCCCGAGGGTCGCCGGTGCGCCGGTAAAGCGCGCACATCCCGGTCAGGATCGACGCTTCCCCGTACCCGAACCGGATCTCCCTGGCCAGGCCGAGAGCGCGCGCGTAGTGCATGGCCGCCGACGACCACTCTCCCGTGCGCTGCTGGATCGTCGCGAGGATGTCCAGGCCGCTCACCTCGTGCCTGCGTTCGCCGAGTTGCCTGCCCGCCTCCATCGCCTGGCGGACCTGGGCCGCCGCGGCCGCGTAGTCGCCCGCGTCGCAGCCGGTTTCGGCGAGGCAGATGAGCATGCTGACCTCGCCGTGGCGGTAGCCGTAGCGGCGGCAGATGGCCAGCGCCTCGCGGTAGCGCTGGGCGGCGCGCGGCAGGTCGCCCATAGCCCACAGGGCCAGGCCGAGGCCCTGGCAGGCGGCGGCTTGGACGTGCCGGTGGCCGATGCGGGTGCTCAGCTCCAAGGCGTTGGTGTGCCGGTCGATGGCGTCCTGCGGCCTGCCCAGGGACAGCGCGGCTCCGCCCAGGTAGTGCAGCGCCGCCGCCTCGCCGAAGCGGTTGCCGATCATGCGGTTCAGCGCCAGCGCCTGCTCGTAGAACGCCGACGCCTGCGCGGGCTGGCCGAGTTGGGAGTGGGCGCGGCCGAGGTTGTGCAGGGCGGACGCCTCGACGATGCGGTTGCCGGTGCCCTGGGCCAGCTCCAGCGCCCACCGGTGGTGCTCGATGGCGGTGACGTAGTCGCTGAGGTTGGTGTGGATCGCGCCGAGCAGGTCGCGCACCGACGCCTCGGCGTCGACGTCGTCGGCTCCCCTGGCCGCGGCGAGGGCGGCCTGGCCGACGGCGATGCCTTCCGGGCCGTGGCCGCGGTTCCAGAAGTACGGGCGCAGCGCCTCGGCGAAGCGCCACGAGTAGCGGTGCAGGCCGAGGCCGGGGGCGGCGACAGCGGCGGCGACCAGGTTGGCCCGCTCGGCGTCGAGCCAGGCGATGGCCCGGTCTTCCGCGCCCGGCTCGGGGGCCGCGGCGCCGACCCGCCACAGGACGGCGCTGTGCGTCTCGATCTCGCGCAGGTAGTGGTCGAACAAGGCGACGACTGCGGCGACCCGGTCGGCTTCGGTGTCCTCGGCGGCGGCGCGGTCGGAGGCGTATTCGCGGAGCAGGTCGTGGAAGGTGTAGCGGCCGCGGCTGTGCTCGCGGATGAGGTTGCCGTGGTCGAGCACGCGCAGCAGCCGGGCGGCGTCGCTGGGCGGCAGGCCGCTCAGCGCGGCAGCCGCGGCGGCGTCGACGTCGGTGCCGGGCAGCGCGCCGAGCAGCCGGAACAGCCTGCGCGCGGCGGGGGTGAGCTTCTCGTAGGACAGGTCGAAGGCGGCCCGCACCGCGCCGGACTCGTCGCCCGCGACCGCGAGCCCGGCGATGCGGCCGCGTTCGCGCAGCTCGCGGGTGTAGTCGGCGATGCTGATCAGCGGCCGGATCGCCAGGTTGGCCCCGGCGATGCGCAGCGCCAGCGGCAGGTGCCCGCAGATGGCGGCCATCTCGGCGGCGGCGTCGGGCTCGCGGCGCATCCGGCCGACGCCGACGAGCCTGCCGAGCAGGTCGACGGCCTCGTCGGCGTCGAGGACGTCGAGCGGAAGCTGGTGGGCGCCGTCCTGGGCGGTGAGGCCGGTGAGCCGGTCGCGGCTGGTGACCAGCACCAGGCAGCCAGACGAGCCGGGCAGCAGCGGGCGGACCTGCTCGGCGGTGGCGGCGTTGTCCAGCAGCACCAGGACGCGTTTGCCGGTGAGCAGGGTGCGGTAGAGCCCGGCGGCCTCGTCGGTGTCGGCCGGGACGCGTTCGGGGGCGACGCCGAGCGCGTGCAGGAAGCGGACCAGCACCTCGTGGGTGGTCAGCGGGGTGCTGCCGGAGGCGTAGCCGTGCAGGTTGACGCTGAGCTGGCCGTCGGGGAACCGCTCGCGCGCGCGGTGGGCCCAGCGCAGGGCCAAGGCGGTCTTGCCGACGCCCGCGGTGCCCGACAGCGCCACGATCACCACGCCCGGGTGCCCGTCGAGCCGGTCGAGCAGCTTGTCCAGTCCCGCCAGCGGGGCGGCGCGGCCGACGAACCCGGGGGTTTCGGCGGGAAGCTGCGCGGGCGGGCGCGCGGCGATGGGCTCCGGCGCGGCGGGGGCGGCCGGGCGGTCGCGCAGCACCCGCAGGTGCGCGTCTTGGATCTCCAGGCCGGGCTCGACGCCGAGTTCCTCGTCGAGGCGGGTGCGGATGTCGGAGAACACGCGCAGCGCCTCGGCCTGCTCGCCGGTCCCGGCGAGGCCGAGCATCAGGCGGGCGTGCAGGCCCTCGTGCAGCGGCTCCTCGTGGGCGAGGCCGCGGATGTTGGCGACCACCCGCGCGTGCCTGCCCAGGACCAGCGCGAGGTCGGCGTGGGCGAGGGCGGCCTCGCGCCTGCGGGCGGCGACGGCCACCGCGGTCGGGTGCCTGCGCAGCCTGCCGGGCAGGTCGGCCAGGACCGGGCCGCGCCAGCAGGCCAGGGCCTCGTCCAGCAGGTCGGCGGCGGCGTCTGGGTCGGTGGCGCGGATCTCGCGGGCGCGGGCGGCGAGGCCGTCGAACCGCAAGAGGTCCAGCTGGTCGGCCTTGACCGTGAGCCGGTAGCCGTTCGGGGTGGACACGATGACCCCGGCGTGGCGCCTGCTGGCCGAGACCAGGGCGCGGCGCAGCCGGGACGCGTAGGTGTGGACCAGGCCGAGGCAGCTATCCGGCGGGCTTTCGCCCCACAGGACGTCGATGATCTCCTCGCGGCCCACCGGTCGGTTCGGGTGCAGCGCGAGCAGGGCCAGCAGGGACCGCTGCTTGAGGGCGCCGACTTCGAGGGCGCGCTCGCCGTGCGCGACGGTGAACGGGCCGAGGACGCTGAGCCGAAGCTGCGGGGCCCCGCTCGGCCGCGCCCGCGCCGAGCCCGGCTGGGCCAGGATCTCCGGCTCGACGCCCAGCGCCTCGGCGAGCCTGCGGACCGAGTCGGCGCGGGGCATGCCCACCTCGCCGCGCTCGATGTAGCGCAGCGCCCGGATGCTGACCCCGGAGCGCTCGGCGAGCTGCTGCTGGGTCAGCCCCACCCGCGTCCGGTGCGAGCGCAGATTCTCGCCGAACGAGCCGGGCGGGACGAGCATCGGGCCCCCTTCCCCGGCCGAGCGTGGCCGGGCGACTTGCCGCCTTCTCGGTACAGACTTGCCGGTTGTGCATCTTAATGCAAATGGCCCAATCGTAGGCCCAGGTGGGGGCGGCTTCTGCGGTATGCCGAGACCGCGGCGAGGAGTACAGGTCGGCTGCCAGTACCGGGCCGTAACGTGTGCACTCGGGGGGGGCAACGGGGGGATCGAACCGGGGGGCTCGATCGTGGCGCGGCGTCCTGGGGGTACGCCGTGCCACGCCCCCCGGTTCACCGACCGCGAGCGGTCGCCGTCCGGTCACCGGTAGCCTTTCCCGGGTGGGGGCAGGAGTGCGAGCGACCACCTTCGCCGGATGACGGCTACGTCGCGAGCAGACGCGAACCGGTCGCGTGAACGGGGCCGCATCCGACTGCGAGGCAGACTCGGCTGGCTGGCGCTGGTGGTGCTGGCCGCGGCCGGGTACGGGGTTGTCGCGTCCCGCTCTCCAGAGCCGCCCGAGCGGCCGCCCACCGGATCGGTCGCCCAGGCCGCCGCCGCGATCGACGCGCTGCTCGACCCGCGCGCGGACCGCGACCCGATCGCCGCGCTGCCCGCGGACTTCACGCAGGTCACCGGCGTCTTGCCGGACCGGGTGACGGAACCGGACGGGACCGTGCGCGGGGTGCACGCCGACGGCGGCTGCTCCACCCCGTGGGGCGACGACGACACCCGCTGGGACTACTCGACCGGGTGCAAGGCCCACGACCTGGGCTACGACCTGCTCCGCTACGCCTCGGCCAAGGGCCAGCCGTTGGGCGCGGAGCCCCGGCGCAAGCTCGACGAGCGGCTCTCCCGCGACATGCGCGCGCGGTGCGAGGCCAACCCGCGCGGGTCGGCGGGCACCTGTCGGATGGTGGCCTCGCTGTTCTCCGCGGGCCTAGTGGCCAACTCGTGGCACCAGCGCTGGGGCCCGCCGCGGCCGGAGCCGATCGGGACCTGGGCGGTGGCGCTGCTGGTGGTGGTCGTGCTGCTCGCGGTGCGGGTGCCCGCGTTCGCCCGGCGCCGCGCTGGCGTGCCCCGCGCGACGCCGCTGGCGCTGACCGAGCGGGACGGCGACCGGGCCGCCTATCTGGGTTTCCTGCGCGTGGTGAGCCTGTGCGGGGTGGTGCTGGCCGAGTCGGTGCTGGCGCTGGCGCCGCTGCTGGCCGTGCCCGCGTCCGCGCTGTGGCCGCTGACCTGGCTGCTGCAGCTGGTGCCGCTGTTCTTCTTCGCTGGCGGCAACTCGAACCTGCTCGCCTGGCAGGCCGCGCGGGCCCGGGGCGCGGGCTACGGCGGCTACCTGGCGGGCCGGGTGTGCTGGCTGATCCGGCCGGTGCTGGCGTTCGTCACCGCGTGGCTGGTGGTGCCGCTGTCGCTGGACCTGCTCGACGCCTCCGACGCGGCCGTGGACACCTTCGGCAGGCTCGTCGCCCAGCCGCTGTGGCTGCTCGGGCTGTACCTGCTGGTGGTGGGCGTGACGCCGGTCCTGCACTGGCTGCACCGGCACGCGCCGGTGGCCACGCCGGTCGCCCAGGCGGTCGCCGTCGCCGGGCTGGGGCTGTTCGGCTCGGGATCGGCCGCGGCCTACACCGGCGGGATCATGCTCGCGGCGCTGTTCGGGCAGCTGGCGTTCCACTACGCCGACGGCACGATTGACCGGCTGCCGCGCGGGCTGCTGGCTGGGGTGGCCGCCGCGGCGCTGACGTGCCTGGTGCTGCTGGCCGCGGTCGCGGGGCACTCCCGGGAGCTGATCGCCGAGCCAGCCGGGACGCCGAGTTTCGTGCCGTCCGCGCTGGGGGTGCTGCTCATCGGGCTCGCCCAGGTGTGCCTGGTGGCGCTGCCGGGCCCCGCGGGGGTGCGGGCGGTCGCCCGGGGCCGGGCGGCGCGGGCGGTGCGGTTCGTGCGGTCCGCGCCGATGACGGTCTACCTCGTCTATCTGTTGGCGATGCTGCTGCTGGCCGGGCTGATCGGGGCGGCGCGCACCGCGGGCCTGCCGACCACGGCGGTGGACTGGCTGGCCCGCCCGAGCACCCTGCTGGCGCTGTCGCTGCTCGGCGTGCCGACCGCGTTGGCGTTCCTGCTGTTCGAGTGGCGCTCGACGGTCGAGCCCGGCGCCCTCGCCGCGGACGGGCGGCGCGGCGGGCTCGACTCGGTGGCCGCCGCGCTGGGCACCGGGTACGGGGCGGCGGGGATCGTCGGGTTCGCCGTCACCGGGCTCACCGGCGGCGCCGCTGGCGTGGTGCTGCTCGGCGTGCCGCTCGACCCGATGGCCAGCATCATCCACCTGCTGCTGGGCTGGTATCTGCTGCACTCGGTGCGGATCGGGACCGCGTCGACGCCGTGGCCGTGGCTGCTGACCGCGGTGGCCTGCGTGCCGCCGATGATCACGACGGTCAGTGGGACGGCGGTCACCGCGCACGGCGCGACCATCGTGGTCGCGGTGGTCGCCGCGGTCGCCTGCGCGGTGCCCTCACGGTGGTATCCACGCAGGTCAGCGGTGCCGTCACCAGCCGGAGAGAGCCCCGGCGGCTGACCCGGGCAGGTCCGCGGTACAGATGCGTGGCAACCCGCGATCGGTCATATGCCAGGCTACGAACAACCTGAAAGCGGTCACCGGCGTCTCTATCGTGTCGGGGAGTGGTGCGCCGCCCGTGTGAACTATCCACACCCGACGGGGAGGAGCAGGCGTGGAGTACCGGCCGCCGGAGCCAGGCAGGCGCGGCGGGCAGGGCAGGCCGGGCGACCGGAACGCGCCCCGTCCCCCCCGGCCCGACCGCGACGTGCCGCGACCCCAGCGCCCCGACGCTCCCCGGCCGCCGCGCCCGGCTCGCCCCGACCGCGACGCCCCCCGGCCGAACCGCGCCGACCCCGCCCGGCTGGACCCGCGCCGCGCCGACCCCAACCGGGTCGACCCCAAGCGCCCTGACCCCAAGCGCGCCGACCCCCGCCGGGCGGACCCCCGAGCCGAATCCCGGCGTGATCCGCGCGCCGACCCCCGCCGAGCAGGCGCGGCCGCCGCGGGTCCGGCCAAGGCCGCGCGCCGGGACCGCGACGCCCCCCGCCCGCCCCGGCCCGCCCGCGCCGAGGCCCCGGCCGGGACACGCGACCCGGTCCGCCGTCCCCGGCCCGAGCGCGGCGCGGCCCGTCCCCCGGCCGCCGCGGCGGTCCCGACCGAGCGGATCGCCCCCCGCGGCAGGCCCGCCGCCCGGCCACGGCCCGCCCAAGAGGAACGCAAGGGGACCGGCCGGAAGGTCTTCGTGAGCCTGCTGTCGGCCACGATCCTGGCGACCACCGGGTACTACTGGCGCCTGGCCGACTCGTTCGCCAACGACCTCACCACCGCCGACGTCCTAGCGCCGCTGAACGAGCGCCCCGCCGACGGCGCCATCGACATCCTCATGGTCGGGATGGACAGTCGCACCGACGCGCAGGGCAACCCGCTGTCGAAGGAGCAGCTCGCGATGCTCAACGCGGGCAAGTTCGACGGCGAGGTCAACACCGACACGCTGATCATGATCAGGATCCCGAACGACGGCGGCAAAGCGGTCGGCATCTCCATCCCGCGCGACTCCTACGTGGACATCCCCGGGCAGGGCAAGCACAAAATCAACTCCGCCTACGGCAGGGCCAAGCTGGACGCGCGCGCCCGGCTGCAGAAAGAAGGCGTGAACGACGAGCGCAAGCTCGAAGTGGAGTCCAACAAGGAGGGCGCCAAGAGCCTGGTCGCCACCGTCAGCAAGCTCACCGGCGCCTCCATCGACCACTACGCCGAGGTCAACCTGCTCGGCTTCTTCGACATCACCAACGCCATCGGCGGCATCGACGTCTGCCTGAACAAGGCGGTCAAGGACAGCTACTCCGGGGCGAACTTCCCCGCCGGACCGCAGAACCTGCAGGGCGCGGCCGCGCTGGCGTTCGTCCGGCAGCGGCACGGGCTGACCAATGGCGACATCGACCGCATCGTGCGCCAGCAGGTGTTCATGAGCGCGATGGCCAAGAAGGTGTTCTCCCAGGACGTGCTCACCCCCGGGTCCTCGACGCTGGGCAAGCTCCAGGAGGCGATCAAGAAGTCGGTCGTGCTGGACGACAAGTGGGACATCATGCAGTTCGCCCAGCAGATGATGAACGTGACCGGCGGCAACATCGTCTTCAAGACCATCCCGCACGGCACCATCGACCTCGACACCCCCAGCGACGGCAAGGCCGTGCAGATCGACCCGCAGCAGGTCCGCTCGTTCATGCAGGGCCTGCTCGGCGGCGCCGCGCCGGCCCCCGCCCCGTCCTCGGGAACCAGCACCCCGCCGGAGTCGGAAGCGCCCGCGGGCAAGCCGACGGTGACCGTCCTCAACGCCTCCGGCCGCACCGGCCTGGCCGCCGAAGTCGCCGACTCCCTGACCGCGCAAGGCTTCAAAACCGGCGAGACCGGCAACGCGACGACCCGCGCCAAGTCCGTCGTCCGCTACGCCACCGGCGAGAAGTCCAGCGCGGACTCAGTCGTCAAAGCCCTCGGCGACGACATCACCATCGAACCCGACACCAAACTCACCAAGGGCACCGTCACCGTCCTACTCGGCAAGGACTTCACCACAACCAGCCAGGGCGACCGTCTCACCGGCACACCGGCACTGGACCTAGGCGCGCCCGCCCGCGCCCAGCAACCCGGCCCCGTGTGCGTGAACTGACCCCGAAGTCCCACCGATCTGCCCGGGTTCAGCCCGCAACGTCACCCTATCGGAGCAATTCGGCACCAACTCGCGTAAGAGCAAGCGGGTTAGTCGCTTCCTCCTGTGTGGGCACTGGCCAGCGGCCGAGTTGCCGGTCGAGAGGGGCGAGCGTGCAGATCGATGTGTCGAACTACCAGCGGATCCTCGGAGACGAGATCCGACGGTTGCGCAAACAGCGGGGGTGGACTCGCAAAGAGTTGAACGGCAGGCTGCAGAGCGACATCTCGCTGCAGACCCTGGCAACGTACGAGTTGGGAACCCGGCAGTGCTCTGTCGTCCGGTTCGTGGAAATCTGCATCGCCCTCGACGCGCTGCCCCACGACCTCATGGCACGAGTGCACGACCGGGCGTTCGCGGGCACCTCGATCGGCCGAGTGCGGGTCAACCTGCACCGGGCCGTGCGGGACCCGAGACCGGAACTGCTGCCACTACGGCGATGGGCGGCGGAGCGACTGTTGGAACACGACCCTCAGCAGGGGGCGGCGGATGTCCATTTGGACATCTCGGCGCTCGAACAGCTAGCGGCGCTGTGCGGGATGGACACGATCGACTTGATCAGCCGGTTGCGTGAGTTGGCTGGGTCTGAGCTGGACTGAGGGCTTCTGGCCCGTCGCTGGGCGCGGCGGGCCTTGCTCTGTGGTCGGTTGCTTGCTGGGTTCCGTTGGGTGCGGGTTGCGGGGGTTGCGGGGGTTGCTCGATGGGGTGGAGTGGTTTCTTTGGGGCCCCTACGAAGGAAGATCCCGTCGTGGGAAAGACGGGTGGGGAGCCTTCGG
>NZ_JBVJIN010000097.1:0-9107 GCF_055586285.1 Actinokineospora sp. NPDC051303
GTGGGGAGCCTTCGGCCCCACGACCACGGCGAGTTTAGGGATCTTCCTTCTCCCCCAAAGAAACCACTCCACCCCATCGAGCACCTGGCAGGGTCGGGCGGCGGTTGGCAGGAGGGCGGGTTCGCTGCTCGTTCCGCACCATCGAGCACCTGGCAGCGTTAGGCGCGACCTGGCAGATGCTCGGGTGTGCTGCTCGGTCCGCCCCATTGAGGACCTGACAGGGCTGGGTGCGGCCTAGCCGACGCTCGGGTGCGTCTCTGCTCCGCCGCTTGGCACCGAGCAGGGCCGGGCTTGTGGGTCGGGCGGGAGCGGCGACCCCTGCGAGCAGTCCAGAAGCCACTTAACCGCCTGCCACCCAACAGCGCCGGCCTACGGCCCAACAGCCCGCCCAACGGCCTGTTTTGCCGCCCCACGGCCCCCACCGCAAAGCCCGCCCTCCCTGGGGGACCGTCCCTGATCCATCCTATCGTCGCAGGTCAGCGTGGGGAAGGGGGTGCGCTGGGCCTGTGGATAACTTGCGATCATGAGCGCCTCGGGGAGCTTGGCGAGCCGCCCGTTGGGTGGTGGGGTCAGGCGGGGACGGGGACTCGGGTGCGGGTGATGAGTTCGAAGTCCGCTGGGTCGACCTTGCGGGTTTGGAGCCAGTAGCGCCAGGTGAAGCCGGGCCAGATGGTGCGGTTGACGCCCTGGGAGTCGAGGTACCAGCTGGTGCAGCCGCCTTGGGTCCATACGCCGTCGGCGAGTTTGCGCTGGATCTCTGCGTTGAAGCGGTCTTGGGCTGTGCGGCGGACGTCTAGGGCGGTGGCGCCGTGGTGGTCGACCAAGCGCAGGGCGCTGGCTACGTAGCGGATTTGGGACTCGATCATGAAGACGACCGAGTTGTGGCCTAGGCCGGTGTTGGGGCCCAGGAGGAAGAACAGGTTGGGGAAGCCCGCGACGTTGATGCCCATGTGGGTGTTGATGCCGTTGTCCCGCCATTCCTTGGCCAGATCACGGCCGTCGCGGCCGGTGATGTCGAGGTAGTCGAAGGCGTCGGTGACGTGGAAGCCGGTTCCGTAGATGATCGCGTCGACCTCGTGGACTCGGCCGTCCTTGCCGACGATGCTGTTTTCCCGCACTTCGGCGATGCCGTCGGTGTCCAGGTGGACGTTGGGGCGGTTGAAGGTCGGGTAGTAGTCGTTGGAGATCAGGACGCGTTTGCAGCCCATGACGTAGTCGGGGGTGAGCTTCGCGGCCAGGGCCGGGTCCTTGACCGAGCGCTTGATGTTCCACTCGGCCAGCTTGGAGGCGTACTTGAGGATGCCCTGGTGGCCGTTGAAGCCGACGGCGCGCATCTCGTTGATCCAGTACAGCAGGTGCCGGTAGCCGCGCTGGGCGCCGGGGATCTTGGCGAAGACCTTCTGCGACCACGGCGGCATCGGGTGGTCGGGCTTGGGCATGACCCACGGCGCGGTCCGCTGGAACAGCGTCAGCTCGGCGACCTTCGGGGCGATCTCGGGCACGAACTGGATCGCGCTCGCGCCGGTGCCGATGACCGCGACGCGCTTGCCGGTCAGGTCGAAGTCGTGGTTCCACTGTGCCGAGTGGAAGGCTTCGCCCTGGAACTTCTCCATTCCGGGCAGTTCCGGAATGGACGGCAGGTGCAGCGCGCCGACGCCAGCGACGAGGAACTGGGTGACGTAGGTGTCGCCGGTGCCGGTGGACACGTGCCAGCGGCCCTCGTCCTCTTCCCAGCGGGCGCCGGTCACCTCGGTGCCGAAGCGGGTGTAGCGGGCCAGGCCCCACTTGGCGGCCACGTCGCGCATGTACTGCCAGATCTCGGGCTGCGGGGCATAGGAGCGGGTCCAGTCGGGCTTCTGCTCGAAGGAGAACGAGTACATGTGGGACTGGATGTCGCAGGCGCACCCGGGGTAGGTGTTGTCGCGCCAGGTGCCGCCGAAGTCCTGGGCCTTCTCCAGGATGACGAAGTCGTCGCGGTGTTCCCGACGCAACTGGATGGCCATGCCCATGCCGGAAAACCCGGTACCGACGACCACCACACCGGTGTGGATGAGCTTGCCCATCGCGGTTCCTCCATGCCCTAGTTTGGTGTTACCCGGAGTCAACCTTACCGCGAGTAGGTTACTTGCGGTAGAGTCATTTCGTGACGACAGCCGAGGAAGCGACGGACAAGGTCGAACGCAGGCGCCGCATGCCGAGGGCCGAGCGGGAACGGCAGATGGTGGCCGTCGCGGAAGAGATCTTCGCCGAACGGGGCTACCTCGCCGCATCGATGGACGAGATCGCCGAGCGCTGCGGGGTCTCCAAACCGATGATCTACGAGTACTTCGGCTCGAAGGAAGGCCTGCTCATCGCGTGCATCCGGCAGGCGCGCGCCGAGCTGGTCAACTCGATCAGCGAGTCGGTGATCGGCGCGGAAGAAGCCGAGGAAGCCCTGCGCCGCGCGGCGCGGGCGTTCTTCGAGTTCACCGACGCCCACCGGCGCGCGTGGTCGCTGCTGCTGATCAACGAGGCCGCGGTGGCCGGGCCCGCTGCCCTCGACGAGATCGAGGCGGTCCGCCAGGAGCAGGTCGAGTTGGACATCGCGCTGTTCTCGGCGTTCCTGCCCGACACCCCGCGCCGCGATCTTGAGGTCGCCGCCCAGATCGTCGTCGGAGCCTGCGAGCGACTGTCCCTCTGGTACGTCGCGCAAGAGGACGTGAACGCCGAACAGGCGGCCGACTATCTGATGCGGATGCTCTGGTCCGGCGTCGGCGCGATGATCCAGGTGAGCGAGACACCTGACCCGACTCGCCCACACGGGTGAGTTTCACTCACTTGACCCCGGTCGTCTGCCGAAACGGAGACACGCTTGCACCAGTGCCGTCATAGACCGCCGGTACTGGCGTCGCTCATTCGGAGCACACCAGAGCACTAAAGGGGCGCGCGATGTTCGAACTGATCTCGGCCGACTACACCCACAAGGGCGACGACTGGAAGGTCACCGTCAGCGGCAAGGACAAGACCCTGACCGCCTCGGCTGCGGGCCTGATCGCCGCCCGCGACCGCGTGGACCAACTCGTGGAAGAACTCGCTCCCGGCGAACACCCACGCACCGTGGTGCACACCATCGAGGGCGACGCGGTCGGCTTCACCGCCGCTTACCTCTCCGCCCGCCTCGCGAAGCCCGCCGAGGACGCCCCCGCGCCCCAGAAAGCGGAAGCCCCCCAGAGCGCCACCAAGAAGACCGCCGATCCGGCGGCGAAGCCCGCCGACGCCACTCCCCAGAACGCGGAAGCCCGCGAATCCACCAAGTCGGCTCCCCAGCCCGCCGAGGCCAGTTCCAGGACGGCCAAGGCCCAGGAGCCGGAGAAGGCCACGCCGTCCGCCTGACCCTGGCCCGAGGGCGGACCCTCCGGGCCAGGGACGCTGGCGCGGCTAGCGGAACAGGCCGCGCACGACCAGCAGGCCGACCAGCGCGCCGACGCCGAGCAGCGCCAGCTTCACCTTGGGGTCGTCCAGCTTGGACTTGGCGCTGACCTTGGCGTTGTCGACCAGCCGCTTGGGGCTCGCCTTGGTGCCGAGCTGGTCCAGGGTCGCGGCCAGCGCGTCGCGGGCCTGCTCGATCTCGCGCTGGATGGTGTCGGGGTCGCGAGCCACGTGTCCTCCTAGGAAACAAGCCGTCGGCGGGGACAACGGTAGATCACCGCCCGCACGACCCGCGCACGGGCCACGCCGTTAGGCTGTCCGGTGTCCTACGGGGCCGTAGCCCAATTGGCAGAGGCACACGGTTTAGGTCCGTGCCAGTGAGAGTTCGAGTCTCTCCGGCCCCACAGCGGGTTTTTTCACGGCGCCCCGTCCCGCGCCGCGGGCGGGGACGGCGCCGACTGCCGCCGGGCGAGCGCCCAGCCGCCCAGGACGGCGACGCCGACGGGGATCTCGATCGTGTAGGTCCAGAACCCGAACAGGAGCGCGGCCACCGTCGCGGCGGCGGTGTCAACGCCGAACGCCGAGAGCAGCAGCACGACGCCGCCCTCCATCAGGCCCGCGCCGCTGGGGGTGATCACCGCCATGGTGAGGACCCGCGACAGCGCGAAGACCGCGACGGACTGCGCCGCGCCGGGATAGGCGTCCGCCGCCCACAGGCAGCACAACAGCACCAGCCACTGCGCCCCGAGGAAGCCGACCATGCCCGAGGACAGGCCGAGCCACCGGGCCCGCACGATGTCCGCGGTGTCCGCGCGCAGCCGCGCCAGCGCCGAGGACGCGCGGACCCGCAGCCGGGCGAGCCGCGCCAGCGCGTCCAGGGCGCGGCCGAGGCGCGCGGCGGCGACGTCCCAGTAGAGCGCGGCCGCGACCAGGGCGACCAGCAGCAGGATCGACACCGCGCTCACCCAGCCCGCCTTCGCCACGGCCGGGTCGAGGGCGTGGCCCGCCACCAGCAGCGCGATGACGCCGACGGCGGGGAGCAGGAACCGGAACATCGTGTTCCAGACCCCGCTGACGACCGTCATCACCACGATGGGCCTGCCCGCGAAGCCCCAGCTCCTGGCCATCGCGAAGGTCAGCGCCGCCCCCGCCGCTCCGCCGAAGGGCAGCAGGTTGCTGACCGCGCTGCCAGCCGCGTTGAGCGCGAGCGCCCGCGCCGTGCTCAGGCCGGGCATCGAGTTGGTCAGCACGCGCGTGTAGGCGAGCAGGCTGGCCGCCCACGCCGCCGCGGTCAGCGCGACCAGGTCGGGGCGCACGTCGGCGAACCGCGCGCCGATCTCCGACCACGAGACGTGCTTCCCGGTCAGGGCGCGGGCGATCCACGGCAGGCACACCACGAGCGTCACCGCCAGGCCGAGCGAGACCCCGGACAGCCCGACCCGCCGCCACCTGCTCCGCGCCCGGCTCATGGCGGCTCGGCGAAGGGATGGCGCAGGCGCACGCCGGGCGGCAGGTCGCGGCGGACGTACCACTCGGCGCCGAAGACGACCCGGTACAGCGGGCGCGGCAGCCTCAGCAGCAGCGCCAGGGTCCGGGTGTCCGCGCCGCCCGCCTGCGAGACGTGCGCGGCCATGCTCTCCCGCTTCCGCTCGGCGAACCGCCGCACGTTCACCCGGTGGGTGATCCGCTCGCCCGGGGTGTAGGCGCGCTCGAACACCGCGAGGTCAAACCCGGGCGGGAACCGGTAGACCTTGCCGACCAGGCGCAGCGCCCGGAGCAGGAGGTCGCGGTCGACGGTGGCTTCCAGCACGGTCGGCGTGCCCGCGATCCGCGCGGCCAGCGCGCCCACCAGGTGCACCCGCACGTGATCGGGATGCCCGTACCCGCCCGCGGGGTCGTAGATCGTCAGCAGGTCGGCGCTCTCTTCGACCAGCACCGCCGCCAACGCCTCGGCGGCCGTCGCGATGTCGATGTCGACAAAGGCCGAACCCGGCCGCGCGGCCCTCGTCGCCGGGCTCGGCCCGGAGTCGCCGTAGCCGAGGCAGACCACGCGGGCGCACCCGAGCACCGCGGCGGACCGGGCTAGCTCGGTCATCCGGAGCGCGCCGAGCGCCGCGCCGCGCGCCGTCGCGGCCAGGCCGCTTTCGCCCGCGGTGGCGACGACCAGCACGACGCGGTGCCCCTCGGCGGCGAGCATCGCCATCGTGCCCGCGGTGAGCAGGGCCTCGTCGTCGGGGTGAGCGTGGAAGAACACCGCGACCCGTTGCTGCACCCGATCAGCGTAATCAACCGATGGCTTCTCGACCGCGAACAGCGATCACCGTGTCGCGTTCAGTTGGGGAAGCGCCCAAATGCCGGGTCAAATTAGGCTGAATGGGTGCGGATCCTCCACGTGACTGACTGCTACGCGCCCCGGCTCGGGGGCATCGAGGTGCAGGTGTCGGACCTGGTCGCGGCGCAGCGCGCGGCGGGCCACCGCGTCGAGGTGGCCACCGCGACCAACGGCGACGACCTGCACGGGGTGCACCGGCTCGCCGCCCGGATGCCGTTCGGCCTGCCCGTCCATCCGCGCGGCGGCGGCAGGCTCGCCGAACTGCTGGCCAGCAGCAGGCCGGACGTGGTGCACGTGCACGTCGGCGCGGTCTCGCCGTTCGCTTGGGCTGGGCTGCGCGCGGCGCTGCGGGCGGGCCTGGCGGTCGTGGTGACCGTGCACAGCATGTGGGACCCGGCCACGCACGGGATCTACACGGCGCTGAAGATGGCCTTCGACTGGCCCAGGTGGAGTGTGGTCGCCACCGCGGTCAGCACCGCCGCCGCGGCGTCGGTCCAGGCGGTGGCCGGGCTCGGCATGCGCGTGCACGTGGTCCCCAACGGCCTCGACGTCGCGGGCTGGCGGCCCGCCGTCCGGCCCAGCGGGAACGCAGACGGGGTGCACGTGGTGGCCGTGGGCAGGCTCGCCCCGCGCAAACAGCCGGTGCGGCTGCTCAGGATCCTGCTGGCCGCCCGCGCGCTGGTCCCCGCCGCGATCCCGATCCGCGCCACGATCGTCGGCGACGGCCCGGCCCGCGCCGCGATGGACCGGTTCGCCGCGGCCAACGGCATGACCTCGTGGGTGTCGATGCCCGGCCGCCGCACCCGCGAGCAGGTCGCCGGAGTCCTGGCCACCGGCGACGTCTTCGTCGCGCCCGCGCCCCGGGAGTCCTTCGGCATCGCCGCGCTGGAGGCGCGCGCGGTCGGGCTGCCGATCGTGGCCCGCGCGCAGAGCGGAGTGGGCGACTTCGTCCGCCACGGGGTGGACGGCCTGCTCGCCGACACCTTCGAGGACATGATCATCGCCGTCACCCGGCTGATCACCGACCACCGGCTGCGCCAGTCCATCGCCCGGCACAACCACGCCGTCCCACCCGCGGTGGGCGCCTGGCCCTCGGTCCTCGACCACATCGAGCGCTGCTACCGGCAGGCGCAGGGCAGGCTGTCCGCCGTCGCAAGCGGCCGACCGCGCCAGTCGGAAGGCTTCCAGTAGGCGCCCGCCCCGATGCGCGGGGCGGGCGCCTACCGAGTCCCGTCAGCCGCAGAACACCTCATCGATAACCTCGTTGATGCCCTCGAACGTCCCGCCGGTCACCGGCGCGGTCGTCGCGGACAGCTCCAGGCGGGTCTTGGTGTCCCGGGTGCTGATCGCGACGGTGAGGTAGCCGGGGACGCCGCCGAGGTGTCCCCACACCGACCCGCCGCACGGCAGCGGCGTCTCCCCCAGGCCGAGGCCGTAGCCGCCGGTGAACGGCAGCGTCTTGGTCATCTCGGCGAGCTGGGCCGGAGCCAGCAGGTCGCCGTCGAGCAGCGCGTCGAGGAACCGGTCGAGGTCCTCGGTCGTGGACACCATGCCCCCGGCCGCCCCGAACAGCGACGGGCTGGACTCGGAGATGTCCACCGGCTCCCCGCCGATCAGGGCGTACCCGTGCGCGTGCGGACGCGGCAGCGTCAGGTCGCGGTCGGGGACGCTGGTCTCGCGCAGGCGCAGCGGGCGCAGAATCCGGTCCTCGATGACCTGCTCGTAGGACTTCCCGGTGACCTTCTCGATCAGCATCCCGGCGACGACGTAGTTGGTGTTGGAATACCCCCAGGCGGCGCCCGGGGCGAAGTCCAGCGGCTCCCGCACGGACATCGCGACCAGTTCCTCCGGCTCGAAGTGCCGCTTGCGGACCGTCTCGAACTCCGCCGGGTCCTGCGGCAGCGCCCGGTCGTAGCTGTAGAGCCCGCTGGTGTGCTGCAACAGCATCCGCACCGTGATCCGCTCGCCGTCGGGCAGCAGCCCCGGCAGGTAGTCGGCCACCGGCGCGTCCAACCCGACCCGCCCGTCCCCCACCAACTGCAACACCGCGGTCGAGACGAACACCTTGGTGACACTGCCGATCCGGAACCGCCCGCGCGTCGACACCGGCTTCGGCCCACCCCACTCGGCGACTCCCGCACGGGCAGTGAACCGATCCCGCCCGTGCACGACCCGCACCTGCACCCCAGCCGCCCCCGTCCGGGCGAGCGCGTCGAGCCCCGCCTGCACCACCTGCCGGTCGATCCGGTGCCCCAGCCCCTGCTGGTCGACTACCGGCGCCGCGCTCGCCGTGCCCGCCCCAGCCAGCGCCAGCATGGCCACCACACCGACAACCCCGAGTCTGCTCCCCGTGCCCATTTCCGATTCCCCTCGTCGCGAACCCCAGTGGTCGCCCGAGTCTCGCGTTCACACCGCTGCCCTCACCTCCTCCTCCGGTATCAGCCGAGATCCATCCCAAAGTGGGATGGCCGGTGGGATAGCGTCCCGCCCATGCAGCGGGACCGTTCCACGATCGCCACCAACCGGCGGGCGCGGCACGACTACGCGGTGCTGGACACCGTGGAGGCAGGCGTGGTGCTGGTGGGCACCGAGGTCAAAAGCCTGCGCCTGGGCCGAGCCTCCCTGGTCGACTCCTTCGCCACCATCGATGACGGCGAGGTCTGGCTGCGCGGCCTGCACATCGCCGAGTACGCCCTGGGCACCTGGACCAACCACACCCCAAGACGCGTCCGCAAACTGCTCCTGCACCGCCGAGAGATCGACAAACTCGACATCCGGGTCCGCGAGAGCGGCCTGTCCCTGGTCCCGCTGTCGATGTACTTCGTCGAGGGCAGAGTCAAGGTCGAACTAGGTTTGGTACGCGGCAAGAGACCTGGGACAAACGCCAGTCCCTAGCCACCCGAGACGCCCAACGCGAGATCGAACGCGCTTTCTCCCAGCACATCAAGGGCCAACGCCGCCACCGATGACTGGCCCCACCCCCACCCCCCATGGCACCATCCCCAGGTGCGCCTCCCCCGGCCATTCACCGCCCTCCTGGCCTTGGTCGACAAGTTCGAGGAACGCGGCGTCTACGTCCCCGGCGAAGACAACGGCGCCCTCTCCCCCTGGCGAGACTTCGGCTGGCTCATAGCCGCCTGGCTGGTGGCAATCGGCGTCTTCATCCTCTTCTTCGCCCTAGCCGCCTGATCACTCCACCAGGACACCCACCCCTCCTAGTGCTCGATGGGCCGAACGAGCCGAATACCCAAGCGCCTGCCAGGCCGCACCCGCGCTCGCCAGGTGCTCGATGGGGTGGAGTGGTTTCTTTGGGGGTGAAGGAAGATCCCTAAACTGGCCGTGGTCGTGGGGCCGAAGGCTCCCCACC
>NZ_JBVJIN010000098.1:0-8361 GCF_055586285.1 Actinokineospora sp. NPDC051303
TGAGGCCGAAGGCATCCCACCCGTCTTTCACACGGCGATCTTCCTTCGTAGGGGCCCCGAAGAAACCACTCCACCCCATCGAGCAACCCCACGAAGCCCCGGAAGACAGAAGCAGATCACCCGAGCCTGCGCCCCAAGTCATCCCGCCCGTTCCACGCCGCCGCGACCCCGTAAGCGAACGCCGTCCCCAACGGCCAAGCCACGATCCCCCACCCGGATTCCAACCGGGGAGCCAAAGTCACCACATCGCCCAGCCCAGGCGCTCCCGCCACGACGAACCGCGCCTCCGCCAAGGACACGCCGGTCTGCGCCGCCAGCCAGGCCGCCAATCCGGACCCGAGCACCGCGGCCACCATCACCACCGGACCGCGACGCTCCCGCAGCAGCCACACCGCGACCCCGGTCACGATCCCCGCCGCCAATCCCAGCAGCAGGAACAGCACCAGGTCATCGAAGCGGTGGTAGCTCTCGGTCCGCAGCGGCGCCAGTCCGCCGTCCTCCACGACCTGGACAAGCTGTCCGGGCGCCAGGCGGGACCACAGCCATCCCACCGCGAAGCCGAACAACGAGATGGTCGACAGCACGCTGACCGCGGGCAACAGGTCGCGTTTGACCACCACCGGGGCGGGCTTGTGCGACCACGGCAGGTAATCGGGGGGCGCTGTCACGCCTGACCTCCGCTCGCGAGAACTCATGGGCCGAATGGGGCAGCCCATGCGCGAGACTAGTCCGTCAGCACGGGGGCACCCGCGCTGGTCGTCTCGCCGTGCCTGCTGCACCGCGCGGACCAGCCGACCGGGGTCACCTGCACGACCATCCGGCGCGCGCACTCGGCGCAGAAGCGGGGTGGTTCCAGGGCGGCGCGGCCGCCGCGGCAGGAGAGGTGGTCTCCCACCGCGGCGGGCTGGCCGCAGTGCACGCAGAACACGACAGAACTCCTACAGCGAGTCGCTGAGCGCTTTGATCGGCATCTTGAGGTCGGACAGCATGTCGAGGTCCCGCTGGGCGGGCCTGCCGAGGTTGGTCAGGTAGTTGCCGACGATGATCGCGTTGACCCCGCCCAGCATGCCCTTCTCGGCGCCGAGGTCGCCCAGGGTCAGCTCGCGGCCGCCCGCGAAGCGCAGCATCGTGCGCGGCAGGGCGAGGCGGAACGCGGCGACCACGCGCAGCGCGTCGCGGCCCTCGATCGGCTCGTACTGCTCATACGGGGTGCCCGGCTGCGGGATGAGGAAGTTCATCGGGACCTCGTGCGGGTCCAGTTCGGCGAGCTGCACGGCGAACTCGGCGCGCTGCTCGTCGGTCTCGCCCATGCCGATGATGCCGCCGGAGCAGACCTCCATGCCCGCCTCGCGCACCATCCGCAGGGTGTCCCAGCGCTCCTCCCAGGAGTGCGTGGTCACCACCTTCGGGAAGTGCGAGCGCGCGGTCTCCAGGTTGTGGTTGTAGCGATGCACGCCCATGGCGACAAGCTCATCGACCTGCTCCTGGGTAAGCATGCCCAGCGAACAAGCGATCTGGATGTCGTTGCCGGACTCGCGGATCGCCTTGATGCCGTCGCGCACCTGGGAGAGCAGGCGGGCGTCGGGGCCGCGCACGGCCGCGACGATGCAGAACTCGGTGGCCCCGGTCGCCGCGGTCTGGCGGGCGGCCTCGACCAGGCCCGGGATGTCCAGCCACGCGGAGCGGACCGGGGTCGGGAAGCGGCCGGACTGCGAACAGAAGTGGCAGTCCTCCGGGCAGCCGCCGGTCTTGAGGCTAACGATGCCCTCGACCTCGACCTCGGGGCCGCACCACTTCATCCGGACCTCGTGGGCCAGGGCGAGCAGGTCCTCCAGGCGGTCGTCACCGAGCCGCAGAACCCGCAGCACCTGCTCCTCGGACAGGCCGACACCGCGGTCGAGCACCTGTTCGCGGGCGACGGCGAGCACGTCGTCGGTGGTCGCGCTGTCATGGGTGCGCTCGGCGGCTGCCGTCACTGTGGTTCCTCCTAGAGCCGGTGCGTCCGGGCCGGGTGCGGCGCCGGTGGCATGGTGATCGGGGCATATGGTCCGGGCATTGTGCGTCGGGGGTCAGTCTGCCTCATGGGGCTGACACACATGAGCGACTAATCTCTCACCCGGGAAACGCGCCTGTGAACTCCTTGACGTCGAACTCCCCGCCCAGCGACGGCGCGAGCGACCGGCGCGCGACCGGCGCGAACTCTGCCGCGGGCAGCCCGCCCACCCCTTCGGGGAAGACGCCGAGCAGCGGCGCCTGCGTGACGACCGGCAGGTCGTCCAGGTTGCAGCGCGCGGCGAGGTCCGGGGTGCTCGGCCAGGCTCCGACGACGAACCCGTCGCAGGTGATCCCCCGGCGGCGCAGCGCCTCCGCGGTCAACGCGGCGGTGTTGAGGGTGCCGAGCCCGGCGGTCGCGACCACCAGCACGGGCGCGCCCAGCGCCCAGGCCACGTCGGCGAGCGTGCCGCCGTCGGGGTCGAACCGGACGAGCAGCCCGCCCGCGCCCTCGACCAGGACCAGGTCGTGCGTGCGGGCGAGGTCGGTCGCGGCGGCGGCGACCTCCGACGGCCGCACCGGCGGCATCCCGACGCGCCGGGCCGCGGTGTCGGGGGCGAGCGGGTCGGGGAAGCGCCGCAGCTCCAGGGTCGTGACCTCGCCCGCGAGCCGTTGGACGTCGGCCAGGTCCCCGGGCGCGCCGGGGGCGACACCGGTCTGGGCTGGCTTGAGCACGGCGACGCGCCGCCGGGCGGCGCGGGCGAGCGCGGCGATCCCGGCGGTGACGACGGTCTTGCCGACGTCAGTGCCGGTCCCGGTGATCACGAGGACACTCACGGGCAGCAAGGTTAGCCCTGTTAACGGCGCGGACATAGTCCGGCTGGGACACCACCACCGAAACCGGCGACAGCCGCCTACCCCGCCGCGGCAGCGGCGACCACGCCCGCGGTGATCGCGGCGACGTCGTCAGTGGTGCTCACATACGGCGGCATGGTGTAGATCAGGTCGCGGAACGGCCGCAGCCACACCCCGGCGTCGACGGCGGCCCGCGTGGCGGCGGCCATGTCCACCTGGTGGTCGAGTTGCACCACGCCGATCCCGCCCAGGACCCGCACGTCGCGCACCCCCGGCACGTCGGCCGCCGCCGCGAGGCCGTGGGTCAGCTCGGCCTCGATCCGCTTGACCGTGCCCCGCCAGTCACCCGCCAGCAGCAGGCCGATCGACGCCGAGGCGACCGCGGCGGCCAGCGGGTTGCCCATGAAGGTCGGGCCGTGCGCCAGCACCGGGACCTCGCCCCGGGAGATGCCCTCGGCCACCTGGGACGTGCACAGGGTCGCGGCCATGGACAGGTAACCGCCGGTCATGGCCTTGCCGACGCACAGCACGTCCGGGCTGATCCCGGCGTGGTCGGCGGCGAACAGCTCGCCGGTGCGGCCGAACCCGGTGGCGATCTCATCGAAGATCAGCAGCACGTCGTTGGCCAAGGTCAGCTCGCGCAGAACGTGCAGGTAGCGGGGATCGTGGAAGCGCATCCCGCCCGCGCCCTGCACGACCGGCTCCACGATCACCGCGGCCAAGTCGTCGGCGTGGGTCTCGATCATCTCGGCCAGGTGGGCGACGTAGTCGTGCTCGAAGCCCACCGGCGGCGCCTGGGCGAACACCTGGTCCGGCAGCACGCCCCGCCAGAGGCTGTGCATGCCGCCCTCGGGGTCGCAGACGCTCATCGGGGTGAACGTGTCGCCGTGGTAGCCGCCGCGCCAGGTCAGCAGCTTCCGCTTGCCCGGTTTCCCGAGCGAGCGCCAGTACTGGAGGCACATCTTCACGCCCACCTCGATGCCGACCGACCCCGAGTCGCAGAGGAAGACGTGCCGCAGCGGGTCCGGGGTGATCTCGACCAGGGTGGTGGCCAGCCGGACGGCGGGCTCGTGGGTGAGGCCGCCGAACATGACGTGGCTCATCCGCCCCGCCTGCTCGGCGAGCGCTGCGTCGAGCACCGGGTTGCGGTAGCCGTGGATCGCCGCCCACCACGACGCCATGCCGTCGACCAGCTCCCGCCCGTCGGCCAGCCGCAGCCGCACCCCCTCGGCGGAGGCGACCACGAGTGGGTCCTGGGTGCCGGGCATGGGCCCGTAGGGGTGCCACACGTGCGCGCGGTCGAGCGCGATCACCTCGTCAGGAGTCACCGGGGCAGGCTAACCGACCGCTAGTCGACGCCCGCGAGTTCCTTGCGACGGGCCACCAGCCGGGCGATCTCCCGGCCGTGATCGGTCGGGACGATCCACTCCCCCGGCGGCACGGTGATGCGGACAGCGGGCCCCGGGGTCACCGTGACCCTCAGCTCGCCGACCCCCGGAACGGGCAGGGTGGTGCGGCGGGCGACCATCACCTGCTCCACGGCGCCGACACCGCTGAGCGCCACCATCGGCCGGACAAGCCGGAACGGCCCTCGGCCACCGGACAGCGTGATCCGGTCGTGGGCGACGAGCAGCTCCAGACCCCGCGCGCCGCGCGCCTGCCAGGGCACTTCGACCGGGGAGTCCGCAAGTTCGGGGGTGTAGGGCTCAAGCACCCGGCGGCGGGCTTGCTCTCCGACGAACCATCCGCCTGCGCCTAGGGCGGCCGCTGCGGCGATTCCGATGAACCAGGCCGAGGCTAGTCCTACGCAGGCTCCGCCCGCTGCGCCCAAGGCGGCTGAGGCGACTGGCCAGCGGCGGGGGCGGAATCGGCGGGTTCGGAAGTAGGCGATTCCTGCTGCTAGGAGGAGGAAGGGTGTCGCCAGGGTTGGTGACCAGCCGTCTGTCGCGGCGGCGGCAATGGCCGCGAGCGGGCCTGCGGTGATCACCAGGGTGAGGTGTGGCCGCACCCGACGCAGGCGCGCGCCAACGGTTCCGACCGGCTCCTGATCATCTCGCCCGCGCACGGCCGCAACGCTACCTAACGGAGCCGGGGAAACCTGGCATTCAGGGCTTCGCCACACCGTGCGTTCCGCTTGCGGGGGGCTCGTTCCCTGGCTGGGTGCTGTCTGCTTGCTGGCTTCTGCGGGGGTTGGCTGTGTGGGGTTGCTCGATGGGGTGGAGTGGTTTCTTTGGGGCCCCTACGAAGGAAGATCCCGTCGTGGGAAAGACGGGTGGGAAGCCTTCGGCCCCACGACCACAGCCAGTTTAGGGATCTTCCTTCACCCCCAAAGAAACCACTCCACCCCATCGAGCACTGGGCGAGCGCTGGTTCGGCTTCGTGGGGCGTGGGTTCGCTGCTCTGGCCCATCGAGCATCGGGCGGGCGTTGGTTCGGTCTGGCAGATGCTCGGGTTTGTTGCTCCGACCCGTTGAGCGCCTGGTGAGCCTCGGTGCGGCTTGGCAGGGCGGTGTGGGCGCCTCACCCGATCCACCGCGACAAGTGACAGGCCCAAGCCAACGGCCTGTTTGGGTGGTTCGCCTTGATTTGGGGGAAATGGGCCTAAACTCGTAGCGCGGGTGGGGTTCCTTCGCCCCGCCTTTTGACCCGCGCAGGCCCATTTCGAGGGGCCCCAAATCAAGGCGAACCACCCAAACAGGCACCGGCCAACCAACTCGCGACGCTCCCGGCCCACCGAGCACTGTCCAAGACCAGACTCCAAGACAGGCACGCTCCCCGCCTCGCGCCTGGCGGGTTCGTTCGGCCTGGTCAAGTGGCAGGCGTGTCGCTCCAACCCACTGCGCACTTGGCGATTTCGGCTGCGGCCTGGCGAAACCCCGGCAGACACCCGCCTCGTTTTCGCCGCCGCGCCGCCCCCACAACAAAGCCCACCCGCCCTGGGGGACCGTCCCTGATCCATCCTATCGGCCCAGGTCAGCGGGGGGAAGAGGGTGCTGCCCGCCTGTGGATAACTTCGGCGGCGGGGGGTGTGGGGCGCGGGTGGGTGGTGGGTCAGTTTCCAGGTGTTCGGCGTGGCGGAGGTGCCAGTGGGCCAAGGCGACCATCGTGGGGAAGGGGATCGCCACCAAGGCCAACCAGGAGACTGGGATGTCGGCGATCCGGATGTCGTCTAGGGCTGGGAAGGTGTGCAGGAGCAGTGGCAGGCCGAACAGCAGGGTGAACAGGGCCGCTAGCGCCAGGATGGCCCTGCGGCGTTGGGCGCGGTAGACCGTGAGGGCCTGGCGGACCTCGGCGGGGTCGAGGGTGGGGGGCCGCCAGGCGGAGCCGTGTTTGCGGCGGGAGTGGGCCAGGCGGGTTTGGGGGCTGGTGACGGCGACTCTGCGGGGAGGGGTCATCGGCCGCTCCGGCCTAGTTCGCCGCGTTGGGCTGCCAATAACAAGCGCTCGCGTAGTTCTCGGGCGTGTCTGCGGCTGACGGGGACGTCGCCCAGTTCGGTGTGGGCGAGCATGCCGCCCACGGAATCGCTGCGGAGTTCGCGGACCGCGTCCAAGGCCACCAGGAATCCTCTGTGGACTCTCGCGAAACCTGAGCCCTCCCAGTATTCCTGGAGTCGCGAGATCGGCATCCGCACCAGGTGCACCCCCGAAGGCGTGTGCAGGCGGACGTAATCGCCGTGCGCCTCCGCGAACTTCACCTCGCCGCGCCGGACGTAGCGGGTGCGGCCGTCGGTTTCCACGGGCAGGGCGGGCATGGCGTCGGGGGTGGGCGAGGGTGCGGGCACGGCGGCCTGGTGGCGGGCCGCGGTGACCCGGGCGACGCGGGTGAGCGCGTCAGCCAGGCGTTCGGCGCGGACGGGTTTGAGCAGGTAGTCGACGGCGCCGATGCCGTAGGCGGACACCGCGTGGTCCTCGAACGCGGTGACGAAGACGATCGCGGGCGGCTCGGTGAGCCGGGTTAGCAAGGAGGCCAGTTCGAGGCCGTTGAGGCCGGGCATGGAGATGTCGAGGAAGACCGCGTCGAACGGCTCGGCCTGGATCATCTTCACCGCGGTGAGCGCGTCGCCAGCCGCGTGCGTCTCGGCGACGTCGGGGGCGGCGCGCAGCAGCCTGCACAGCTCGTCCAGGGCGGCCCGGACGTCGTCAACGGCGAGCACCCGCAGCCCGCTGGCCATCACGGCATCACTCCCGGTGCGAACATCGGCACCCGGACGACCACCCGGGTGCCCGCTTCCTCCGCGGTCTCCACCACGAGCCCGAACCAGGGCCCGTAGACGTTGCGTAGCCGCCGGTCCACGTTGGCCAGGCCGACGCTGCCCGCCGGACCGCGGCCCGCGAGGATCGCCTCCGCGTGCGCGGGGGCCATGCCCACGCCGTCGTCCTCGACGGTGATGACGCAGTCGGCTCCCTCGGCCTCGCCGCGCACCTGGACCAGGCCGCCCGCGGCGCGCGGCTCGACGCCGTGCCGGATCGCGTTCTCCACCAACGGTTGCAGCACCAGGTAGGGGATGGCGACGGCGAGCACTTCCGGGGCGACCCTGATCTGCACGCGGAGCCGGTCGCCGAGGACGGCGCGTTGCAGGGCCAGGTAAGTCTCGATGGCGTGGAACTCTTCGGCGAGGGTGGTGTAGTCGCCGTGGCCCGCGAGGCTGTAGCGGTTGTAGTCGGCGAAGTCGAGCATCAGCTCGTGCGAGCGCTCCGGGTCCGAGTGCACCAGGGACGCGATGACGGTGAGCGCGTTGTAGACGAAGTGCGGTGAGATCTCCGCGCGCAGCGCCCGCAGTTCGGCCTGCGCGGCGTGCTCGGCGGACGCCTCCAGGCGAGCGCGTTCCAGAGCGGCCACTATCCAGTCGGCGACTTCGCGGACCGCGGCGGCGCGGACCTGGCCCGCGACCACGAGAACCCCGGCCAGCTCGTCGTGGACATGCAGCGGGACGGCGAGCAGCGGCGGGCGGCCCGCACGGGTCTCGTTGTGCAGCACCTCGTCCACCAAGGCGGGCCAGCGGGTGCCCGAGGGCGCGCGGCCCGCCCAGACGGGGGTTCCGGAGAAATCGGCCAGGCCGATGGCGTCGGCGTCGAGCAGCCTGCGGATGCCCCGCGCGGCCGAGCGGACCCGGGCCCCGGCGAGCCCGTCGGCCAGGTCGTCGCCGATGCCGCGGGCGACGCCGAGGACGGCGGCGGGGTCGGCGCGGGACCAGGGCAGCCGTAACCGCGCTGGTTCATCGCGCTCCGGTGCCGACATCCGTGGTCCTTTCGACGGTGCCGTCGATGTTAGGCGTGTTCCACCTCTTCGGGTGACGCTCGTGGACCACTCGTCCCGAAGCCGGCACCGTCCGTCGCGGCGTTCGGTCAGTGCCGCCCGGCCGCTTCTACCGTGACGCATCGGAGCCGCGACGAAACTGTGGGAGAGACATGAGTGGGGTAACGCTGGACAACTTGTCGATTGAGCGGAGGGTGTTCGCGCCGTCGGAGGGGTTTGTGGCGGGGGCGAATGTGTCGGGTGCGGTGTATGGGGAGGC
>NZ_JBVJIN010000099.1:0-8045 GCF_055586285.1 Actinokineospora sp. NPDC051303
AGCTCTACTGGCTTAAATCGGCACACTGTTGAGTTCTCAAACAACACACGCACATCCGAATCAACCGCCAAACAAGGCGACCTCATCCGAGGCTGGTTTGTCTTCTTAGTCTTTGGAGTGTCTTCGCTCGTTCCGGTTTTTCCGGCCCGTGTCGCGCTGACAGGAAGAAAGTTACACGGTCGCCAACACGGGATCAAATCGGGGGGTCCACACCCGGCGGCAGCCCGCTGCCGAGCGGCGAAAGCCGTTGTGCCACAAGGGTTTCACGGTCCGACCCGAGCGCGGCGGCCGGACGACCAGGACCGAGTCGCCCATAGCCACCAGAAGCCGTCGCGGAGCGCGTTTTCGCTGATCAAGTGCGGTGCACGGACAACTTCGACGCTCCAGCGGCCCCGACGAAGCTGGGAATGTGAACTCTTGTGACGGCGGTCACTATTCCCCCGAGAGTGGGTAAAGGGGCGAGTACGCATGGTTTGGCCATCGGGATCGGCCTGCCTACCGGCGGGCCGCTAATCGGCAGGAGCACATCCATGCTCAAGACCAAGTCCACGCTTCGACGCACTCTCGCGCTGGTCACGGCCAACGCCGCGCTCGGCGCGGCCGTGGTCGTGGGGGCGACGCCCGCCGCCGCCGCGCCCATCGCCCCGGCCGCGGTCACCACCCTCACCTACGACGACAGCCTCGCGGGCGAGTTCAAGTCCGTCGTCGCCGATGGCGCGGCCGTGTGGAACGCGGCGGTGAGCAACGTGCGGATCGTCAAGGCGGCCGCCGGGCAGCGGGTCAACATCCGCGTCATCGCCGACGACGGGTGGCCCCGCGCGACCCTCGGCCCGATCCGGGCGACCGGCACGGGCACCGTGTGGTTCGGCCGCCAGGCCGTCCAGCAGGGGTACAACCCGCTGCGGATCATCGCCCACGAGTTCGGTCACTCGCTCGGGCTGCCCGACCGGCGCACCGGGCTGTGCGCGGACCTGATGTCCGGCAGTTCGGCTCCGGTCACCTGCGCCAACGCCCAGCCCAACCCCGCCGAGCGCTCGGTGGTCCAGCGCAACTACGCCACCGCCGTCGCCACCCAGGACACGCCGCTCACCCTGGTCGTCAGCGACGCGGCGTAGGCCGGGTCCGCCGCGTTCGCCAAGCGGGGTCAGGACTTCGCGACGAGAGTCAGCACGTCGTACTTGGCCGCGGAGGTCCCGTCCTGCTTGGTGACGTCGGCGTCCCAGCGGACTTCCCCATACGCGGCGTTCTCGCGCGGGGTGATCCGCTTGGCCGTCAGCGTCACGGTCAACTCGTCCCCCGGGTAGACCGGGGAGAGGAACCGCAGGTTCTCCAGGCCGTAGTTGGCCAGCACCGGGCCGGGCTCCGGGGACACGAACAGTCCCGCGGCGAAGGACAGCACCAGGTAGCCGTGCGCGACGATCCCGCCGAAGAACTCGTTCGCCGCGGCGGCCGCCGGGTCGGTGTGCGCGTAGAACGTGTCGCCGGTGAACTCGGCGAAGTGGTCGATGTCGGCCTGGGTGACCATCCGGGGACCGGCCACGACCGAGTCGCCGACGCGCAGGTCGGCCAGGGACTTGCGGAAGGGGTGCACGCCCTCCTCACGCGGGGCGCCCGCCACCCATTCGCCGGTGACGGCGGCGAGCACCTTGGGGCTGGCCTGCACGGCGGTGCGCTGGAGGTGGTGCAGCACGGCCCGGATGCCGCCCTGCTCCTCCCCGCCGCCCGCCCGGCCGGGGCCGCCGTGCACGAGCGCGGGCAGCGGCGAGCCGTGGCCGGTGGACTCCTTGGCGTCGTCGGAATCGAGGACGAGCAGCCTGCCGTGCCACGGCGCGGCCCCGAGCACGACGTCCCGGGCGAAGTCAGCGTCCGCGGTGACCACGGACCCGACGAGGCTGCCCTGGCCGCGCGCGGCGAGCTCGACCGCGTGCTCGGTGGAGGTGTAGGGCATGAGGGTGCTGACCGGGCCGAACGCCTCGACCTCGTGCGG
Organism: Actinokineospora sp. NPDC051303; assembly: GCF_055586285.1. Classification (NCBI taxonomy): domain Bacteria; kingdom Bacillati; phylum Actinomycetota; class Actinomycetes; order Pseudonocardiales; family Pseudonocardiaceae; genus Actinokineospora; species Actinokineospora sp. NPDC051303. Next base: position 1,988 of record NZ_JBVJIN010000099.1, read on the forward strand.
CTCGGCGCGCTCGGGGTCCTCCGCGCACAGCAGCACCGGGGACAGGAAAGCGCCGCGCTCGGGGTCGGCGTCGACCACCTCGACCCGCTCGGGATCGCCGTAGACGAGAGTGCCCACGGCGAGCAGGGCCTTGAGCGAGCGCCGGACCTCTTCGCGCTGCTCCAGACCGGCCAGGGCGCCCATGCGCACGTCCGGGTTGGCCGGGTTGCCGACCGTCACCGTCGACAGCCGTTCCGCGGTGGCCTCGGCGACGGTGTGCAGCAGAGCGGCGGGGACGATGGCGCGGCGGATCGCGGTGCACTTCTGGCCCGCCTTCACCGTCATCTCGGTGACGAGCTGCTTGACGAACAGGTCGAACTCGGCCGTGCCCGGGCCCGCGTCCGGGCCGAGGATCGAGCAGTTGAGCGAGTCGGCCTCGGCGTTGAACCGCACGCTGTGCCGCACGATCGTGTCGTGGGCGCGCAGCCTCCGGGCGGTGGACGCCGAGCCGGTGAACGAGACGAGGTCCTGCGGGGTCAGGTGGTCGAGCAGGTCGCCCGCGCCGCCGCTGACCAGTTGCAGGCTGCCCTCGGGCAGGATCGCCGAGTCGATGATCAGCTCGACCAGCTTCTCGGTGACGTACGCGGTCTGGCTTGCGGGCTTGACCAGGCTGGGCACGCCCGCGACGAAGGCGGGGGCGAGCTTTTCCAGCGGCCCCCAGACGGGGAAGTTGAACGCGTTGATCTGCACCGCGACGCCGCGCAGCGGGGTGGCGATGTGCCTGCCGACGAAAGTGCCGCCCTTGCCCAGCGGCTCGACGGGGCCGTCGAGGTAGACCTTGGCGTTGGGCAGTTCGCGCCTGCCTTTGCCGCTGTAGGCGAACAGCACGCCGATGCCGCCGTCGACGTCGATCTGCGCGTCGCGCCGGGTGGCCCCGGTGCGCGTGGACAGGGCGTAGAGCTCGTCCTTGCGTTCGGTGAGGTGCGAGGCGAGGACCTTGAGCAGCGCGGCGCGCTGGTGGAAGGTCAGCTCGCGCAGGGCGGGCCCGCCGACGCGCCTGCCGTGGTCGAGGGCGGCGGCCATGTCGATGCCAGCGGAGGAGATGCGGGCGACCTCCGCGCCGGTGACCGCGTCGTGCAGGGGCGCCCCGTCGTCCGGGCGCTGCCAGCGGCCGGACACGTAGCTGCGCAGAACCGCCATCGAACTCGACCTCCCGAGGCCGGGGCGGCGTCGTCGCCGCGCGTGCCGACCGTCCGGTTCCGATGGTAGTGCCGCGCCCGGCCCAGTGGCGGGCCGACGACCTGACTCCCGCCTACCCGGTAGGGCCGCATTCGGCGAGCATCTCCAGCAGCGCGGCCTTCTCCGGGGCGGTGACGGAGAGCTGGTAGACGTGCTTGACCTCGATCCAGTTGGCGGCGTAGACGCACCAGTACGTCTTCAGCGGCGGTTTCCACTGGTCGGGAGACTGGTCGCCCTTGCTCTGGTTGACGTTGTCGGTCACCGCGATGAGCTGGGGGTGGGCGAGGTCGTTGGCGAACTCCCTGCGGCGTTCGTCGGTCCACTCCGCCGCGCCGCTGCGCCAGGCCGCGGCCAGCGGCACCCAGTGGTCGATGTCGATGTCGGCGGCCTTGGTCCAGGTCTCGCCGTCGTAGGGACTCGTCCAGCTACCGGACACGGCGCGGCATTCCGCGTCGGTCTTGACGTCGACGCCGTCGCGCTTGAGCACGGTCTCGCGGGTGTCGCAGGCGCCCTCGACCGTGGCCCAGTGCGGGAACCGGTCCCGTGAGTAGCCCGCCATCGAGCCCGCGGGCTTGACCGCGAGCTCCGACAGCCGCTGCCGGGCGTCGGTCGGCGACACCGAGGACGGCGGCGTGTTCGGCTGGCCCGCGCTGAACCAGTTCGTGGCCCAGGCCAGGACCACCACGGCGACGATCAGCGCGACGACCGGGAGCAGGCGCTTCACGGGAGGCCGCCCGCGAGCCGGACGACGAGCGCGGTGGCAGCCGGTTGGCGCATGAATCACTCCCGAGAATATGCAGCTTTGCCCGCATATATTCGGGTTCAGGCGCCAACCGGCCGGGAGCCACGCCGGACGGCCGGCCGAGATCGCCGTCACACGGCTCTAGTGCGCGACCGCCTTCTCCGCGCCGACGCCGGTCAGCGCGCGGACCTCCATCTCGGCGTACTTGTCGTCCCGGCGCTCCTTGGACAGGACCGTGCCGAGCCAGCCGAGGAAGAACGCCAGCGGGATCGACACGATGCCCGGGTTCTCCAGCGGGAACCAGTGGAAGTCGACGCCCTGGACCATCGACGGGGTGGCCGCGGTGGCGGGCTTTCCGGACACCGCTGGGGAGAACACGATGAGCACGATGCTCGACACCAGGCCGCCGTAGATGCTCCACAGCGCGCCGGAGGTGTTGAACCGCTTCCAGAACAGCGAGTACAGGATCGTGGGCAGGTTCGCCGACGCGGCGACGGCGAAGGCGAGCGCCACCAGGAACGCGATGTTCTGCCCGTTGGCGACGATGCCGCCGACGATGGCCACGATCCCGATGACCACGGCGGTGATCCGGGCGACGCGCACCTCGGCGTCCTTGTCGTCCACCTGGCCCTTCTTGATGACGTTGGCGTAGATGTCGTGCGCGAAGGACGCCGACGCGGTGATGGTCAGGCCAGCGACCACGGCCAGGATCGTGGCGAACGCGACCGCGGCGATGAGCCCGAGCAGGACCGGCCCGCCGAGCGCCTGGGCGAGCAGCGGCGCGGCCGAGTTCGCCTTGCCGGGGGCGTTGCGGATGGCGTCCGGCCCGACGATCGCGCCCGCGCCGTAGCCCAGGACCAGGGTGAACAGGTAGAACACGCCGATCAGCCAGATCGCCCAGACCACCGACCGGCGGGCCTCCTGCGCGGTGGGGACGGTGTAGAAGCGCATGAGGATGTGCGGCAGGCCCGCGGTGCCGAGCACGAGCGCCAAGCCGAGGGAGACGAAGTCGAGTTTGCTGGTCGCCGACCCGCCGTACTGCTTGCCGGGGTTGAGCAGCGCCTCGCCGGACGCGCCGCCCGCGTCCACCGCCGCGCCGAGCAGGCTGGAGAGGTTGAAGCCGAACTTCGCCAGCACCCAGACCGTCATCGCCAGCGCGCCGGTGATCAGCAGGGCGGCCTTGATGATCTGCACCCAGGTCGTGCCCTTCATGCCGCCGACCAGCACGTAGACGATCATGATGACGCCGACGACCGCGATGACCACGGACTGGCCGGTCTTCGACGTGATGCCCAGCAGCAGCGCGACCAGGCCGCCCGCGCCCGCCATCTGCGCGAGCAGGTAGAAGAACGACACGACCATGGTCGAGGTCGCCGCGGCGGCGCGGACCGGGCGCTGGCGCATCCGGAACGCCAGCACGTCGCCCATCGTGTACTTGCCGGTGTTGCGCAGCAGTTCGGCGACCAGCAGCAGCGCCACCAGCCAGGCGACCAGGAAGCCGATGGAGTAGAGGAATCCGTCGTAGCCGTTGAGCGCGATCGCGCCCGCGATGCCCAGGAACGACGCCGCCGAGAGGTAGTCGCCCGCGATGGCCACGCCGTTCTGCGGGCCGGTGAACGACCGGCCCGCCGCGTAGTAGTCGGCCGCGGTCTTGGTGTTGCGGCTGGCGCGGAAGACGACCACGAGCGTGATCGCCACGAAGGCGCCGAAGATCGCGATGTTGAGGGCGGGGCTGTTGCCGGTCACGCCCGCCGCGAGCCCGCTCATTCCGCGGCTCCTTCGAGGTCGGCGCGCAGCTTCGTGGCGAGCGGGTCGAGTTTTCGGTTGGCGTAGCGGACATACAGGGCGGTGATCGCGAAGGTGGACGCGAACTGCCCCAGGCCGAGCACCAGCGCGACGTTGACGTCGCCGACCAGCTTGGTCGACATGAACCCGTGCGCGTAGTCGGCCAGCAGCACGTAAACCAGGTACCAGAGCAGGAACAGCGCGGTCATCGGGAACACGAAGACGCGCAGCCGCCTGCGTAACTCGGTGAACTCCGCGCCCGCTTGGACTTCGGCCCAGTCCTCATGCGGCTCGGGTGTGCTCATGGGTGCCTCCTCGGTTCGGGGAGTGACCCCGTCACGGTAAGGAAGTGCCCCTACCCGGAGCGTGATCACCGGCCCAAACGACGAGTGACGCGACGAACGGCCGACGAACGGCGCGCGGACCACGACGAGTGGCCCAGGTCACGGGTCGGCGCGAGGGTGCGGCGCTCGCGCAGATGCAGGCGCAGCATGGCCGCCGCCGACCAGGACGGCGGGCGGCCGAACAGCGACACCACGATCATCGCGCCGAACGCGAGCGGCACCGACCAGGGCGCGGGCTGGGCCACCAGGATCGCGGGCCACCCCTCGACCTGCGGTCCGAACAGAGTGGCCGCGATCGCGCCCGCCGACGCGGCCAGGCCGACGGCGACCCCGGCGATGGCTCCGGTCGCGGTGAGCCGCGACCACCAGACGCCGAGCACCAGCAGCGGGCAGAACGTCGACGCGGCCACGGTGAACCCCCAGGTGACGAGCACACCCGCGTCCAGCCGGGCCGAGGGCAGGGCGAGCAGCACGACCACCGCCGCCGCGGCGACGACGGTGTAGCGCAGCCGCGCCACCCCGCCCGGCGCGAGGTCGTGCGAGATCGCCCCCGCGACGACGAGCAGCAATCCCAGCGAGGTGGCCAGAAACGCGGCGAACGCGCCCGAGGTGAGCAGCACGGTGAAGAACGTCCCAGCCATCCCACTGTCCACTTGAGACGGAAGGGCGACCACGGCGGTGTCGGTCGCGCCGGAGAGGTACAGGTGCGGCACGAGCACCGCGGCCAGCGTGCCGTAGACACCGGGGAACAGGTAGAACACGCCGAGCAGCGCCACGGTGATCGCGGCCGTGCGGCGCGCCGCGCGGCCGTCCGGGCTGGTGTGGAAGCGCATCAGCACATGCGGCAGCCCCATGGTGCCGAGCATCGTGGCGAACAGCACCGCCCACGTGCCCAACAGCGGATGCCCCGCGTCCCGCAGATCCAGCAACGGCCGCTGCCACCCCGGCCCACCCGGCGCGGCCCCGCCGCGCACCCCCGGCACCGCCGCTCCCTCGGCGAAGACCAGAGTGGCACCCGCCGGAACCCGCAACTCCCCCGGCGGCACGACCCGTTCCGGGTCCAACAGCACGGTCGGCTCCCGTACTTCGAGCGTGACCTCGACCTCGAAGTCGACCGGCGTGTTCGCCGCGAAATGCGTGAACTCCACCGGGTGGAGGGCGTCGTGGCGGGTCTGCGGGCCCGCCTGCGACAGCAGCCAGATCGCGGGGACGATGAACAGCAGCAGCTTGAAGCAGAACTGGAACGCCTGCACATAGGTCGCCGCCCGCATCCCACCCGCCGCGAGCGTCACACTCACCACGACGGCGGCGATCACCACTCCAACCCAGTAGGGACTTCCGCTGACCACACTGAGCACGAGCCCGGCGGTGCGGAACTGCGGCACCAGGTACAGCCCCGCGATCACCAACACCACCACGGCGGCCAACCGCCGCAACGGTTTCGACGCCAGCCGCGCCTCAGCGAAGTCCGGCACGGTGACGGCGCCGGAACGCCGAAGCGGGGCGGCGACCAGGACGAGCATGGCGACGTAGCCTGCGGTGAATCCGACTGGGTACCAGAGCGCGCCGACGCCGTCTTTGACCATGAGGCCCGCGATGCCGAGGAACGAGGCGGCGGACAGGTATTCGCCGGAGACGGCGGCTGAGTTGACCAGCGGCGAGACCCGGCGGGAGGCGACGAGGAAGTCGGAGGTGGTGCGCATGGCGGCTACACCACGGAGGCCGACTAGCAGGGTCACCAGGACTACGGGGGCGACCGCGAAGAGGGCGATCACTGGTGGTCCGGTTCTGTGGGGGTTGCTCTGGGCTTTCGTGGAGCGGGTTCCTGGGATGGCTGGGTTGTGGGGTCCGCTCGACGGGGTGGAACAGGTTCGTGGGGTGGCTGGGTTGGTGGGGTTGCTCGATGGGGTGGAGTGGTTTCTTTGGGGCCCCTACGAAGGAAGATCCCGTCGTGGGAAAGACGGGTGGG
>NZ_JBVJIN010000100.1:0-6860 GCF_055586285.1 Actinokineospora sp. NPDC051303
TGGCCAACTTCGTCTGGCTCTGGCCCATCCTCAACGGCGACTCCATCACCGAATGGCGCTGGCAGGCCGAACTCTGGCTCCCCTCCTGGCGCTGACCTGGGCCCGCCGGTCGCCCGCGACCGGACGGGCGGTCCGCGCCTCGGCGGCGACGCGGGCCAGGTCGCGGTCCTCGACGTCGCTGCTACCGGCGGGCCGGTGACGCGGCTGGGTGGGCGCGTGGTTGCGGTCCAGACCGTAGATGACCAGGGCGGATAGTGCGGCGAGAACAAGCGCGGTAGTCATGGCGCTAAGTTTGCGCTGCGCCATTTCCTGCCAACAGTGGCAGTTCTGACCTTGTGCGACAAAATCCTGCCAGCTACTGTGCGGGGATGCTGAAGACAGTGGCCGCCGTCGTGATCGACGGCGTCGCCCCGTTCGAGTTCGGCGTCGTCTGCGAGGTGTTCGGCATCGACCGGACCGACGAGGGCGTGCCGCCCATCGAGTTCCGGGTGTGCGGCGAGGTCGCGGGCCGCTCGATCGCCACCGGCGTCGGCGTGCGGATGACCCCCGAGTCCGGTCTCGACGGCCTCGCCGACGCCGACCTGGTCACCGTCCCCGCCGCGGGCATCCGCGACCACTACCCGGCGGCGGTGCTCGACGCCCTGCGCGCGGCCAGCGCGCGCGGCGCGACCCTGCTGTCGGTGTGCAGCGGCGCCTTCGTCCTCGGCGCGGCCGGGCTGCTCGACGGCCGCGAATGCACCACCCACTGGCGCCACGTCGCCGACCTCGTCGCGCGCTTCCCGCTGGCCAGGGTGAACCCGGACGTGCTGTTCGTGGACGACGGCGACATCATCACCAGCGCGGGCACCGCGTCGGGCATCGACGCCTGCCTGCACATCGTGCGCCGCGAACTCGGCTCGGCCGCGGCGACCGCCATCGCCCGCCGCATGGTCGTCCCACCCCAGCGCGACGGCGGCCAGCGCCAGTTCGTGGAACTGCCGATCCCCGAATGCGGCAGCGACAGCCTCGAACCGGTCATGCGGTGGCTCTTGGCGCACCTGGCCGACGAGCACACCGTCGCCGACCTCGCCCGCCGCGCGGGCCTGTCCGAGCGCACCTTCGCCCGGCGGTTCGTCGCCGAGACCGGGACCACCCCGCACAAGTGGCTCACCACGCAGCGGGTCCTGCACGCCCGCAGGCTGCTGGAGGACACGCCGATGACCGTGGACGAGGTGGCCCGCGAGTGCGGGTTCGGCAGCGCCGCGCTGCTGCGCCACCACTTCCAGCGACTCGTCGGCGTCGCCCCGACCGATTACCGGCGAACGTTCGCCAGCCGTCCCGCCTGAGTGATCTTGCGGGTAAGTTTCCCCGCATGGACGCCCTGCTGACCGTGGAAGACGAGACCGGCGACGCTGTCGGCTCCCTGCTCAACTGGCTCAAACTGGAAGACGAGCTGCGCGGCCGGGTGCGCCTGCGCCAAGAGGCCCCCGCACCGGGCCAGATGGGCGCGTTCTCCGACACCCTGACCGTCGCGGTCGGCGGCGGCGGTGCGATGACGGTGCTGATCGGCTCGGTCACGACCTGGCTGCGCAACCGGCGCTCGGACGTCACGATCAACCTGACCATCGGCAAGCGGAAGCTGGTCATCGACACCAAGCGCGTCAAGGCCGACCCGGACAGCGTCCGCCTGCTCATCGAGACCGCCACCGAGGCGCTCAACCAAGAAGACCCCGATGCGGCTGGCTGACCCGAGCCGGTCCCAGATCATCCTGGTCGGCTCGGCGCACTACGACGACCCCAACCTGGACGACCTGCCCTCGGTGCGCAACAACGTCAACGACCTGGCCGCGGCGCTCACCGATCCCGCGCTCGGCTCCATCGAGCGCTGCCACACGTTCCTCGACCTGACCTCCGACCGCACCGCGCAGATCGAGCGGCTCGCCCGGGAGGCCGAGGACCTGCTGCTGATCTACTTCGCTGGCCACGGCCTGATCAACGAGGACGGCCTGCTGTCGCTGGCCATGAAGAACACCGAGCGAGAGTTCGCGGGCTACAACGTCTGGCAGATCAACCAGGTCCGGTCCGCGCTGCACAACAGCCCCGCGCACACCCGGGTGCTGATCCTGGACAGCTGCTACTCGGGGCGGGCGCTGCAGCAGATCGGCCTGATGGGCACCGCCGACGAGCAGATGGAGGTCAAAGGCGTCTACACGCTGACCTCGTCGCCCGCCACCCAGCCCTCGATCGCCCCGCCCGGCGAGCGGCACACCGCGTTCACCGGGGAGCTGATCACGCTGTTGCGCGAAGGCGTCCCCGGGGCGGGCGAGCTGCTGTCGATGGGCACGATCTACCAGCAGCTCAACCGCAGGCTGCGCGGCAAGAACCGGCCCACGCCCAAGCAGTACAACAGCGGCGACGCGGCGACGCTGGCGCTGGTGCGCAACCGGGCGCACGAGCCGACCGTGCCGACCGAGCCGTTCCAGCCACCCGAGTGGCTGGCTCTGCGCCGCGACGTGCTCGACGCCTCACGCGACCTCGACGTGCGGGTCGACGCCATCACCGGCCTGGTCACCCTGGCCAAGCGGGACAGCGACGTGGCGGCCGAGTTGACGTCGCTGGCGTCCAACGGGACCCTGCCGATCCTGCTGCGCATCCACTGCGTGCACGAGATCGGCAAAACCCTCGGCGAGCGCGACGCCGTGACCACCCTGGACACCGTCGTCGGGGCCGGGCGGGGCGCGGCGGCGTGGCGGCGGCTGCGCCGGTTCGTGGACCTTCTTGACGACGACAGCGCGTGGTACGCGGAGATGGCGAAGGCCTGGGACATCGACCCGGTGCTCGCCCAGGACGACCCGGACCGGCTGTGGAGCCTGCTGATGGCGATGATGCTCACCGAATGCGGGCTGTCGCTGTCCGGCAAGCTGCGCGCGGCCCAGGAACTGGCCCAGCTCGGACGGCCGGGCCAGGCCCAGCACCTGCTGCGGGCCCTGCTGCTGGACCGGCGGGCGAGCGCGCGGGACCGCGAGCGGATCACCGCCGCGTTGGCGGGCTGATCAGTTGCGGGGCAGCAGCCGGTAGACGCGGTCGGGGTGGGTGGCCAGGTGCGCCAGCCGCGCGTTGATCTCGACCTGGGGAACGGCGACGGCGACGACCGGCGCGGGTGGCCGAACCTGGGCCGGTGCGGGCTTCTGGCCGGGCTTCTGGCCCACGACGGCTTGCGGGGCCTTGGCGGTTTCCGGGGCCGCCGGGGGCGGCTGCGTGGCCGCGTGCAGGAAAACCACTCCCGCGGCGGCCGCCGCGACGTAGCACACGATCAACAGCACGACGAGCGTGACGCCCAGCCACCCTGGCTGGTTCGTGGTGTTGAGCAGGAGCAGACAGTACGTGCCGAAGGCACCGCCGAGCAGGAAGATGCCGCCTGACGCGATGGCGATGTCTTCGCTCTTCTGGGAGTGGTCCGCGAAGAAGGTTTTGAACGCGCCGTAGCCCACCACCGGCCCGACGGCGAAGAAGCCGAGCACGATCAGCAGGGCCAGCAGGACCCAGGCCACACCGATGACGTCGAAGGTCTCGGCCACCACCAGCGACGTCACCGCCAGGGACACGCCCCCGCCCGCCACAGCGCCGAGCGCGCGCGGCGGTTCGTCAAGGGCTGAGTCGAAGTCGCTGCCCAGCGGTGTCGCGGCGAGACCGCCGGTGAGCAGGGCGGTGGCGGTGATGCCGACCGCAGGCTCCCACCCGGTCCCCAAGTTGAACAAGGCGTGCACGATCAGACCGATGAGCCCGATCGCCGCCGCCGCCAAGCCGCCCGCGTACGGGCCTTCTTCGTCGGCGAGGACACCGATGAGTCCGATGATCCCGGCCAGGCCCACGAGCACGGCCGTCCCGATCGCGATCCAGACCACCCAGGCGTGCGGCCCAGGGGGCAGCCACCCCACAATCAGCTCGGCGACCACCACGCAGGCAAGGGCGAACAGCCAGAACGCGAGGCCCCACTCCTCATTGGCCGCGACCAGGAAAACCAGCGCGCCAATGGCGATGGCCCCGATCGACGCGCCCGTCACGTAAGGCAGGACCGAAACGGGGAACAGCCCGTCTACGTGCTCGGTGGCCGGCCCGGTCTTGTCCTCGGTGAACCACCCGGTCTTCTCAGCGAACAGCCCGGCGACGCCCACCAGCACCAGCAGGAACCCTACGGGCACGGCCACCTCCTGTTCGTCGCGGTGATCAGTATGACTCCGCATGTCCAGTTGCCCACCAGGCCGGGGCGGACTAGATTCCGGAACAGTTGTTCCGAAATTGGAGGGTGGCGGCATGCGTGTGCGGCGAGTGCGGGCGGGCGGCGGCATCGACTGGCAGGTCCACCGGGACGGGGACTGGACGACCGTGCCCGACTCCCCGCTGGGGTTCGAGTCGCCGTTTCGGCCGGAATGGGAGCTGGGGCTGCACGACGGCGACCCGCTGCCGTTCCAGCCGGTGTCGTTCCGCGACTTCATGCTGTTCGAGCGGCACAACATCGACGCGGCCCGCGGCTGGCTGAAGCGGTTCGGGCCCGCGGCGGCGGTGGCGGCGACCTCGGCCTACGAGAAGCTGGCCCGCCGCCCGTTCCCGCTGTTCCGGCCGAACAAGCTGTGGTACCGCCAGCCGATCTACTACATGGGCAACACGCTGACCTTCCAGCCCAGCGGCGCCCCGGTGCGCACCCCGGCCTACACCCGCGCGCTGGACTACGAGCTTGAGCTGGGGTTCGTGCTCAAGGAGCCGCTGCTGGACGCCACCCCGGCCCAGGCGGAGCGGGCGATCGGCGGGTTCGTGGTCCTCAACGACCTAAGCGCCCGCGACGTGCAGATGCCGGAGATGCGCAGCGGCTTCGGGCCGCAGAAGGCCAAGCACTTCGCCAGCTCCCTGTCGAGCACCGCGGTTACCGCCGACGAGGTAATGCCGAAGCTGGACCGGTTGACGGGCACCGTGCGCATTAACGGCGAGGTGGTAGCGCGACCCACGACAGCCGGGATGCGACACTCTCTTGGCGAAGTCCTCGCGCACGCCTCGCGCGCCGAGCGGCTCCTGCCGGGGGAGCTGTTCGGCACCGGCACCCTGCCGGGCGGCTGCGGCATGGAGACCGGCCACTGGCTGCGGCCCGGCGACCGGCTTGAGCTGGCGATCGAGGGCATCGGTGACATCCGGCACGACATCAGCTGACCGCCCGATGGGAACCCGCGAACGCAACCGCGCGCTGGTCCGCGAACGGCTGCTGGACACCGCGGAGCAGCTGTTCGCCGACCAGGGCTTCGCCGCGGTGAGCGTCCGGGACATCACCGCGGCGGCGGGCCTGCGGCTGGCCGCGGTCAACGACTCCTTCGGCACGAAGGAGAACCTGTTCCGACAGGTCATCCTGCGCCGCGCCGAAGTGCTCAACGCCGAACGCGCGGCCATGCTCGACCACCCGCCCCGGTCGGCGACCACCGCCGAACGCCTCCGGTGGTGCGTCGACGCGTTCGCCCGCCCTTTCCTGGTCCACAGCGCCGAAAGCGAGGGCTGGCGCAACTACATCCGCTTGGTCGCGCAGCTCACCCCCGCCCGGCAGCGGGTGCTGCTCACCGTCGCCGACCAATACAACCCAATAGCCACCAGGTTCATCGCCACGCTCCGCGAAACCCTGCCCGACTGCGGCGAAGCGCAACTGCACCGGGCGTACGAGTTCATGGTGACCTCGACGCTGACTTTCTTCTCCCCCACCCACCGCCTCGACCTCCTCACCAACGGCGAGGTGCGATCCGACGACGTGGCCGCCCACTACGACATCCTCTTGGACTTCCTAACCGGCGGCTTCTTAGCCCTGAAAGGCACCTCATGAAAACGCCTACCGTCACCCAGGTAGCCGACAACACCTACCTCGCCACCGGCACCGCAGTGAACTGGACCCTCATCACCGACGGCGACGCGGTAACCCTGATCGACGCGGGTTTCCCCGCCGACCTACCAGCGGTCGAGGAATCGCTACGCATGATCGGCCACCGCATCGAGCAGGTCGCAGGCATCCTCATCACCCACTGCCACGTCGACCACATCGGCTCCATACCCGCCCTTCTCCGCCGCACCAACATCCCCGTCTACGTGGCACCCCCCGAGGTCGGCTTCGCCCACGGCAAGTACATGGAGCAAGCAGGCCCCCTAGACGTCATCCCCAACCTCTGGCGGCCCGGTTTCCTCACCTGGAGCATCCGAATAGCCCTGGCCGGCGCCATGAAGCATGTCCGCATCCCCACCGCCACCCCCTTCCCCCACGACGGCGCACTGGACCTGCCCGGCAACCCCGTCCCGGTCCCCACCCCAGGCCACACCTCCGGACACTGCTGCTACCACCTGCCAGACGTCGGCGTCCTAGCCACCGGCGACACCCTCGTCACCGGCCACCCAACCTCCCAAACAAGCGGCCCACAACTACTCATGCCCATGTTCAGCCACGACCACCCAGCCACCATCGCCGCCCTGAACACCCTAGAACCCCTGGCAGCCGACACCCTGCTCCCCGGCCACGGCACCCCCCACCACGGCGACATCCGCACTGCCATCACCCAAGCCCGCGAACACCTGGCAACCCACAACTGACACAGCCACCCCAGCCCGGCCAGGCGCCCGGTAGGAGTGGAGAGCAAACCCAAGCCCCCTACCAACAGAAACCCGAAGCTGCCAGGCACTCGATGAGAGCAGCGAGGAAACCCGCTTACCTACCAGCAGAAACCCAACCCTGCCAGGTGCTCGATGGGGTGGAGTGGTTTCTCTGGGGGAGAAGGAAGATCGCTAAGCTGGCTCCGCACGTGTGAGGCCGAAGGCATCCCACCCGTCTTTCACACGGCGATCTTCCTTCGTAGGGGCCC
>NZ_JBVJIN010000101.1:0-6018 GCF_055586285.1 Actinokineospora sp. NPDC051303
GCCTTCGGCCTCACACGTGCGGAGCCAGCTTAGCGATCTTCCTTCTCCCCCGAAGAAACCACTCCACCCCATCGAGCACCTGGCAGCGTTGGTGCTGCTTGGCAGGTGGTGGGTGGTGGGTGGCGGGTGCGCTGCTCCACCCCCATCCCACTGAGCGTCTGACAGGGGCGGGCTTGCTGAGTTGGGCACGTTCTACAGTTGTTCGGACGTAGGCGAGTGGGAGCGGCGGTAGTGACAGCGATTCAGGACGACCAGATCGAGCGGGTCGAGCACGGGCCGGGGATTGATCCGGAGCGGCTGCGGGAGTGCTTGGCGGTGCTTGCCGAGGTCGATGAGTTGCCGACTGAGCATCCTGACGCTGTGGCTGTTCGGCGGGCTACGGCTCGGATTTACAAGTCGGTTCGGTTGCGGCGGCGGGCTGCTAAGCGGGCGGCGGTGACCGAGGCCGATCGGGCTGTTACCGAGGCCACCGCTACGGGGGCGCGTAACCGGATTGATGATGAGACGCAGGGGATTCCGTTGGTGTCCAGCGTTGCCGGGGCTTCCGCTGGGACCTTGTTGCGGGCTCGGTCCTGTTATACCTGCAAGCAGCGCTACCACCAGGTTGACGCGTTCTACCACCAGCTTTGTCCGCCGTGTGCGGAGCTGAACCGGTCTCGGCGGGACGCTCGCACCGATCTGACTGGGCGGCGGGCGTTGTTGACCGGGGGGCGGGCGAAGATCGGGATGTATATCGCGCTTCGGTTGTTGCGCGATGGGGCTCAGACCACGATCACCACCCGGTTCCCCAATGACGCGGTGCGTCGGTTCGCGGCTATGCCGGATGCCGGAGAGTGGTTGGATCGGCTCACCGTGGTGGGGATCGACTTGCGTGATCCGGCGCAGGTCGTGGACCTGGCCGACACCGTGGCCGCGCGGGGGCCGCTCGATATTCTGATCAACAACGCGGCGCAGACTGTGCGGCGGTCTCCCGGGTCTTATGCGCTGTTGGCTGAGGCCGAGTCGGCGCCGTTGCCTGCTGGGCCGTTGCCCGAGGTGTTGTCGCTGGGGCGCACGAGTGACGCGCACCCGGCCGCGCTGGTGGGGGCGGTCGAGGCGATGGCATCGCATGATGTGCATCCGCTGACCGCGCTGGCGCTCACGGCGGGGTCGGCGGCGCCTGATCGGATCGCCGACAACACCGCTATCGACGCGGGTGGGCTGGTGCCTGACCTGCACCCGGTCAACAGTTGGACGCAGCGGGTGCACGAGGTCGATCCGATGGAGTTGCTCGAAGTCCAGCTTTGCAACCAGACCGCGCCGTTCATCCTGGTCAGCAGGTTGCGGCAGGCGATGGCGGCGGCACCGGCGCGGCGCAAGTACGTGGTCAATGTGTCGGCGATGGAGGGGCAGTTCAGCCGCGCCTACAAGGGGCCGGGGCATCCGCACACGAACATGGCCAAGGCCGCGCTGAACATGCTCACCCGCACCAGCGCGGAAGAGATGCTGACCGACGGCATCCTCATGACCGCCGTCGACACCGGGTGGATCACCGACGAGCGGCCGCACCCGACCAAGATGCGGCTGGCCGACGAGGGGTTCCATGCCCCGCTCGACCTGGTGGACGGCGCGGCGCGGGTGTACGACCCGATCGTGCGCGGCGAGGCGGGCGAGGACATCCGGGGCTGCTTCCTGAAGGACTACGCCCCCGCCCCCTGGTAGCCCCGCGCGGAACCTCATCAGCCCCGACACGTCTTCTCACATAAGGGGAAGCGAGAAGAACGGCGGGGACCGGCATGGACCACAAGCGAAGACTCGGCGGGCTGGCACTGGGCTTGGCGCTGGCGGCGGGCGCGGTCGGCTGCACGACCGTGCAGCGCGCGGAGGGACAACCGGCGACCCAGGCGCCCGCCGCGCCGGTCGTGTCCGCCTCGACCGTCGCCACGACGATCACCGAGACGCAGACGGAGACCGTGCGGCCGGTGGACACCCGGGGCGGCTCGGACGGTGGCGGCGGCCGGATCACCACGACGACCAGCCGCAAGCCGGGCACGACGACAACGACGACCCCGCCCTCGGGCGCGCGGATCGACAGCTTCACCGTGGTGCGGCAGCCGACCTGCCCGGTGCGGGGCACACCGGACGCGCCGTTTTCCTCCCCCGGGCAGGACGTGGTCATCTCGTGGAAGGTGTCCGGCGCGCCCGGCGCGGCGCTCTCGGTGGACAACCCGGACGTCTACGGCGGCTACGGCAGCGACTACCCGGCGACCGGACAGCTCGAACTGGCGTTCCCCTGCGATCCGACAGCGGGTAAGACCACGCACACCTACACGCTCTGGCCCAAGGGGGCGAAAACCGTGTCTAAGACCCTCACGGTAAGCGCTGTCAACAACGCCCCGTAAAGGGTCCTACCTGGGCAGCTTGACCACAGTCACGAAGAACTCGTCGATCTTTCTGATGATCTCGATGAAGCGGTCGAAGTCGACCGGCTTGGTGACGTAGGCGTTGGCGTGCAGCTCGTAGCTGCGCAGGATGTCTTCCTCCGCCTCGGAGGTCGTCAGCACCACCACGGGGATCAGCCGCAGCGCCGGGTCGGCCTTGATCTCGGCGAGCACCTGCCTGCCGTCGAAGCGGGGCAGGTTGAGGTCGAGCAGGATCAGGTCCGGGCGTGGGGCGTCGGCGTACTGGCCCTCGCGGCGCAGGAACTGCACGGCCTGCTCGCCGTCGCTGACGACGTGCAGCTGGTTGCGGATCTTGTAGTGCTCGAACGCCTCTCGGGTCATCAGGACGTCGCCGTCGTCGTCCTCTACCAGCAGCACGTCGATGACTTTGACGTCGTTCGGCTCGGTCACGTGACCTCGGCTTTCTCGGGTTCGGTGGTGTCAGGTTCGGCGGTGTCGGGTTCGGTGCTCTCGGCGGCCGGGTCGGCGGCGGGGATCGCCGGGAGGGTGAACAGGAAGCGGGTGCCGCGCTCGGCCTCGGGGTCGAGCCAGATCCGGCCGCCGTGGTACTCGATGATCTTGCGGCACATCGCCAGGCCGATGCCGGTGCCCGGGTAGGCCTCCTTGCTGTGCAGCCGCTGGAAGATCACGAACACCCGCTCGGCGTACTCGGCCTCGATGCCGATGCCGTTGTCCGACACCGAGAACAGCCACTGCTCGGCGTCGCGCTCAGCGGTGATGCGCACCCTCGGCGGCTCCGTGCCGCGGAACTTGATCGCGTTGCCGATGAGGTTCTGGAACACCGCGGTCAGCAGCGGCGTCTCCCCCAGCACCGTCGGCAGGTCGCCGACCTCGATCTCGGCTCCGCTTTCCTCGACGCTCTCGGCGAGGTTGGCCTTGGCCTGGGCGACCAAATCGGCGCAGTCGACCGGGACATGCTCCCGCGAGTGCCTGCCGACCCGGCTGAACGCCAGCAGGTCGTTGATGAGCACCTGCATCCGCTTCGCGCCGTCCACCGCGAACCCGATGTACTGGTCGGCCCGCTCGTCAAGCTGGCCCTTGTAGCGGCGTTCGAGCAGCTGGCAGAAGCTCGCGACCTTGCGCAACGGCTCCTGCAGGTCGTGCGAGGCCACGTAGGCGAACTGCTCCAGCTCCGCGTTCGACCGCTTGAGGTCCTCCGTGCGCGAGTCCAGCTCCGCGTTGATCTCCCGCTGCACCGACACCTCGTCCAGGATGCGACGGCGCATCGAGTCGACGTCCCCGGACAGCTCGGTCACCTCCCGCGGGCCGCTGACCCGCAGCGCGTGCTGGAAGTCGCCGTCGGCGACCCGGCGGACCCGGGTGGCGAGCTGGACCAGCGGGCGGGCGACGGCCGCGCGCAGCGTGACGGTGAGCAGCACGAACACGGCCAGCAGCACGGCGGCGACGCTGACGCAGACGACGACCACCCGGTTCGCCGCCGTCGTCAGCGCGGCCCTGCCGTCGTCCCGGGCGGCGGACAACGTGTCCTGCAAGCTGATTGTGGAGGCGCGGACTTGGTCGAAGCGCTCCTTGCCCTCGGCGTTCCGCGCGGCGTTGAGCACCCCGGACGCGCGGACGCGCTCGACGCTGGGATCGACGTACTCCGAGCGCCACAGGTCGGCCTCGCGCTGGACCCGGTCGAGTTCGGCGGCGATCCCGCGGTGCCCGCCGACCAGCCCCCGCAACCGGGACATGGCCGCGTCCTGCCGGTCGACGCCCTCGCCGTAGGGGGCGAGGAAGTCCTCGCGGGCGGTGAGCGCGAAGCCGCGCAGCGCGGCCTCCTGGTCGACCAGGGCGGTGTCGAGCCGCAGCGCCTCCTGCACGGCCGGGTCGATCCGGTCGACCAGCGCGTCCCGCTCGGCGCTCAGCGCCGAGATGGCCAGCGACACGGCGAGGACCGCGCCCGCGAACACCAGCACCAGCACGCCGATCGTCACCGACAGCCAGCGGCGCAGCGGCCACTGCGCGCCGCCCTTGCCATCCCGCGACCAGCGGGGAACGACTTCCTCAGCCACCGGCGCCTCCCGGAAGCCTGCTGAGCAGCAGCGCGGCGACATCGTCGACCAGGTCGCCCTGGTTGAGGTCGCAGACCTCGCGGATCAGGTCGTCGCACACCTCGGCCTGCCAATGCGCGTCGCGCTTGGCCAGGACACCGACCAGCTCGGCGAGCCGGTCGACCCCCAGGCGCTCGGACGTGTCACCGGTGCGGCCCTCGATCAGGCCGTCGGTGTAGAGCAACACGGACCAGTCCTCCCCGAGGTCGACCGTCGTGACCGGCCATTTCGCGCTGGTCAGCACCCCCAGCGGCACCCCGACGGCGCCGTTGAGCAGGCGCACGGAGCCGTCCGCGACCAGCACCGGCGGCGGGTGCCCCGCCAACCGCAGTTCGGCGGCGTCACGGCCCGGCGCCACCGAGAGCATGCACACGGTGGCGAACAGCCCGTCCAGGTGCCGCTCGTGGACCAGCAGCCGCTGCATGGTCGCCAGCACCTCGTCCACCGGGCGCTCGGCGAGCACCAGCGACCGCCACGCGACCCGCAGGTACACCCCCAACGCGGCCTCGTCGGGCCCGTGGCCGCAGACGTCGCCGATGACGCAGTGCACGGTGCCGTCCGCGCTCTCCACGACATCGTAGAAGTCGCCGCCGAGCAGCATCCGCTCCCGGCCCGGCTGGTAGGAGAAGTGGACGTCGATGCGCGGGTCGTCCAGCAGCGGCGAAGGCAGCAGGCCGCGTTCGAGACGGGCCTTCTCGGTGGCGCGCAGGCGTTCCTCGCGGAGCTGGCGCTGGATCTCCTCGGTGCGCACGCGTTCGACGGCGTAGCGGATGACCCGGCTCAGCAGATCGCCGTCGACCTGCCCCTTGACCAGGTAGTCCTGCGCGCCCGCGGCGACCGCCGCCATGCCCTGCTGCTCATCGGCCAAACCGGTGAGCACGACGACGGCGACATCCGCCCTGGCCCGCTCCAACTGGCGCAGCGCCTGCAACCCGGTCGCGTCGGGGAGGCCGAGGTCGAGCAGCACGCAGTCCTGACCCGCCAGCAGCGGCTCCGCCTCCCGCACCGAATGCGCCCTGGTAAGCCGGAACGGCGCGTTCACCTCCGCGAGCAGCTCCTCCACGAGCAGCGCGTCACCCGGGTCGTCTTCGACCAGCAGGACCCGCACCAACTCCCGCGATGCCACGACAGCATCCATGCAACACCGGCTCCCATGGCCTGGAGGAATTCAGTCGACAGATCCTAACCGTGTCCCGATGTCGCGCTCGTGGGACGCGCGCGGTTGACGCGGGTGCATGCGGGGTATGTCCCCGCCGAGCTGACACGGACGTGAGGAGATGACGGTGGCTGGATTGCTGGACCGGATCAAGGGGTTCCTTCGTGGGCCGCAGGGCAAGGCGCTGACTGAGAAGGCGCGTGGGATCGCGGCGGATCCGCGTAATCGGGAGCGGGCGAAGGCGGCGGTGTCTCGGTTGCGGCGGCGCTGACGCTGGCTGGGGTCTGTCTGCTCGATGGGGTGGAGTGGTTTCTTTGGGGCCCCTACGAAGGAAGATCCCGTCGTGGGAAAGACGGGTGGGGAGCCT
>NZ_JBVJIN010000102.1:0-5828 GCF_055586285.1 Actinokineospora sp. NPDC051303
CCGAAAAACTCAACGAACTCCTGATCAACCACGGTGTCGCACCCACCACCTGAGACCAAGGCCCCAAAGAAACCACTCCACCCCATCGAGCAGACAGACCCGAGCCAGCCACCCCGAGAACCCGCTCCACCCCACCGAGCAACCCCACGGAACCCAGCCACCCCACCAAGCAGGCAGCAAGCAGCCCAGATCAGCCGCGCAGATCCATCCCCAGGTCAAGCACAGGCGAAGAGTGCGTCAACCCACCCACCGCCAGATAATCCACCCCAGTCTCCGCATAAGACCGAGCCACCGCCAACGTCAACCCGCCAGAAGCCTCCAACCGAGTCCCCGTCCCCGCCGCACGCCGAACAGCTTCAGCGCACTCACCAGGACTGAAGTTGTCCAACAGCACCAATTCAGCCCGCTCAGCCAACGCCTCATCCAGCTGATCAAGGCTGTCCACCTCAACCTCACAAACAAGATCCGGCGCATAAGCCCGAGCAGCCGCAAGCGCTTTCGCCACGGACCCAGCCGCCAGCACATGGTTGTCCTTGATGAGGATCGCGTCCCCCAGCCCCATCCGGTGGTTCACCCCACCCCCACACCGAACCGCGTACTTCTGCAACGACCGCAACCCCGGCAACGTCTTACGCGAGTCCCGCACCGCCGCACCAGTCCCATCGATCGCCGCGACCCACGCCGCCGTGGCACTAGCGATCCCCGACAGATGGCACAAAAGGTTCAGCGCAGTGCGCTCAGCCGTCAACAGCGCCCGAGTGTTCCCCCGCACCACCAACGCAGGCACCCCCGGCACCGCGGCGGAGCCATCCTCCACAGAGGACAAAACCACCACATCCGGCACCACGGCCTCGAACACCGCCACCGCCACCGGAATCCCCGCCAGCACCCCCGCCTGACGCGGCGTCAACTCCGCCACCGCCACCGCGTCCGCGGCCACAGTAGCCTCAGTAGTCACATCAGGCCCATACCGCAGATCCTCCGACAGCGCTAGAGCGATCGCCCGATCCATATCCTCCCGGTCAACGATCACGCCGCACCCCGCAGAGCAGTCGGCCGAGCCAGCACCGGCTGACCAGACGGATTGAGCCGAACAATCAACCCACGCCGCCACACAGCGTCGTCCCGAGCCGGAAAGTCCGTGCGCACATGGCATCCACGGCTCTCCGTGCGCGCGGCGGCAGCCGCGATGAGCGCGCGCCCGACCAGCGTCAGCGCCGCGTCCTCAACCAACTCCCGAGTCTCAAGAGGACGGTCCACAGCGGACACATCTAGCACCGACCCGACCACGGCCAGCCCCTCGGCCTCCCGCCCAATCGCGGCATACCGACTCATGACCCGCTGCAACGAGTCCCGCTCGGCGACCGGCGCCACTGGCAGATCGGCCACCACAGCGAGCCGAGTATCGGCGAGCTTCCCGCACGCGAGGTCCGCCGCGACCGCCTCAGCAGCCCGCGTGCCGACCACCAGACCCTCAAGCAAGCTGTTGGACGCGAGCCGATTGGCCCCGTGCAGCCCCGTGCTGGCGACCTCACCCGCGGCGTACAACCCGTCAACCGCGGTTCGACCATCCACATCGGACACGACACCGCCGCAGGCGAAGTGCGCCGCGGGCGCGACCGGAATCGGCTCCGTCACCGGATCGACCCCAGCCGCGAGGCAGGCGGCGTGCACAGTCGGGAACCGCGTGCGGAACGTCGCGCCATCAAGGTGAGTGGCGTCGAGGAACACGTGGTCGTCGATCCCGCCCCGCTCGAACGCCATGTGCCGGGTGATCGCCGCGGCCACCACGTCCCGCGGCGCCAGGTCGGCGAGCGGGTGCACGCCGGTCATGACCCGCGCCCCGGTCGCGTCGACCAGCACCGCGCCCTCGCCGCGCACCGCCTCCGTCACCAGCGGGCAGCGCCCCCGCGCGCCCTGCCCGGTGTACAGCACGGTCGGATGGAACTGGACGAACTCGATGTCGGCGACCGGGGCGCCCGCGCGCAGCGCCAGCGCCACACCGTCTCCGGTGGCCACGTCCGGGTTGGAAGTGGCCTGGTAAAGCTGTCCGAGCCCGCCGGTGGCGAGCAGCACCGCGGGCGCGGTCAGCACACCGGGCACGCCTGCGGAGTCGAGCACCAGCAGCCCGGCGACCGCGCCGCCCGCCGTGCGGACGGCCTGCACGGCGACGTGGTTCTCCAGCACCGGCACCCGCCCGTCACGGGCCGCCGCGAGCAGCGCCCGCTCGACTTCCGCGCCGGTCGCGTCGCCGCCCGCGTGCACCACGCGGAACGCGCTGTGCCCGCCCTCGCGGGTGCGGGCCAGCCGACCGCCGGGCGCGGGGTCGAACACCGCGCCCAGTTCCCGCAGCCGGGCCACCGCGGCGGGGCCGTCGGCGATGATCGCGCGCACGGCGTCCTCGTCGCACAGGCCCGCCCCGGCCACCAGCGTGTCGGCCACATGCCGGTCGACCGAGTCGCCCGGATCATGCTCACCGGGCAGGACGACGGCGACGCCGCCCTGGGCCCAGCGGGTATTGCCGTCCTCAGCCGCCGCCTTGGTGAGGACCAGGACGCGCAGGCCGAGCGAGTGCGCCCGCAGCGCCGCGGTCAGCCCGGCGACCCCGGTCCCGACGACGATGAGATCCGCTCTGGCCTCCCAGCGCGGGCCGCTCACTCGCCACCGCCGGGCTGCCCGATCTCGATCATCCGCTGCACCGCGCCGCGCGCCCGCGCCGCGGTGTCGAGGTCGACGTGCACCTCGTCGCGGCCCTCGCGCAGCGCCCGCAGCAGCGCGGCCGGGGTGATCATCTTCATGTAGCGGCACGAGGCCCGGTCGTTGACCGCGAGGAACTCGACGCCCGGCGCCGCCTTGCGGAGCTGGTGCAGCATCCCGATCTCGGTGGCCACCAGCACCGACTTCGCGTTGGTCGCCTTCGCCTGGGTGACCATGTCGCCGGTGGAGAGGATCTTGACCTGCGCGCTGGGCACGATGCCCTCGCCCGCGAGGTAGAGCGCCGAGGTCGCGCAGCCGCACTCCGGGTGGATGAACAGGTCGGCGTCGGGAGCCGCGGCCGCCCGCTCGGCCAGCTCCGGGCCGTTGATGCCCGCGTGGACGTGGCACTCCCCCGCCCAGATGTGCAGGTTCTCCCGGCCGGTCTCGCGCTTGACGTGCGCGCCGAGGAACTGGTCCGGCAGGAACAGAACCTCGCGGTCGGCGGGGATCGACCGCACGACATCGACGGCGTTGGACGAGGTGCAGCAGATGTCGGTCTCGGCCTTCACCTCGGCCGTGGTGTTCACATACGACACCACCACCGCGCCCGGGTGCTCGGCCTTCCACTCGCGCAGCTGCGCGCCGGTGATCGAGTCGGCCAGCGAGCAGCCCGCCCGCTCGTCCGGGATCAGCACGGTCTTCTCCGGGCTGAGGATCTTCGCGGTCTCGGCCATGAAGTGCACGCCGCAGAAGACGATCGTGGACGCGTCGCTCTGCGCGGCGATCCGGCTCAGCGCGAGCGAGTCGCCGGTGAAGTCGGCGATGTCCTGGATCTCCGGAAGCTGGTAGTTGTGCGCCAGCAGCACCGCGTCGCGCTGGCGGGCCAGCGCCCGCACTTCGTCCCGCCACGCGGCGTCCGCCTCCACCCCGCCGTAGGGGGTCAGGTCGATCAGTTCCGCGGTCATCGGGTCCCTCCTCAGTTGTCCGATTTCCGATCCGGAGGTTTTCGCCTTAGGATCGAAAACATGCTGAATGCTACCACCGCGTCACTTCCGCTCGCGCACGAAGTCCTGGCCGCGGTACTCCAGGTGAGGCAGGGATCACTGCAAGTCCTGTTGTGGGAGCGCGGAATGGAGCCACACGCGCACCGATGGTCACTGCCTGGCGGCCGACTGCGCGCGGACGAGGACGTTGAGTCATCGATCCGCCGCCAACTGGCCGAGAAGGTCGATGTGCGGCAGGTCTCACATGTCGAACAGCTCGCCGTGTTCAGCGCTCCCGACCGCGTCCCCGGGCCGAGGGTGATCGCCACCGCGTTCCTGAGCCTGGTCCCCTCGCACATGGACCCCGAACTGCCTGCCGACACCGCGTGGCATCCGGTGGAGTCGCTGCCGGACACCGCTTTCGACCACGGCGCGATCGTCCTGCGCGCCCGCAACCGGCTGCGGGCGAAGCTGTCGTACACCAACATCGGGTTCGCCCTGGCTCCCCCGGCGTTCACCATCTCGGCGCTGCGCGAGCTGTACTCGGCCGCCCTGGGCTACCGCGTCTCAGCGACCAACCTGCAACGCGTCCTGGCCCGCCGCGGCCTGCTGGCCCCCACCGGCGAGACCGCCCGCCCCGGCCGGGCCGGTGGCAGGCCCGCGGCCCAGTTTCGTTTCGCCGACACCAGCATGGCTGTGACCGACCCGTTCGCGGTGCTCAGGCCCCCCGGCGAACGGCGGTGAAGCAGGAATAAGACAAAGGCGGCGTGGTCAATCGCACAGCGAGCATGGTCGCCACGTCGTAGCGTGGGCGCGTGGCCGATTCGCTTCCGTTGTTCCCGCTGCAGGCGGTGCTGCTCCCCGGTGCGAACCTGCCCCTGCACATTTTCGAGCCCCGCTACCGGCAGCTCACCCTCGACCTGGTGACCGGCACCCTCCCCGACCGCCGCTTCGGCGTGGTGGCGCTGCGCCCGTCGATGGACAACGAGGTCACCGACCTCAACCAGCTCCGCCCCATCGGCTGCTCAGCCGCCCTCCGCGAAGCCAAACGCCTCCCCGACGGCCGCTTCGACATCGTGACCACCGGCGACCGCCGCTTCCGCCTGCTCGACCTGGACACCATCTCCGCCCCCTACCTAATGGGCACAGTGGAGTGGGTCCCCGACGCCGACCAGCCCCTCACAGCCGCCGCCGACGCCGTCTCGATGCTGGCGAAAGCCGCCCGCTCCGCCCACCGCCGCTACTGCACAGCCGCCTGGCAACAAGAAGACTGGAGCGAACCAGACGACGACATCGACCCTTGCGAACTGGCCCACGCCTTGGCCGCCGACTGCCTCCTCAGCCTGGACGACCGCCAACGCCTCCTGGAGGAAACCCGCCCCCTCCACCGCTTGCGCATGGTCGGCCAACTCCTCAACCGCGAAGCAGGCATCCTCTCCGCCCTACGCGCCGTTCCCGCCCCACCCACCGAATTCGGCGCTCCCATCAATCTCAACTAGCCCCATCCCCCGGCGCTCCCCCGCCTCATTCCCCACCGCGCCCGGCTTTTCCTCCGCCCCCGGCGTTCCACCGCACCCGGCTTCGCCACTGCCCTCGGCGTTCCACCGCACCCGGCTTCCCCACTGCCCTCGGCTTTCCCACCACGCCCGGCTTCCCTCACCGCGCCCGACTTCCCACCGCCCTCAGCTTCCCACCGCCGCCTGCTTTTTCTCCGCCCCCGGCGTGTCGCACGACAGCCCCCGGCGAGTTGTCCACAGGCAAGATCGTTCCCGCCTGGATTGTCGGCCCGGCCCGATAGACTGGAGCGGGGTCAGCCCCCAGGGCGGGTGGGGTTTGCTTGTGGGGCGGCGGGGCAGCGAAATGGCGTGTGAAGGCCGTTGAATTGGGCGTGCTGCCTTGTTTTGGGGCGCTGTCTCGCTTTGCGGACGCGATGCTCACCAGATCCCGTCCACCCGCTCCGGCCACGTGCTTGGCGAGAGCAGGCCGCACCCAAAGCTGCCAGGTGCCCGGTGGGAGCGGAGACAACAAAGCCACGCTCCTGCCAACCGGACCTAACCCTGCCAGGTGCTCGATGGGGTGGAGTGGTTTCTTCGGGGGAGAAGGAAGATCGCTAAGCTGGCTCCGCACGTGTGAGGCCGAAGGCATCCC
>NZ_JBVJIN010000103.1:0-4933 GCF_055586285.1 Actinokineospora sp. NPDC051303
GTGGCTGCTGGGCGTGGGGTGAAGCGGTTGAGGGTGAGTCATGCGTTTCATTCGCCGCGTATGGATGCCATGCTTGAGGATTACCGGCGGGTGGCGGCAGGCGTCACCTTCTCCGCGCCGGACATCCCGCTTGTGTCGACGGTGACCGGACTGCTTGCCGACGACGACCTGACGACCGCCCGGTATTGGGTTCGCCAGGTCCGGGGGACGGTGCGGTTCGCCGACGCGGTCCGGACGCTGGCCGACTCCGGCGTCCGGACCTTCGTCGAGATCGGTCCGGACGCCGTGCTCACGGCGATGGCCCGCGAGATCGCCGACCACCACGCGGTGGCGGCCCTGCGCCGCGACCGCGCGGAGCCGGAGACCGTCGTGTCCGCGCTCGCCGCGCTGCACAACGGCGGCGCCGCGGTCGACTGGGCCGCGTTCTTCGCCGGGACCGGAGCCAGGCGGGTCCCGCTGCCCACCTACCCGTTCCAGCGGGAACGGTTCTGGCTGCGGGCATCGGCGGCGGTGGCGGACGTCGCGTCGGCCGGACTGGGCGCGGTGGGCCACCCGCTGCTCGGCGCGGAGGTGAGCGTCGCGGGCGAGGATGAGCTGATCCTGACCGGGCTGCTGTCCACCCGCGCCCACCCGTGGCTCGCCGACCACGCCGTGCTCGGCTCGGTGCTGCTCCCCGGCACGGCGCTCCTGGATCTGGCGGCGTGGGCGGGCGAGCGCGTCGGCCGCCCACGGGTCGAGGACCTGACGGTGACCGCCCCGCTGGTGCTGCCGGAGATCGGCGGGGTGCGGATCCAGGTGGCTATCAGCGCGCCGCTGGACACCGGGGACCGTTCCATCACAGTCCACTCGCGACCGGACGGCGAGCAGGACCAGCCGTGGACGCGGCACGCGACCGGGGTGCTGTCGGCCGCGCGCGCCGAGGCCGAGAGCTTGCCGGTGTGGCCGCCCGCGGGCGCGGTCGAGGTCGATCTGACCGGCCTCCACGATCGGCTCGCCGACCAGGGCTACGGGTACGGTCCCGCGTTCCAGGGGCTGCGCAGGGTCCTGCGTGACGGCGACGACCTGTTCGCCGAGGTGGCGTTGCCCGAGGACACTCCGGCGACGGGCTTCCTGCTGCACCCCGCCGTGCTCGACGCGGCGCTGCACGCGTTGCTGCCCGGTGTCGCGGGCGACGGCGGTGACGTGGTCCTGCCGTTCTCCTGGTCGGGGGTGGAAATCTTCGCCCCAGGCGTGGGCACGGTGCGCGTTCGGTTGTCCCGGGTCACCACGGAGTCGGTGTCGTTGGTCGTGGCCGACGACCTTGGCTCGCCGGTCGCGGTCGCGGAGTCGCTAGTGCTGCGACCGGTGGCCCGCGACGCGCTTCGGCGGGCCCGCGCCGCCGACGCCCTGCTCGGTGTCGAGTGGACGCCCGTGCCCGTCATGCCCGGCGGGCAGGCGCACTGGGTCGACGGCCTGTCGGACGTGCTCGCGCTCGCAGACCCGTTGCCGGACGTCGTGATAGTCCCGGTCCCCGCCACGGGGACTGCCCACGAGGTCACCGCAGCGGTGCTGGCGATGCTGCAGGACTGGCTCGCCGAGGAGCGGACGGCGGGCACCAGGCTGGTGCTGGCGACCAGGGGCGCGGTCGCGGTCGGCGGCGAGCACGTGACCGGCATGGCGCAGTCGGGCGTGTGGGGCTTGGTCCGCACGGCCCAGACCGAGCACCCCGACCGGTTCACCATGGTCGACCTCGACGACGACCCGGAGTCGCGCGGCGCGGTCACCGGCGTCGTGGCCTCCGGCGAACCACAGGCCGCCGTGCGCGGGGGCCAGGTTCGCGTACCCCGGCTGGCCCGGCTGGATCTGACCGCCGGAACCCTCGACTGGGGCGCCGGACCGGTGCTGGTCACCGGCGCGACCGGCGCGCTCGGCGGCGTGCTCGCCCGGCACCTGGTGACCGAACACGGGGTCCGCGAACTGCTGCTGGTCAGCAGGCGCGGCCAGGACGCGCCGGGCGCGGCCCGGTTGCTCGCCGAGCTGACCGAGGCGGGCGCGACCGTCACCCTGGTCGCCTGCGACGTCGCCGACCGGCGGTCGGTCGCGGCGCTGCTCGCCGAGCACCCGGTCACCGCGGTCGTGCACACCGCGGGCGTCCTCGACGACGGGCTGCTCACAGCCATGACCCCCGAACGCCTCGACACCGTGCTGATGGCGAAGGTGTCCGCGGCGTGGAACCTGCACGAGCTGACCCGTGACCACGACCTGTCGGCCTTCGTCCTGTACTCATCGGTGGCGGGTCTGCTCGGCACCGCAGGGCAGGCGAACTACGCGGCGGGCAACACCTTCCTCGACGCGCTGGCCCAGCACCGCAAGGCGCTCGGCCTGCCCGCGACCGCGCTGGCCTGGGGGCTGTGGGAGAGCGGCGACGGGATGGCAGGCGCACTGTCCGATGTGGACGTCCGTAGGTTGGCCAAGTCCGGGCTGCTACCGCTTTCGGCACCGGAGGCGATGGCCGCCTTCGACGCCGCGGTGTCCGCTGAGGCGGCGGTCTTCGCCGTGGCGAGGCTGGACACCGCCGCGCTGCGGGCGCGCGGCGACGACCTGCCCGCGGTCCTGCGCGGGCTGGCGCCAAAGTCCGAGCGGTCGGTCGCCGCGCGGGCGGAGGGGTCGCTGCGGCAACGGCTGGCGGGGATGGCGCGGGCGGACCGGGAGCGGGCGCTGATCGATTTGGTCCGCTCGCACGTCGCCGCCGTCCTCGGGCACACGGACCACGACGCGATCGGGGCCGACCGCGCGTTCCAGGAGCTGGGGTTCGACTCGCTGACCGCGGTGGAGCTGCGCAACCAGCTCAACGTGGCCACCGGTCTGCGGCTGCCCACGACGCTCGTGTTCGACCACCCGACCCCGTTCGCACTCGGCACGCACCTGCTTGACCTCGTGGTAGTCGAGGACGGGCTGCCGGTCCTGGCCGACCTGGACCGGCTGCGGACGGTGATCACCATGGCCGTCGCGGACAGGTCCGCGCACGAGGAGATCACCGCCCGGCTCAGGGACCTGCTCGCGCTGTGCGACGAGGCGCACGACGACAGCGGCCCCGACGACGGGCCGGACCTCGACTCCGCCAGCGACGAGGAGCTGTTCGCCCTGGTCGACGGGCTCGAATAGCACCACACCAGACCTACGACGAAAGTCGAACACCGAGCGGGGAGCTGAGATTCACGTGTCCGACGAGAAACTTCGGGAATACCTCAAGCGTGCCATCGCCGACGCCAGGGACGTCCGCAAGCGCCTCCGCGACATCGAGGACAAGAACCAGGAGCCGATCGCCGTGGTCGGCCTCGGCTGCCGCTATCCGGGCGGGGTCCGCACCGCCGGGCAGCTCTGGGACCTCGTCGCGGGCGGCGTTGACGCCGTGTCGCCGTTCCCGACCGATCGGGGCTGGGCGGAGGACCTGTTCGACCCCGACCCGGACAGCGCTGGCAAGAGCTACGTCCGGGAAGGCGGGTTCCTGCACGACGCGGGCGAGTTCGACCCGGAGTTCTTCGGGATCTCCCCGCGCGAGGCGCAGGCGATGGATCCGCAGCAGCGGCTGCTGCTGGAGACCGCGTGGGAGTCTTTCGAGGACGCTGGCCTGCCGCCGGAGCAGTACCGGGGCAGCCGGACCGGGGTGTTCGTCGGGCTGATGTACGGCGACTACGGCTCGCGGCCCGCGCTGCCGTCCGCGGGCTACGAGGGCTACCTGCTCAGCGGGAGCGCGGGCAGCATCGCCTCGGGGCGGCTCGCCTACACCTTCGGCTTTGAGGGGCCCGCGGTCACCGTCGACACTGCCTGCTCGTCCTCGCTGGTCGCCCTGCACCTCGCCGCGAACGCGCTGCGGGCCGGGGAATGCGATCTCGCATTGGCGGGCGGCGCCACCGTGATGGCCACCCCCACCGGATTCGTCGAGTTCTCCCGGCTGCGCGGTCTGGCGCCGGACGGCCGGGTGAAGTCCTTCGCGGCCGCGGCCGATGGCACTGCCTGGTCCGAGGGCGTCGGCCTAGTGCTGCTGGAGCGGCTGTCGGACGCCCGCAAGCACGGTCACCGGATCCTGGCCGTGCTGCGTGGTTCCGCGGTGAACCAGGACGGCGCGTCGAATGGTTTGACTGCCCCGAATGGTCCGTCGCAGGAGCGGGTGATTCGTCAGGCGCTGGCGAACGCGGGTTTGGTTTCGTCCGATGTGGATGTTGTGGAGGCGCATGGGACGGGCACGACGTTGGGCGATCCGATCGAGGCGCAGGCGTTGTTGGCGACCTATGGTCAGGACCGGTCTGAGCCGTTGTGGTTGGGGTCGTTGAAGTCCAATATCGGGCACGCGCAGGCAGCCGCGGGTGTCGGCGGTGTGATCAAGATGATCGAGGCCATGCGGCACGGCGTGCTGCCCCGCACTCTGCACGTCGACGAGCCGACCCCGCATGTCGACTGGGACACCGGTTCGGTGCGGCTGCTGACCGAGGCGCGGGACTGGCCGTCGGTGAACCGGCCCAGGCGGGCGGCGGTGTCGTCGTTCGGGTTCGGCGGCACCAATGCGCACATCATCGTCGAAGAGTTCCCCATCGACGAGCAGGCGCGTCCCGCGCAGATCCCGGCGGTGCCCTGGGTGCTCTCGGCGAAGACCCCGGCCGCGCTGGCCGAACAGGCCGAGCGCCTGCTGCCCATCGCAGCCGAGGAGAAGCCGGTGCGGGTGGGCTTCTCGTTGGCCACGGGCCGGTCGGCGTTCGAGCATCGGGCGGTGGTCGTCGGCCGCGACCGCGATGAGCTTCTGACCGGACTGCGGGACCTGGCCTCGGGTGGCACGCCGAGCGCCCAAGACCGGCCCACGGGCGGCAAAGTCGGGTTTTTGTTTACTGGTCAGGGTGCGCAGCGGGTGGGGATGGGGCGTGAGCTTCATGGGGCGTATCCGGTGTATGCGGAGGCG
>NZ_JBVJIN010000104.1:0-4390 GCF_055586285.1 Actinokineospora sp. NPDC051303
ACCACCTCAAACGCCTCCGCATACACCGGATACGCCCCATGAAGCTCACGCCCCATCCCCACCCGCTGCGCACCCTGACCAGTAAACAAAAACCCAACCTCGCCGCCGCGGACCTTGCGCGCGGCGAGCGACCGCAGCCCTTCGACGAGCGTCGCGCGATCCGCGCCGACCACCGCGGCCCGGTGCGCGAAGGCGGTCCGCCCGGTGGCGAGCGAGAAGCCGACGTCGAGCGGGTGCGCTGCGGTCTCCTCGGCGAAGGCGGCGAGGCGGGCTGCCTGGGCGGCGAGCGCGTCGGC
Organism: Actinokineospora sp. NPDC051303; assembly: GCF_055586285.1. Taxonomy (NCBI): domain Bacteria; kingdom Bacillati; phylum Actinomycetota; class Actinomycetes; order Pseudonocardiales; family Pseudonocardiaceae; genus Actinokineospora; species Actinokineospora sp. NPDC051303. The sequence continues at coordinate 297 of NZ_JBVJIN010000104.1, forward strand.
TGACTTCGCCGACAGCACCCACGGCACCACCGGCTGCGCGACAGGTTCCGCTCGCTCGGCGGGCGCCGCCTGCTCGATGATCACGTGCGCGTTGGTGCCGCTGATCCCGAACGAGGACACCGCCGCGCGCCGGGGACCGGCCTTGGCCCACTCCCTCGGCTCGGTGAGCAGCGCCACCGCGCCCGATTCCCAGTCGACATGCGGGGTCGGCTCGTCCACGTGCAGGGTGCGGGGCAGCACGCCGTGCCGCATGGCCTCGACCATCTTGATCACACCGCCGACCCCCGCGGCGGCCTGGGTGTGCCCCAGGTTGGATTTGAGCGATCCCAGCCACAGCGGCTCGGACCGGTCCTGGCCGTAGGTCGCCAACAGGGCTCGCGCCTCGATCGGGTCGCCCAGGGGCGTCCCGGTCCCGTGCGCCTCCACGACGTCCACATCGGACGGACGCAGGCCCGCGTTGGCCAGCGCCTGGCGAATCACCCGCTCCTGCGACGGACCATTCGGGGCAGTCAAGCCATTCGACGCGCCGTCCTGGTTCACTGCGGAACCACGCAGCACCGCGAGCACCGTGTGCCCGTTGCGCTCGGCGTCGGAGAGGCGCTCGACCAGTAGCAGCCCGACGCCCTCCGACCAGCCGGTGCCGTCCGCGGCGGCGGCGAACGGCTTGCACCGGCCGTCGGCGGCCAACCCGCGCTGGCGGGAGAACTCCACGAACGCGGTCGGGGTGGACATGACCGTCACACCACCGGCCAGGGCGAGATCGCACTCGCCTTGGCGCAGCGCGTTCGCGGCCAGGTGCAGTGCCACCAGCGACGACGAGCACGCGGTGTCGACGGTGATCGCAGGCCCCTCGAAGCCGAGGGTGTAGGCGACCCGGCCCGAGGCGACACTGCCCGCGTTCCCGCTGGCCAGCAGACCCTCAAGGTCATCGGGCACCTCGCGGACGCGGGAGGCGTAGTCGTGGTACATGACTCCGGCGAACACCCCGGTCCGGCCGCCCCGCAGGGTCGAGGGGTCGATCCCGGCGCTCTCCACCGACTCCCACGCGGTCTCCAGCAGCAGCCGCTGCTGCGGATCCATCGCGTGCGCCTCGCGCGGGGAGATCCCGAAGAACTCCGCGTCGAACTCCCCCGCCTCGTGCAGGAACCCGCCCTCGCGGACGTAGCTCTTGCCCCGGCGGTCGGGGTCGGGGTCGTAGAGGTCCTCGGCCCAGCCGCGCCCGGTGGGGAACGTGGAGACCGCGTCGCCGCCGCCTGCCACGAGGTTCCACAGGTCCGCCGGGGATGAGACGCCGCCCGGGTAGCGGCACGCCATGCCGACGATGGCGATCGGCTCCGCGCTGTCCACCGCGGCCACGGCGACCGGGGGCGCCGCGCTCTCCCCACCGGGGACCTCGGCGTCGAGGTGCCTGGCCAGGGCGAGGGGGGTCGGATGATCGAACACCAGCGTCGTGGGCAGCCGCAGGCCGGTGGTCACGTTGAGCTGGTTGCGCAGCTCCACCGCGGTCAGCGAGTCGAACCCGAGGTCCTGGAACGCGCGGTCGGCGTCGATCACCGAGTGATCGGCGTGCCCCAGCACCGAGGCGACGTGGGCGCGGACGATGTCGACCAGCGCCCGCACCCGCTCCTGCCGCGTGAGGCCCGCGAGCCTGCGCTTCAGCGAGCCGGTCTGGGCCCGGCGGCGAACAGGCACGAGGCCGCGGAACACCGCCGGGAGGGTGTCGCCGCTCGCCCGCAGCGCCGGGAGGTCGAGCCTGGTGAGAGTGGGCGAGGCGGTCGGGGAGGTCATGGCCGCGTCGAACAGCCGCATCGCCTCAACCGGGGTCAGCGGCAGCAGGCCTGCGCGGGTGATCCGCCGGACGTCGACCTCGCCGAGGTCGCCGGTCATCCCGCCGGAGGACGCCCACATGCCCCACGCCAGCGAGGCGGCGGGCAGCCCGGCGGCGCGGCGGTGCTGGGCGAGCGCGTCGAGGAAGGCGTTGCCCGCCGCGTAGTTGGCCTGCCCGGCGCTGCCGACGACGCCCGCGATCGAGGAGAACACCACGAACGCCGCCGTCTCGCCGACCAGTTCGTGCAGGTTCCACGCGCCGTCCACCTTGGGCCGCAATACGGCGGCGAGTCGCGCGGCGGTCAGCGAGTCCACGACGCCGTCGTCGAGCAGACCGGCCGTGTGCACGACGGCGCTCACCGGGTAGGCGGTCAGGACCGCGGCCAGCGCGTCCCGGTCGGCGACGTCGCAGGCCACCACGGTGACCTTGGCGCCGAGTGCGGTCAGCTCGGCGCGCAATTCCGCCGCGCCGGGCGCGTCCGGCCCTCTGCGGCTGAGAAGCAGCAGGTCGGTGACGCCGTGCTCGGTGACCAGGTGGCGGGCCACCACCCCGCCCAACTCGCCGGTGGCCCCCGTGATCAGCACTGGCCCGCGGCTCCAGTCCGGCGCGGGGACCGCCGCGCCGCTCTCGCGGACCAGCCGGGGCACGAACACCTCGCCCGCGCGGATCGCCAGCTGGGGTTCGCCCGCGGCGAGGGCGCGGCCGAGCACCGCGTGCGAGCGGTCTTCGTCATCGGTGTCGACCAGGACGAACCGGTCGGGGTTCTCGGTCTGCGCCGAGCGCATCAGGCCCCAGGCCCCGGTGTGGGCGAGCGCGGGCGAGGAGCCATCGACCGAGACCGCGCCCCTGGTCACCACGGCCACCCTCGGCCGGGCCTCGTCGGCGAGCGTGCGCTGGACAAGGTCCAGCACGTGCGCGGTCGTCTCGTGCACGGCGGCGGCCACGTCCGGCGCGGTCGGCGCGGGCACGTCCTCGACCACGAGTTCGTGGTCGGCGGGGTTGGACACCTTGATCCGGGTCCATTCGACGGCGAAGAGGCCGTCAAGACCGTCCGCGGCGCGCAGCGACTCCGGGGACACCGGCCGCAGGACCAGCGACGCCACCCTGGCGACCGGGGCGCCCGTGTCGTCGGCGATCGCCAGCGAGACCACGCCCGGGCCGTCGAGGGACAACCGCACCCGCAGCGCGGTCGCCCCCGGCTCAATGATCTCGACTCCGGACCAGGAGAACGGCAGCGCGGGTCGGTCGCCATCCGGCAGGACGCCGGGCAGCAGCAGCCCGTGCAGCGCCGCGTCCAGCACGGCGGGGTGCAGCACGAACCCGGTCGCGTCGACCGTGGCGGCGACTTCGGCGAACACCGCCGAGTCGGTCCGCCACGCGCGTCGGAGCCCCTGGAAGGCGGGCCCGTAGGCGTAGCCGCGCTCGGCGAGCCCGTCGTACACCTCGGCGAGGTCAACCTCGGCCGCGGGCGCGGGCGGCCACTCGGTGAGCGCTTCCGGTGCGGTGTCCTCCTCGGGTGCGAGGACACCGTTCGCGTGGCGCACCCACGGTCGTCCGTCGAGCCGGGCGTAGACCTCGACCGCGCGTCGGTCGGCCTCGTCCGACGCGCCCACGACGACCTGCAGGTGCACACCGCCGCGCGCCGGGATCAACAGCGGCGCGGCCAGGGTCAGCTCGTCGACCCGGCCGAGGTCGAGGCGCCGCCCTGCCCAGACCGCCAACTCCACGAAGGCCGTGCCGGGAAGCACCGCGTCCGCGCCGAGGACCCCGTGGTCGGCGAGCCAGGGGTGGGTGTCCAGCGCGAGCCTGCCGGTGAACACCACCGAACCGCTGTCGGCGACGTCCACCGCGGCGCCCAGCAGCGGGTGGCCGGTCGCGGTCAGGCCGAGGCCGTCGGCGTCAACCGCGACCGCCCCGGAGTCGAGCCAGAACCTCTCGCGCTGGAAGGGGTAGGTCGGCAACGCGACCCGTCCGGCGCCGCTGTCCGCGAAGAACGCCCGCCAGTCCACCGGAACGCCCCTGGCGTGCAGCAGACCCAGCGCGGTCACGGCGGTGACCGCCTCAGGCCGGTCCCGCCGCAGCATCGCCACGGCCGCGATCCCGTCGAGATCGTCGACGGCCGCGGTAAGCACGCCGTCCGGTCCCAACTCCAGCAGCGTGGTGACGTCCGCGTCCGCCATGGTCCGCACGGCGTCGGCGAACCGGACCGGCTGCCGCACCTGCCCAACCCAATACCCGGGATCGCCGAGCACATCGCCCACGACGA
>NZ_JBVJIN010000105.1:0-3439 GCF_055586285.1 Actinokineospora sp. NPDC051303
CTTGGTCTCAACTGGTCGGTGCGACGCTGTGGGAAGCTAGGGCCGTCACTATTCCGGCTCCCACAGTAAATTGGCCGACGGCTACGCGAGCCAGCACAGCGATCACCAGGCCATCCCCGGGGCTTGTCCGCGCGGCAGGGGGCGGCTCGGTGGCCGCCACTGTTCACCCGGCTACTCTTTTGCCTGTTTCGCCTCCGGTTGGCCTGTTCGCTGCCACCATGGTCCGCTGACGGCGGCATCAGGTCATGGAGTCGGAACTTCCCGGGAGGTCGTGGCGTGTCAGCTGAGTTCGACCAGCTTGTCGCTCAGTTCGAGCGGTTTCAGGCCCAACTGCATCGAGTCGACCAGCAGTTCGCTGGCATCGGCGAGATGCAGCAGCAGTTGGCCGACTTGGAGGCTGTGGCGACGTCTCCCGACAGGGCTGTGACCATCGTCGCGGGCCCGTCCGGGTCAATCAAGGACATCCGGTTGACCGATCAGGCCATGCGTCGGTCGCCGCACGCGTTGGCCGCCGAGTTGATGTCGACGCTGCGACTGGCGGTGGCGGAGGCTGCGCGCCGCCAGGCGGGGATCGTGGAGAACGCGCTCGGCGACGACATGAACCTCACCGACCAGGTGCTGGAGACCCAGGCCCAGTTGTTCGGCATGACACCCGAGGAACTGCGGGCCACCGTCGAACAGGACGCGCAGCAGCCGCCACCCGGTCCTCCCACCACGGCCCCGCCCGCACACCCGACGCCGCGGCCAGGTCCGGTCCGGCCGCCTGCCCCTCCCCGCAGGCCCGTGCCGGAACACGACGACGACTTCTCGGACGAGAACGTCTTCGGGGGCGACCCGTGGCCGGTGTCAGGTCCACCGCCGAAGAAGGAAGACCGTTTCCTCGACTTCTACAACGACGAGGGAATGTGACGGTGTTCAGCCCGCAGCAGACGACGCCCAGGAGGACGCGGTGACCGGTTTCGACGTCAGTCCGGAGGAACTCCGGCAGTTCGCGGGAAAGCTCGACGGACACCGCGGCACCGCGAGCGAGATCGCGGGACTCGTGAACCAGGCTGACGTGTCGAACAAGTCATGGGGCGTGTACGGCCTGTTCGTCAAACAGGACTACACAAACCTGCTGAGCGACCTCAAGGACATGTTCACCGACCTGCAGCGGGGCTTGCAGTCCGGTGCGGACAAATTTCGCGGCACGGCGCAAGGCTATGCGGAGCAGGAGGAAGCGTTGAAGAAGCTGTTCAACGGCATGCAGATCGAGATTGACAGGTAGCGGGGCAGGATATCCCGATGACAGAAGAGAAGACCAAAGCAGGCGGTGTGGAGATCACCGTCGGCGAGAAGACCACGGGCCAGAAGATGGCGCAAGCCACGCCCTTCTACGGCGCCTACCTCAAGACTCGTGAGGCGCAAGGGAAGCTCAGCGACGGTGCGGACGGTTCGGAGTTGCTCGGGCTGGCTTCCGAGGGCACCGCGTTGCTCGGATCGCTCGGCACATCCGCGTACGGCATCGCCCTGGACCCGATCGGCTGGCTGGTCGGGCAGGGGCTGAACTTCCTCATCAGCGTCGTGGAACCGCTGGAGAACGCGATCCACATGGTCAGCGGCGACGGCCCCGCGCTGTCTCAAGCGGCGGAAAACTTCAACGCCATCGCCAAGGGCGTGGCCGACCTACGCAAGACGTTCGACCAAGACCTGCAGAACTCCGTGCAAAACTGGGGCGGCAACGCGGCAGACGTGGCCAGCACGAAACTGGGCGAGTTCGCCAACGGCATCGACGGGGTCGCGGGCCAAGCCGGGGAACTCGCGCGCATGTTGCAGACCTCCAGCATGGTCATGACCATCATCGAGGACTTCATCAAGGCGATCCTCACCGAACTCATCACCTGGCTGATCATGATCTGGATTCCCGCGCTGGCTGCCGCCGTGCCGAGCTTCGGGGCGTCCACCGCCGCAGCGGGGACCGCGACCGGCGTGCGGGTAGCGGCCACCGGCAGCCGGGTGGCCCGAATCATCGCCAGGTTGCGCCAATTCCTGGACAAGGTCATGGCTTTCCTGCGCAACCTGGCTAACCGCGTCGGGAACGTGCGGACCGCCTTTCAGCGCTCCATGGCGAACAAGCAGGTCAACAGCAACTTCGCGGACATCGCCAAGGACCTCGGCAATAAGTCGCCTGTGGTCAAGCTGTGGAGCAAGGACGGGATGCTCGGCGAGCGACTACAGGGCGGGTTCGGCAAATCGGTAGGAAAGGCTGCTGTCGACACGGCGCGGTCACAATTCGGCGTCGGATCCGGCGCGAGCGCGGGCATTGACAAACCGCTGCGGAATATGGGCAACTATCAGAAGGCCGACGAGTACGACGACACCGGCACCGACCACTCCAAGCAGCGCATAGAAGGCTATCTGGACCTCTGATCATGGATGGCTTCTACCTGAAGACTTCGTTGTTCGTGCTCGTCTGCGCGGCGCTGCTTGGCCTGGTGGCCTGGCGACTGTGGCGCACGGACAAGAAGGCGGAACGCAAGCACGCCGACGCGCTGGCCGCGCTCGCGGCGGACGTCGGCGGGACGATCACCGGTCGAGACGGAGCACGCGCGTGGTCGGCCGACCTTCGGGGGCCGCTGGCAAACCAGGTCGGCGGCCTGATCAACTGGCTCGGGACGCTGTCACGGCCCCGATTCACCGTGGCCATGGACTTCGAGCGGGGCCCGTGGCACGTCCGCGTGACCGAGGCGTCGATGAGGAAACGCGGCTCGAACGGCGCGAACACCTACCACGAGCACAGGATCGAGGTAGCCACCGCACATCTGACACCGCTGAAAATCTGCCGCCGCGTGCACGCCAGCCCGCTGGCGCCGCGCCGCCCCCAAGCCCTGCAGCATGGATGGGTCAGCGAAGTTCCCCTCACCGCCGCCCGCGAACAGGCCCCATGGCTGCCCGTGACGCTGCCCGACGCCCTGGACCACGAGTTCATCCTCTACACCAGCGACCTCGCCACCGCGCCAAAGGTGCTCAACCTCCAAGCCTCGGAATGGCTTCTCACCCAGACGAAATCCCTGGGCTTCCCCTACGGGACGTTCCTGCCACTGGCCTTCGAGTCCGGGATCGTCTACCTCACCATGCCCGGACGCATCGCCCCGGACAACCTCCTGCCTGTGGTCGACACGATCACCGGGCTCCTCGACCGAACCCCCGGCGCGACACCGAGACACCCCGCCACCGCCTGAACCACCTACGGTCATGGTCCCGACCGAACGGGTCGTCGCGGTGCCAGCAGCGGGCGCGGTCGATCACCTCTTCCAGGCGCAGCGGGCTGGCGGGGTGGTGGATCAGGCAGAGCGGGGTGGCGAGCTGGCGGAACCCGAACATCTCGCCCGAGACGGAGAACTGGCCGCGTTCCAAGCGGGAGATACCGGCCACCGGGCTGCCTTTGGCTCTGGCCAGT
>NZ_JBVJIN010000106.1:0-3040 GCF_055586285.1 Actinokineospora sp. NPDC051303
TGCGCAGGATCCGGTGTGGTGAACGTTGCGGCACCGTGACCGCGGCTCGGGGCTGCAGCGTCAGCCGATGAACTACGAGGCGTTGCGGGCGGTGTTCCGGCGGGTGAACGCGCTGCTGGGCACGAACTGGTCGATGCACGATCTGCGGCACACCACGGCGTTGCGCATGGCGCGCGACGAGGCGTTGTCGCTGCGCGACGTGCAGACCATCCTCGGCCACCGGCACCTGTCCACGACGGCGCAGGTGTACCTGGTGGAGGATCAGGCGCAGGTGGTGCGTTGGGTCCGGACCTACCTGGACTCGCGCGGCGGGCGCGTCGAGCCGCCGGTGGTGGCGGCAACCAGGGCTGCATTCCGTGCCATCGTGACAAAGGCTTCAGTCCTTCACCAAGCGACCGTTCGTCGGTTGGTTCACCCTTGCAGGTGTCGAAGTAATGCGTCCGGGATCCGCAGCCCTGCTGAAATCGCCTGTCGGTAATTCTTGAGTTCACACCTGTGGTGTCAGTACGTGTCTTCGGGCGTGGCGCAGCGCGTTCGACCACCGAGTCGATGACACCATGGGGCGACATATTGGTGTCAAACCGCGCTTCCGGATGTTCGCTGCTTGACGCAACGTTGCTGTTGCGATCATTCCAGTGAGTGTCTTCACTGTTCGCAGGGCGCTTCCCGCTGGGCTTCCGCGACTGACATCGCCGTCCGCTCGCACGGCCTATACCGCTGACCCCCTCCGGTCGTGTGTTCCGAGCGAGTGGCGCAGACTCCTGTTAATCGACTCGATCAGAGCTTTCATCATTGCAAAATCCGCCCACAAGGAGATGTTTCATGCAGGAGAACCTCACCTCGAACGAGGGTCGCGTCGGTAAACCAAGTGGCGTGAAGATCAAGCTGGCAAAGACGACGCCGGACAGGTACACCGTACAAAAACTGAGGGAACAGTTGCGCGCAATTGGGTTGACATGTCCCGACACGAATGACGAGAAGCTTAGGGAGCACCTCGACAATGTGCGCGATTCCGTTTACAACGGCAAAGTGCAGTCTTATCTGATCGCCAGGAAGAAGACCGGCGACAGCGAGAACGTCCACGCTACCGCGTTGTCCACCATCGACAAGGTGAGGGGGAGCAGTCCGCTTGCACGTGACTTCTTCGTTCACCTGGGCAGCAGTGACATCGCTACCAGCCACTTCGTAGAAGAACTGGTCAGCGACGACCTCGTGGCCGCGAACCTGCTCTCCGAGTTGACCGGTCGCGGGGCAGGTACATCCAACGGGGTTCGGCTGGGTGATCTGCGCGAAGCCTTGGCCGATGCCGGCAACGATCAGGTCCGCTTCCTGTCGGTGCTGCGGGACACCGGTTCGCATGCTCTGGAAGTTATTGGCGCCCTGTCTCTTCGGCAGTTGGAGGGCACTGGGGTCGGAAACTGGAAAGTCGGAGGTCCAGAATACGGGTGCGGCTACATGACGGAGTTGGCCACCATTCAGGAGGAAAGCAATTTCGAGAAACTCGAGAAGCAGTTCAAGAACGATCCGAAGTACAAGTTTGTCGCCGATCGCGCACACCCAAAAACCGTCGACGACAAGAGCGGTAAAGCTGACCCGGGTACTATCAAGTCTTTGTTCGTCGACATTGCCAACGTCGCTTCACAAGCCCTTGTCGGAGGATTGGACAAGAGTGACACTGAGGCAACCTTCACCAACATTATCAAGCCCTACAACAAGGGAAAGAATTACGAAGACAAGAATAGTAGGGTCATTTTCCTTGCGCAGAACTGGAAAGATGCGAACACTGACGGAAACAAGAACAACTACCCGGTTGCGGACATCGTCGGCGTCATGACTGTTAACTGGGATATAAAGCTGACCAATTACAGCAGCAAAAAAGAGAAGGCGGACCGGTATGTCGACGTCAAAGCCAGGGCTGCCGTCTACACGAGTGACGAGGTGATCACCTACCACGCTGATTGGTTGCGAAAAAACGCCTGAGTCGCCCACGCAAGAATCGCGATGATTGAAGGAGAAATCTGATGGCCGACGTGCCAACCGAGGTCGAACTCAAGATCGGCAAAGAAAACAAAGTGAAGATATTCGACAAGTTGCCGAGTGCCAACAAGGATGCGTTCAACGGTGGATTGCCGCTGCTGCCGTGGTCCTCGGAACGTCAACAAGTCATCGTGATGTACTCGGCAAGTCTGCAGCACATCGGCACCATTGACAACACGAGTTCAGATTCGACGACAACCTACAGCAAGAGTATTACCACAGGTTTCACCTTCTCGATTTCGGAAAAAATCGGCTGGTCCGCGTCGGCCGAGGTCGACCTGAAGTTCGCAAAAGTCGGAAGTAGTATGACTTTTGAGCTCACCTTTACTCAGCAATGGTCGAAGTCGACTACTGAAACATACCAATTTTCCGTTCCTGCGGGGAAGAAGTCTTTTAACTATCAGGGGTACCTGCTCGCGTCAGTGCTGGAGTACACCCCCGGAAATCAGACATTCAAGTTCACCGGCGAGAACGCTCGATTCTTGAGCAATATTCTCGTCACACGGAACTCGCCAATCCTGAAGTCTTCCTGAGTGGAACTCGCTGTACAGTCCGAGGCTTGTAACCCAGAGGAATTTCAAAGCTTGTGATCTTGGTGTGAAGTCGGGCCGGAGCGCTGTCGACTCGTGACGCCGAGACAAGGTGGTGGCCTCTCGCCTGCGATGATGCGGGTTCTCACACCAAGCACGTCGCAGAACAAGAGGCCACCGTTGTCAGTGTCGCACGCCCCGGATTCGTGTAGCTCGACCACCGGTCAACCCGATGCGGGTGCCGCCGGTGTACGGGCGCTGGCCGACATGTTCGGAGGAGTAACCGACCCACGCGAGCTGCGGGGCATCCGCCACCAGATCGGCGCGGTGCTGACCGTGATGGTGCTCGCGGTGCTGGCCGGCGCCCGCAACTTCCGGGAAATCGCCGACCGCGGCACGGACCTGCCGGACGACCTGTTGGCCCTGGCGGGATGTCGCGTGCACCCGGCGACCGGCGAACACGTGGTCCCCAG
>NZ_JBVJIN010000107.1:0-2837 GCF_055586285.1 Actinokineospora sp. NPDC051303
ATCGCCGTGTGAAAGACGGGTGGGAAGCCTACGGCCTCACACGCGCGCAGCCAGCTTAGCGATCTTCCTTCTCCCCCGAAGAAACCACTCCACCCGATCCAGCACTTGGCGGGCGATCGGCGCCTTGTCGGGGTTGGGCTTTTCCTCTTATCTCCTAGATGAGGTCAAGGGGGTCTAGTTGGACGCGTAGGGGGTCTGGGTCTTTGCGGGCTGTGCGGATGGCTTGAGCTTTTGCCAGTGCGGTGGCTAGAGCTTTGCCGTGGTTTCTGGTGACGCGGATCAGGGCGCGTTCGCGGGGTGGTTGGCCTGGTGGGAGTGGGTCGGCCAGGGGGACGGGGCCGAGGATTTCGGCTGTGGGGGGTAGGGGGAAGTCGTCCAGGAAGCGGGCTAGGGCGGTGGGGGGGCCGTCTATGGAGGCCATGCGGACGGCTGGGGGGAAGGCCAGTTCGGTGCGGGCCGCCAGTTCGATGCTTGCGTGCCAGGCCGGGTCCCAGCGGATCAGGGCTTGGACCGGTGTGGTGGCTGATTCGGCCATGACCACTACTCGGCCGCCTTGGGATGCCGGGCGGACTAGGGCTGCGGCGGTCATCCAGCGGCGGAGGGCTTCTTCTGTCGCTCTGAGGTCCGCGCGGTTGAGGAGGGCCCAGCCGTCTAGGAGTAGGGCTGCGCCGTAGCCGTCTTCCGCTACTGGTTCGGCGCCGGGGGTGGCTACCACCAGGGCGGGGCGGGCGTCGACCGTTGACAGCACCTCTTGGGCGCCGGAGGTGCGGACGGGGTAGCCGGGGAAAGCTCGGCCTAGTTCTTCCGCTGTTCGCTTGGCGCCGATGATGGTGGCTCGGAGTTTTCTGGAGCCGCAGTTGGCGCATTTGACGTTGGCGTCGGTGGCGGCGCACCAGCGGCAGGCGGGGACGGTGGCCTGGCCCAGGCCCAGGGGGCCCGCGCACTTGCGGCAGCGGGCGGGGGTGCGGCAGTCCTGGCAGGTCAGGGCGGGAACATAGCCTCTTCTGGGGACCTGCACCAGGACTGGGTGGCCTGCCGACAGTGCTGTGCGGGCCGCGTCGAAGGCCACTGAGGGGACGCGGGCGGTGCGGGCGGCTGGGTCGCGGGCCAGTTGGCTGTCGTGTTCGCCGATGGCGGTCACCCGGGGGGCCGCGGCGCGGATCTGGTCGCGGGTGGCGACGATTTCTGGGGCCCAGCGGGAGTCGACCAGGAGTTGAGCCTCGGCGGTGCGGGCGAAACCTGCGACAAGGACAGCGGCGCCGCTGAGGTGGGCGCGTTGGATCAGGACGTCGCGGACGTGGGGGTAGGGGGAACGGGGGTCGGAGTGCTGGTCGTCGCCGTCGTCCCAGACGATCAGGGCGCCGGGGGCGGTGACGGGGGCGTAGGCGGTGGCTCGGGTGCCTACGACGATCTGGGCGCCGCCCCGGCGCACGGTCAGCCAGCAGCGGTAGCGCTTGGCTGGCCCTAGGTCCGCTGAGAGGGCGACAACGGCCTCCTTGCCCGCCAGGGCGACGCAGGCGGCGTGGACGCGGGCGACGTCGCGGTGGTCGGGGACGACGATGACCGCGCCCTTGCCTGCCGACGCCGCCGTTGTGGCGACTTCGGCCAGGCGTCGGGGCCAGTCCTCGCCGGGGAGGGCCTGCCAGACGGCGTGGGCTTGGCGGCTGGCGCGGACGGCGTCGAGGAACGCGGCGCCGCGGGGGTAGCGGGCCCAGCCCGCCGGGTCCGGGGCGGGCGGGCGGGGAGCGGGCGGGGGTGGCTCCTCGGCCTCGACGCGGGCGTGGCGGGGTGGGATGGCCAGGCGCAGGACATCGATCATGGTGCCGCCATAGCGGTCGGCGACGGCGCGGCACAGGCGGGCGATCTCGGGGGTGAGCACTGGCTCCGGGGAGACCACACGGTCGAGGAACTGGAGCGTGCCGGGGTGGTCGGACTCGGCGACCCGCTCCAGGAGGTATCCGTCGACCAGTTGCCCGGCGAAGCGGACCCGGATGCGGCAGCCGGGATTGGCCTCTGCGTCGGACTTGGCGGGCACCAGGTAGTCGTAGGTGCGGTCGAGGTGCGCCAAGGGGACGTCGACGTAGACACGGGCGACCGGGAGTTCGGCCGCGGGAGCCGGTCGGCCTTTGGCGGCCGGTTTTCCCTTGTCCGGGGGTCGGGTCTTGGCCTGCGGTTTCACCGGGGCGGCGACCTCGACCGGGAACAGCGCGTCGGGGTCGGGCATGACGGCTGGTCTACCAGAGGGCACCGACCCTCAGTCCCGGCGGGGCTCGTCGTGGTAGGCGGCGTACATGGCGACGATCTCGGCGCGGTCGTGCGCGGCGGCCTCTTCGCGGATGCGCCGGTTCAGGCCCGCCGGGTAGCCGTGCTTGATGAGCCTGCGCTCGGCCGCGTCCTCGATGAACGACAGCGAGAAGTACAGGCCGGTGATGTAGCCGAGCACGATCATCGACAGCCGCAGCGACAGCGGGCCGGGGACGAGCAGCAGCAGCCACAGCGGCAAGAACAGGACCATCACCCGCGCGAAGTGCCGCAGCACCCACGTCCGGCAGCTCAGGTCCCACAGCACCCAGTGCCGGTACTCGTCGGGCAGCGTGCCGCCGACGGCGTACCGGAGCCACAGCAGTGGGCTCGGCCGCTTCGGGCTCACCGGGACGATGTTAGGCCCTGGTTGCCCGCTGGTGTTCCGCCTAGTGCGCACGGGGCATCACCTCTCCCTTGTCGGGTAGCCGGTCGGGCCGGGGTGAAACGCGGCGGGGGGGGGGGGGAGCAGGGGGGGGGGGGGGAAAAAAGGGAGAGGATGGAACACCACGCCCCCCCTCTCTTTCTCTGTTCGG
>NZ_JBVJIN010000108.1:0-2710 GCF_055586285.1 Actinokineospora sp. NPDC051303
TCCTCGCCCTCGGCGGATACCGCCCCGACCTACCCGAACGCACCCACACATAACTACCAAGAGCCAAAGAAACCACTCCACCCCATCGAGCAACCCCACAACCCAGGCAACACGAGCACAGCCCTAAGAAACCGGCCAAGTGTGCACAGGCTCGTTGGTATGCATGTGTTTCGCATACCGCCGCACCATCTCCCGCAGAGCCTGCTCCCGATTGACCGAAGTGGTCTCCTCCAACCCCTTCACCGTCTCCACCTGCCAGACAGCCCCATTGCGCCCGGTGATGCACCGCTGCTCGATCACCCCCAGCAACCGATCCCGGTCCGCGGACGAAACACCCCAGGCGTCCAGCCCGTCATGCGCCATCGGCAACAGCCGACGCAGCACCAGTTCCGTGACCGGCACCTCCCCCACTCCCGGCCAGTACACCAGGGAGTCAATGCCCGCGCGAGCGGCGGCGTGGAAATTGTCCGTGGCCGCGGCGAAGCTCATCTGCGTCCACAGAGGACGGTCCTGGTCGGCCAGCGCCCGCACCAGTCCGAAGTAGAGCGCGCCGTTCGCCATCGTGTCCACGACCGAAGGGCCCGCGGGCAGCACGCGGTTCTCGACCCGCACGTGCGGTCGGTCGTCGACCACGTCGTAGATCGGGCGGTTCCAGCGGTAGACGGTGCCGTTGTGCAGGCGAAGCTCGTGCAGTTGCGGGGTGTCGCCTCGGGCCAGGACCTCCGCTGGGTCTTCGTCGTCGGTCAGGGGGAGCAGGGCCGAGTAGTACTGGACGTTCTCCTCGAACAGGTCGAAGATCGAGGTGATCCAGCGGTCGCCGAACCACACCCTCGGGCGCACGCCCTGGGCCTTGAGTTCGTCGGGGCGGGTGTCGGTGGCCTGCTCGAACAGGGCGATGCGGGTCTCGGCCCACAGCTGCTTGCCGAACAGGTACGGCGCGTTCGCGCCCAAGGCGACCTGGATGCCCGCGACGACCTGGCTGGCGTTCCAGAACTTCGCGAAATCCTCCGGCGCGACCTGCAAGTGGTACTGGACGCTGGTGCACGCGCTCTCGGGGGCGATCGAATCAGCCTGGGCCACCAGCCGTTCGACACCCGTGATGTCGATCTCCAGGTCCTCACCGCGGGCAGCCAGCACCTGTTCGTTGAGCAGCTTGTAGCGCGGGTTCGCCGACAGGGTCTCGAAGGTGATGTGCTCGCGCCGCAACGACGGCAGGATGCCGACCATCACGATGTGCGAGTCGCCCTTGGCCGCCTTCGCCTCCGCCTCGTTGAGGTCGGCGCGCACCAGGTCCTCGAACCGGCTCAAGCCGTCCGGGCCCAACCGCTGCGGCGGCACGTTGATCTCGATGTTGAACTGGCCCAGCTCGGTCTGGAACGCCGGGTCCGAGATCGCCGCCAACACCTGCGCGTTGCGCATCGACGGGTCGCCCGCGCTGTCGACCAAGTTCAACTCGATCTCCAACCCGGCCATCGGGCGGTCGGCGTCGAACCTGGACTCGGCCAGCATCTGCGCGAAGACGTCCAGGCACCGCCTTACCTTCTGCCGGAACCGCTGCCGGTCGGCCCGGGTGAACTCCGTCGACTCGACGTCCTTGCCCATGCGCTCCAGCGTGATCCATAGCCGACGGTCACGCCACAGGGCTTAGGCCAAGTGGACGCACACCGCCGCCACACCGTCACCGCGCCGTCGCCGACCGTGCTCGGACGCGCCGGGCAATCACCATGACCGCGGTCGAGCCCCAGGCGACTAAGCTCCGACAGGTGATGGACCGCCTGGTATGGATCGACTGCGAGATGACAGGGCTCGACCTGGGCAAAGACGCCCTCATCGAGATCGCCGCCCTAGTCACCGACTCCGAGCTGAACGTCCTCGGCGACGGAGTGGACCTGGTCATCCACACCGACGACGCGACCCTCGACGGCATGCCCGACGTGGTCCGCGACATGCACGCCCGCTCCGGCCTCACCGACGAGGTCCGGGCGTCCACCCTGACGCTGGCCGACGCCGAGCAGAAAGTCCTCGAATACATCCGCGCCTGGGTCCCCGAACCCAGGACCGCGCCCCTGTGCGGCAACTCCATCGCCACCGACCGCGGCTTCATCGCCCGCGACATGCCCGCCCTCGACACCCACCTGCACTACCGCATGGTCGACGTGTCCTCGATCAAGGAACTCTGCAGGCGCTGGTACCCGCGCATCTACTACGCCCAGCCCGACAAAGGCCTCGCCCACCGCGCCCTCGCCGACATCCTCGAATCCATCCGCGAACTGCGCTACTACCGCGGCACCGCCTTCGTCCCCCAGCCCGGCCCCACCACCGAAGAAGCCAAAGCCGTCGCGGAAGCGGTCCTCAACCCCCCGCCGACCTAACCCGTTTTCGCCCCCCGAACCAGACACGCTAGGATGTTCACGCACCCCGGGCCCAACGGTCCGGCGGAGCGATGGTGGGTGTAGCTCAGCTGGTAGAGCACCTGGTTGTGGTCCAGGATGCCGCGGGTTCAAGTCCCGTCACTCACCCGGCCGAAGGCCGACCTTGTCCGCGGAGAGCGCGGACTGGGTCGGCCTTTGTCATGTTGGGGGGGGGGCCCCCCCCACCCCCCCCCGGGGGGGGGGGGGCCCAACCCCCCCCCCCCCAGGCGTGGTTTTGGTCCCACCAACCCCACCCACCCAACCCCCCTCCCCACCCGCATGAACCCCACGGGAGGAGG
>NZ_JBVJIN010000109.1:0-2410 GCF_055586285.1 Actinokineospora sp. NPDC051303
ACCCGGTCACCCGGATGTGCACGGCCTGCGGCACCTGCGACGACTGCGGAGAGCACTACGGGTCCTGTGTCTGCTGGGTCCCAGCCGACCTCACCCACTTCGGGCACCGCTCATGAGCGGCACCACGCGGACGTCGGCCCGCCCGTCCGACCACCCCTGGTTCCGCGCGCACCCGGTGAAGCACGAGAACATCCTGTGGCACTGGGAACAGGCCACCAGGCGGGAACGCGACCACGGCATCCGCTGGTACGCCGACGCCCACCGGATCGCCAGGGGCATCGCCCACGGGGACGTCGCGCTCGGCGCGGGCATGATCGCCCTGTACTCGCCACAGCAACAGTGGCTGACCAACCTGCTCACCGCCGCCCGCGTGATCCACACAGGACACGGCATCGGCGGGCCCTCGTGTGGGCTGCTCGCCACCTCCACCCAGCGCCACGCCGCCGACCGGTTGCTCGCGGGCGAGCACCACACCCAGGTCCTGACCGGCCCGAAAGTCCGCGCGTTCGCCCACCTCATCGAACACGGCGGAGATCTCGACCCCGCCACACCGCTGGTCGTGGTCGACCGCCACGCCCTCTCGGTGGCCTGCGGGCAAGGGCTGACCGCCGCCGCGTACAACACCTCCCCGCTGCGCGGCCGAACCCGGGTCACCGGGACGGTCGGCCAGCGGCACTACGACCACGTGGCCGCGCTCTACCACCACGCCGCGCACCTGATCACCCACACCGAACCCACGCCGCTGGCTGCCCACCAGGTGCAGGCGGTGACCTGGCTGGTCCGCCAACGCCTCAACCACACCACCACCAACACCGCCTCCCGCCAAGGGCAGGCCGCGGCCCGCGCCAACGCCGAACGCGACTGGGCACGGTTCCGCGAACAACACCTACCGCACCTCACCGGCGGCGAACCCATCACCGGACACCTGCCATGACCCCACAACCCGACAACCCAACCGAAAACAACCCGGCAGGCGAGTCCCCGGTGAGGTTCTACCGGCTGCCCGCCCGCCTACTGGCAGCAGGCATGAGCACCGCCGACGGACAACACATCCTCACCGTCACCCAGTACCCCGACGGCACGGTCATCGCCGAGGTCCACACCCCACGCCCGGACGACCCGGACATCGACGCGCGCAACCGGGGCGAGACGGACCTGCGCATCTACCAACCAGACGAACCTGTCGGCCTCGCGGTCTTCGCCGACACCCGAGTCGACGGCTCCGACCATGCGGACGCCGACCCGCAAGACCGGTGACCCCGCGCTGTCCATGATCACCGGCCGCGAACCTGATCGTGATCGAGCAGGTTCGCCCGGTTCGATCCTCACTCGATGGAAGGGGCTTAATCCATGAGTTCGTTGCGGTTGCACCGCGCGCACATCGCCGGACTGGCCAACGCGGGCCTGCACACCGGGCTGATCACCACCGCGGCGGGCATGGTCCCGGTCGCCCGGATGCTCCTGGACCAACACCACCGCAGCATCCACGCCACAGGTTCGTGGGAGGGCGCGGTGGACCTGGCCGAACGAATGTTCCACCCGGTCGCGGTCCTGTGCCTGCTCGACTGCTACGACGACCGCTCCCGCCACACCGCCGACTGGCACACCACCGAAGCCCGCTCCTGGTCACACACGCTGCGCGCCCGGATCTTGAGCGGGCTCCCGGCCGAAACGACGACCACGATCCACTACGGACACAAACAGGTGCCCGGCTACATGCTGCTCCCGGCCTACACCGACACCCCCAGGGGCGTCACCTCCTTGCACCAGATCCCCACCACCGGGACAGGACCCGGGGCCGGGCTGTCCTTGCGCGGCACCGGCTCACGCTGGGCCGAACTGCCCGACCACCTCACGCCGCCCACCACGCAGGACGGCCACTGACACAACCCACAGCCGCCACACGGTTCCCGCCCTGCGCCAACCCAACCAGGCGCGGGGCAAAGAACCCGTGGCCGCTCACGTCCAGAACACGGAGCCACCATGACGACCACCAGTTCCCCCGATGGGCCCGACGCCGAGACCGGTGACGGGTGGGCCTTCGACGTCGACCTCCGCGCGGTGGCCCGCGTTCCGCGATCCGCCGCCACCTCCGAGAGCGACGCCCGGCGACTCGTGCGAGCTCTCCAGGCCGTCCCGCTCGCGGCCACCGTCAACGGCGTCACCATCACCGAGATCTCCACCCACCCCGGAGAACGCCTGTTCGAGCTGGACGGGCACGACACCCCCACCCCGGACCACCCCGGCGCGGATGTGATCGCGCTGCTCGGCGCGATCCTCTACGGCGACCAAGCCGACGGCCTCCGCGAGGGAACCATCCGCGCCGTCCTCCGCAGCAGGGGCTGCGACCTGGTCCACCTCACCGGCAACCCGCGAGCCCAGTTCGTCTGCCTCACCCACGAGACCACCG
>NZ_JBVJIN010000110.1:0-1862 GCF_055586285.1 Actinokineospora sp. NPDC051303
TGGGTAGGGGAGCGTCGTGCAGCCGGGGAAGCGGCAGAGTGATCTAGTCGTGGAGGCTGTGCGAGTGAGAATGCAGGCATGAGTAGCGAAAGAAGAGTGAGAAACTCTTCCGCCGGATGACCAAGGGTTCCTGGGCCAGGCTAATCCGCCCAGGGTAAGTCGGGACCTAAGGCGAGGCCGACAGGCGTAGTCGATGGACAACGGGTTGATATTCCCGTACCCGTGTGGATGCGTCCCTGGTGAGG
The DNA here is from genome assembly GCF_055586285.1 of Actinokineospora sp. NPDC051303. Classification (NCBI taxonomy): domain Bacteria; kingdom Bacillati; phylum Actinomycetota; class Actinomycetes; order Pseudonocardiales; family Pseudonocardiaceae; genus Actinokineospora; species Actinokineospora sp. NPDC051303. Next base: position 246 of record NZ_JBVJIN010000110.1, read on the forward strand.
TCGGTGATACTAACCGCCCGAAGCATGATTTCCCTTCGGGGGATGAAGTGTGGAGCGCGGGATCTGAGCCGGTAGTAGCCAAACGATGGGGTGACGCAGGAGGGTAGCTCCGCCAGCTGTTGGTGACTGGTGTAAGCGTGTAGGGAGACCGGTAGGCAAATCCGTCGGTCACGTATCCTGAGACGTGATGCATAGCCGATTGAGGCGAAGTAGAGTGATCCCATGCTGCCGAGAAAAGCCTCTAGTGAGTGTCCATGCGGCCCGTACCCCAAACCGACACAGGTGGTCAGGTAGAGAATACCGAGGCGTTCGGGTGAACTATGGTTAAGGAACTCGGCAAAATGCCCCCGTAACTTCGGGAGAAGGGGGGCCATTGGGTTTGAAGCCCCTTTGCGGGCTAGGATCTGGTGGCCGCAGAGACCAGCGAGAAGCGACTGTTTACTAAAAACACAGGTCCGTGCGAAGTCGCAAGACGATGTATACGGACTGACGCCTGCCCGGTGCTGGAACGTTAAGAGGACCGGTTAGCCCTTTGGGGCGAAGCTGAGAATTTAAGCGCCAGTAAACGGCGGTGGTAACTATAACCATCCTAAGGTAGCGAAATTCCTTGTCGGGTAAGTTCCGACCTGCACGAATGGCGTAACGACTTCTCGACTGTCTCAACCATAGGCCCGGCGAAATTGCACTACGAGTAAAGATGCTCGTTACGCGCGGCAGGACGGAAAGACCCCGGGACCTTTACTATAGCTTGGTATTGGTGCTTGGTTCGGTTTGTGTAGGATAGGTGGGAGACTGTGAAGCGGCCACGCCAGTGGTTGTGGAGTCGTTGTTGAAATACCACTCTGATCGTACTGAGTGTCTAACTTCGGACCGTGATCCGGTTCAGGGACAGTGCCTGGTGGGTAGTTTAACTGGGGCGGTTGCCTCCTAAAGGGTAACGGAGGCGCCCAAAGGTTCCCTCAGCCTGGTTGGCAATCAGGTGTTGAGTGCAAGTGCACAAGGGGGCTTGACTGTGAGACTGACAGGTCGAGCAGGGACGAAAGTCGGGACTAGTGATCCGGCGCTGGCTGGTGGAAGCGGCGTCGCTCAACGGATAAAAGGTACCCCGGGGATAACAGGCTGATCTTGCCCAAGAGTCCATATCGACGGCATGGTTTGGCACCTCGATGTCGGCTCGTCGCATCCTGGGGCTGGAGTAGGTCCCAAGGGTTGGGCTGTTCGCCCATTAAAGCGGTACGCGAGCTGGGTTTAGAACGTCGTGAGACAGTTCGGTCCCTATCCGCCGCGCGCGTTGGAGACTTGAGGAAGGCTGTCCCTAGTACGAGAGGACCGGGACGGACGAACCTCTGGTGTGCCAGTTGTCCCGCCAGGGGCATGGCTGGTTGGCTACGTTCGGAAGGGATAACCGCTGAAGGCATCTAAGCGGGAAGCCTGTTCCAAGATGAGGTCTCCCGCCCCCTGTGAGGGGTTAAGGCCCCCAGTAGACGACTGGGTTGATAGGCCAGAGATGGAAGCCTGGTAACGGGTGGAGTTGACTGGTACTAATAGGCCGAGGGCTTGTTACAAACATGCTACGCATCCACTGTGCGGTGTCTGAGACACCAACCACCCCCACCA
>NZ_JBVJIN010000111.1:0-1458 GCF_055586285.1 Actinokineospora sp. NPDC051303
GGTGTGGACGAAACAGGCGAGCGCCGTAAGGGACGGCCATCCCTTACGGCGCTCTTGACATATCGGAAGGTAGCTCCGTTATGCCCATGTTGATTATAGACCAGAGCGTGTGCGACCGGTGCGGGCAACCCTCCGCCGACCTGGTGGAGGACGTGTGTTCCGACTGCCTGGTCGCGTGCGCTTGCTGCGAGGCACGCGTGGGTTCCACCGTCGCCACCGTCGCAGGTGATGACATCTGCCAGGACTGCGCCGATGATCACTACCACAGGTGCGGCTACTGCGAGAACTTCACCCAGGAGTCGTATTCCACCGATGAGGATGACGAAGTCTGCGGCCGATGCGCGCGCCTCCATTACACGGAATGCGATGCTTGTGAGCTGCTCTGCCGTCACCTGACCAGGACCGCGCACAGCGCGGAAATCTGTTCCTGGTGTTCCGAGAATGAGTACTGGGGGTGCGAGAGCTGCGGAGAGTTGATCTGCGCGGGGGAATACTGTGATTCCTGCGGCTATGAACATTCACGTTTGATCAATGATTACTCATACAAGCCGGAACCCGAGTTCTATGGTGACGGTCCACTGTTTCTGGGGGCGGAGATCGAGATCAACGTCCCCCGTAGGGGTTTGGACGGCTGCGCCGATATCGCGGCGGACTGGCTTGGGAACCTGGGGTATTTGAAAGAGGACAGCTCCATTGATCACGGGTTCGAGATCGTCACGCACCCCATGTCCTATGAGTGGGCGATAAACCACTTCCCGTGGGAGATGCTGGAGCGGCTCCGTGACCACGGGTGCGACGCGGACGGCACCGGGTTGCACGTGCATGTCAGCCGTGACGCGTTCGCCTCACCCGCGCACGTGTATCGGTGGATGAAATTCCTGCACCGCAACGCCGACCGGGTGGTCGTCGTGGCCCGTCGCCGCTCGGACAAGTGGGCGCGGTTCGACTCCGACGCCCGGGAGCACGTGAAGGACTACGCCAAAGGTGCCCGGGGCGACCGGTACCAAGCGATCAACACCCGCAACGACGACACGTTCGAGTTGCGGGTCTTCGCCAGCTCCCTGGACCGGCGGGAAGTGCAGGCCGCGCTGGGATTGGCGGCGGCGTCGGTGGAGTACACGCGCCAGATCACCGTGTCCGACATCGCCCGACGCGGCGGCTGGCAATGGGGCGCGTTCGTGTCCTGGCTGGCCGCGCGCCCCGGGTACGCGCCGCTGCTGGCGGAGCTGGAGGACCTGTCATGTGCCTGCTGACCTTCTTCCCGCCCGGGGTCATGCCCGACGAGTCCGCGTTGGCCAACGGGGCGCTACTGAACGACGACGGGCACGGGTTCGCAATCGTCACCGACACCGAAGTCGTGGTAGCGCACGACATGAACGCCGAACGCCTCATCGAGAAGTTCGCCAGCGCCCGTGCGGCGCATCCGGGCGGGCCCGCGTTGTTCCACAGCAGGCTGGG
>NZ_JBVJIN010000112.1:0-1409 GCF_055586285.1 Actinokineospora sp. NPDC051303
GGCTCTTCGTACTGATGTGTGGGTGGTGTGCCCTGGTAGTTGGGGGGCACGTCGTTGCTGGGTCTAGGTTTCTGAGCTGTCGAGGAACAGGAACCAGGTAGACGGAGAACGACGTGCCCGGTGTCAGGGTATGGGGTCGGTTGTTGGGTGCGCATCCGGCGGTGGTGGAGTCGGTCGAGTTCGATGAGGTCGAGCGGGTTGTGGTGGTCGCGGTGCGGGTCCGGGCCCGGGATCGTGACCGGTGCGGGGTGTGTGCGCGGCGGTGTCCGCGGTATGACGCCGGTCGTGGGCGGCGGCGGTGGCGTGCGCTGGACTTGGGGGCGGTGCGGGCGTTCGTGGAGGCCGACGCGACGCGGGTGCGGTGTCGTGAGCATGGGGTCGTGGTGGCCGCGGTGCCCTGGGCGCGGCACGGGGCCGGGCATACCCGTGCGTTCGATGACACCGTGGCGTGGTTGGCGACCACGACGTCGAGGAGCACGGTCGGGGCGTTGATGCGTGTCGCGTGGCCCACGGTCGGTGCGATCGTCTCCCGGGTCCGGGCCGATATCGACGCCCGGGTGGACCGCTTGGCGGGGTTGCGCAGGATCGGGATCGATGAGATCTCCTACAAAAAGCACCACAAGTACCTCACGGTGGTGGTCGATCACGACACCGGTCGGCTGGTGTGGGCGGCGCCGGGCAACGACAAACCGACGCTGGCCGCGTTCTTCGAGCTACTCGGGCCCGACCGGTGCGCGCGGATCACCCATGTCTCCGCAGACGCGGCCGCCTGGATCGCCCGGACTGTCGCACGGTACTGCCCGGACGCGGTCCGCTGCGCGGACCCCTTCCACGTGGTCAAGTGGGCCACCGACGCACTCGACCAGATCCGCCGCCAAGCCTGGAACACCGCCCGACACCGACCAGGAGGCACCCGCACCGACCAACGCGGCCGCCCCGCCTCGACCGGAACCGCCCAACACATCAGACGATCCCGGTGGGCGTTGTGGAAGAACCCCGAGAACCTCACCGACCACCAACACCGCCAACTCGCCTGGATCGCCAGAACAGACCCCCGACTACACCGCGCCTACCTGCTCAAAGAAGGACTCCGACACGTCTTCGCCCTCGGCGGCCACCCCGGCAAACACGCCCTGGACCAGTGGCTGTCCTGGGCGGCGCGCTGCCGGATACCCGAGTTCGTCAAACTCGCCCGCACCATCCGCACCGAACTGCCCACCATCCACGCCACCCTCGACCACGGCCTGTCCAACGCCCTGACCGAATCCACCAACACCAAAATCCGACTACTCACCCGACTCGCCTACGGCTTCAAACACCCCCACAACCTCATCTCCCTCGCACTCCTCGCCCTCGGCGGATACCGCCCCGACCTACCCGAACGCACCCACACATAACTACCAAGAGCC
>NZ_JBVJIN010000114.1:0-1290 GCF_055586285.1 Actinokineospora sp. NPDC051303
GAGGACAACGCCGGTTATGAGTTGACGGTGCATCCGCCGTTGGGCAAGTCGTTGATCGCGGTGGGTGAGTGGCTGTTCGGCTACACGGGGTGGGGGTGGCGGTTCTCCGCGGCGGTGGCTGGTGTGGTGATGGTGGTGTTGGTGGTGCGGATCGCCCGCCGCCTGACCCGGTCCACGCTGTTGGGGGCGGTGGCGGGGGTGCTGCTGATCGCCGACGGTGTGGCGCATGTCCAGTCGCGGATGGGGATGCTGGACGCGTTCCTGGCCGCACTGGTGGTGGGGGCGTTCGCGTGTGTGCTGGCCGACCGGGACCTGGTCCGCGCCCGCCTCGCGGTCGCGGTCACCGAGGGGTGGGTGTCGGAGTCGCGTTATGGGCCGCGGTTGGGGGTGCGGTGGTGGCGGCTGGGCGCCGGGGTGTTGTTGGGGTTGGCGTGCGGGGTGAAGTGGTCGGGGCTGTATTTCGTGGCCGCGTTCGCCCTGCTCACGGTGTTGTTCGATGTGACGGCGCGGCGGGCGGCGGGGGTGGTGCGCCCGTGGTGGGGGACGTTGTTGCGGGACACCGTGCCTGCGGTGTGGGTGTTCGTGGGTGTGGTGGTGTTGGCGTATCTGTCGACGTGGTGGGCGTGGTTCGGCAGTGAGACCGGTTTGGACCGGCACCTGGTCGCCAGCACCGGGGGTGACCCGGTGTCGGTGGTGCGGGGGGCACTCGGTTCTTTGTTCACGTATAGCGAGCATGTGTTGCGGTTCCATTCGGAGTTGGTGACGAAGCCGGATTCGCAGCATCCGTGGGAGTCGAAGCCGTGGGCGTGGCCGATGGGGTTGCGGCCGATGTTGTATTACTACGACGGGTCGACCGCGGGGTGTGGGCAGACGCGGTGTGTGTCGGCGACGATGCTGATCGGGACCCCGGCGTTGTGGTGGTTGGCGCCGGTGATGCTGGGGTGGGGGCTGTGGCGGATGGGTGCGCATCGGGACTGGCGTTACGCCGCGGTGGTCACGGGGTATCTGGCGGGGTTGCTGCCGTGGTTTGTGAATCTGGACCGGCAGATGTATTTCTTCTACGCGACTCCGATGGCGCCGTTTCTGGTGTTGGGGATCGTGTTGGGGTTGGGGCATTTCCTCGGGACCCGGGACATGGGCCCGGAGCGGCGGCGGAACGGGCTTCTGGTGGTCGCGTTGTATGTGGGGTTGGTCGTGGCCAACTTCGTCTGGCTCTGGCCCATCCTCAACGGCGACTCCATCACCGAATGGCGCTGGCAGGCCGAACTCTGGCTCCCCTCCTGGCGCTGA